>JAEWCW010000214.1 GCA_023390415.1 Pseudomonadota bacterium | reverse complement strand
GGCCCGCACCGCAGCCTCGCTCCGGCGGATCGCGCTTCTCAACCCGCGGCTGCGGGCGGTGATCGCGACCGATCCGACCGCGCTCGATCAGGCCCGCCGCCTCGATTCGGGCGGCGGCGCGCGCGGGCCGCTGTTCGGCGTGCCG
This sequence comes from Pseudomonadota bacterium, assembly GCA_023390415.1. Taxonomy (GTDB): domain Bacteria; phylum Pseudomonadota; class Alphaproteobacteria; order Sphingomonadales; family Sphingomonadaceae; genus Allosphingosinicella. The sequence continues at coordinate 11,610 of JAEWCW010000214.1, read as the reverse complement.
ATCCTGATCAAGGACAATATCGAGACGGCCGGGCCGCTGCCGACGACGGCGGGCAGCCTCGCCCTTCGCGACAACGTCACCAACCGCGACGCGCCTCTGGTCGCGCGGCTCCGCGGCGCCGGCGCGGTGATCGTCGGCAAGTCGAACCTTAGCGAATGGGCCAATTTCCGGTCGAACGATTCGATCTCGGGCTGGAGCGCCGTCGGCGGCCAGATCCGCAACCCCTATGCGCTCGATCGCAATCCCTGCGGCTCGTCGGGCGGGAGCGCAGTCGCGGTGGCGGCGGGCATGGTCCCCGGCGCGATCGGCACCGAGACCAACGGCTCGATCACCTGCCCGGCGGCGGTCAACGGAATCGTCGGGTTCAAGCCCACGGTCGGCCTTGTCAGCCGCACCCATATCGTGCCCATCGCCGAGAGCCAGGACACGGCCGGGCCGATGGCGCGGACGGTGCGCGAGGCGGCCCAGATCCTCGAGGCGATCGCCGGAAGCGACCCGTCCGATCCGGCCACCGCCGAGGCCGACCGCCGCCGCCAGCCTTATGCCGCCCTGCTCAATGCCGAGTCGCTCCGCGGCCGGCGGATCGGCGTGATGCGGTTCGCCTCGGGCTTCGGAACCAATGCCGTCTTCGAGCGCGCGCTCGCCGATCTCCGCGCCCAGGGCGCGATCCTCGTCGACATCGCCGAATTCCCGGGGCGCGGCGAGATGGGGAGCAACAGCTTCACCGTCCTGCTCCACGAGTTCAAGGACGGTCTCAACCGCTACCTCGCCACCACCCCGCCGGCGGTCCGCACCCGCACCCTCGCCGATCTCATCGCCTTCAACCGCGCCCATGCCAGCGAGGAGATGGCGCTGTTCGACCAGAGCCTGTTCGAGCAATCCGAGGCCACTGCGGGACTGGACGCCCCCGCCTATCGCCGCGCGCTCGAGACGATGCGCCGGCTCGCCGGCGCCGAGGGCATCGACCGCCTGCTCCGCGAGCATAGGGTCGATGCCCTGGTCGGCCCGACCATGCCGGCAGCCTGGCATATCGACTCGGTGAACGGCGACGTCATCGCGGGCGGCGGCGGCGGCGGGCTCGCGGCGATCGCCGGCTATCCGCACCTCACCGTGCCGATGGGGGACATTCGCGGGCTTCCGGTGGGCCTCAGCTTCATCGGCCCGAAATGGTCGGACGGGCTGATCCTGTCGCTGGGCTATGCCTACGAGCAGGCGAGCCGACGCCGGATCGAGCCGCGCTTCCTCGAGTCGATCGAGGAGACGCCGGAGGTCGCCCGCGCTTTGCGTCCCGCCCGCTGAGCGCGATCAAGCGGTCAGCTTCAGCCCGGCGATTGCCCCGACGATGACGAGGATGAGGAGCATCCGGATCGTCGTCGCCGGTTCGCCGAACCAGGCCATTCCGACGAGCACGGTGCCGATCGCGCCGATCGCGCCCCAGACCGCATAGGCCGTGCCCATCGGGATGGTGCGCGAGGCATATTCGAGCAGGGCCATGGAGATGGTCACCGAGACGAGGAACGCGATCGTCCAGGGCACGTTGCGGAAGCCGTCGACGAAGCGCAGCGAGGTGGTGAAACCGACCTCGAACAGGCCGCCGAGGATCAACCAGAACCAGGCCATCAGGCGTGAACTCCCGAATCGACGTCCGGATCGGGCGGCGGCCGCCGGGTGGCCGCGATCAGGCAGGCCAGGACGATCATCGCCGCCCCGGCGAGGGTGAGCGGGAGGACCCGCTCGCCGAAGACCGCATAGCCGAGGATCGTCGCCCAGATGAAGCTCGTATATTCGACCGGCGCGAGATGCTGCGCCTCGGCGCGGGCATAGGCCCAGGAGAGAAGGAGCAGCGAGAGAAAGGCGAGGATTGCGGCGCCGGCGATGGAGGGAAGCTCGGCGAGCGGCGGCGGCTCGGCAAGCCAGGGTGCCGCGAGCAGGAAGCCGAGGCCCGTTATCCCGCTGGTGAAGAAGGCGACCTCGACCGGACGCGCGAGCAACGCCTGCTTGCGCATCAGGATGATGTTGTAGGCGTAGAGGCCCGCAGAGACGAGGATGGCAATCGAGCCCTGAAAGGCTTCGGGGCCGAGATCGGCCTTGGCCTGGCCGGCGAAGATGACGAGGACTCCGGCGAAGCCGAGCAGCGATGCGAAGAGGGCGCGCCGCTCGATCTTCTCGCCGAGCAGGACTGCAGCGAGATAGAGCGCGATGAGCGGCGCGACGAAGGCCAACGCGATCGCCTGCGCCATCGGCACGCGGGCAAGGCCCCAGAAGAAGGTCATCGCCATCGGCACGCCGATCCCGCCGCGGATCAGATGGACCTTGAGCGCGTCCCCGCCCGGCCAGCGGCTGCGCGCCCCCAAGAAGAAAGCGCCTGCGAGCGCTCCGCCGGCGAGCGTCCGCCAGAGCAGGGCGTTGTAGGTGCCGATCGAGAGCGAGAGGCCCTTCATCACCGCGTCCATCACCGAGAAGAAGGCGATTCCAAGCGCTGCGACGGCAAAGGCGATGGCGGTATGGCGGACCTGCGCAGGCATGAGGCGCCCGTAGCCGGGGCGGCACGGCGCGTCACTAGGCGGCGGACCGCGCGGTCAGCGGACGGTCAGGCGGTCGCGGCTGATCTCGAGCGTTCCGAGCTGGCTGAGCACCGACTGGCCGAGCAGATTGGTCGAGAGGCCTTCGAGGACTGCGGCGCGAACGTTGGTGACCACCCGGCCGCCAATCACGATCCGATCGATCATCACCTGCTGGCCCCGCACAGGCCCGCCAGCGCCCTGGCCGACAAAGCTGAAGTTGCCGGGATCGACGTCCAGCCCGAGCCGCTTGGCGTCGTCCATCGTGATCGCGACATGGGTCGCGCCCGTATCGATCAGGAAATGGGTCTCGCGGCCGTTGACCATGCCATCGACATAATAATGGCCGTCCGGCCGGCGATTGAGGACGAGCTCGCGAAGCGGCTCGGTCGGCGAGACGAGGGCCGGATTTTCCTCGACCTCGGCCTGGGCCTGCGGCGCCGGGGTGCGGTTTCCGGACGGCATCAGCGCGCCGATGCCGACCCCGACGACGATGACCGTGACCAGCGCGCCCCTCATGGAGGCGGGATCTACGGGATCGGGGTGAAGAAAGCGTTTCGGGAGCGGCCTTATTCGGCGGCCTGGGCGATGGCGGCGGCTTCGATCTCGGCGGCCTTGGCTTCGACGAGGCGGACGATGTGGTCGACCATGTCCGCGTCCTGGACATGGTGGTCGGTGACTCCCGACAGATAGACCATGTGCTTCCCGTTGCCCCCGCCGGTGATGCCGATATCGGTCTCGCGCGCCTCGCCGGGGCCGTTGACGACGCAGCCGAGCACCGACAGCGACATCGGCGTGCGGATATGGGCGAGCCGATCCTCGAGCGTCTGGACGGTGCGGATGACGTCGAAGCCCTGGCGCGCGCAGGACGGGCAGGAGACGACGCGGACGCCGCGGTTGCGGATGCCGAGGCTCTTCAGGATCTCGTAGCCGACCCGCACCTCCTCCTCGGGCTCGGCCGAGAGCGAGACCCGGATCGTGTCGCCGATCCCGAACCAGAGCAGGGAGCCGATTCCGATCGCGCTCTTCACCGTGCCGCCGCGAAGCCCGCCGGCCTCGGTGATGCCGAGATGGAGCGGGCAATCGACCGCTTCGGCGAGCTGCTGGTAGGCGGCGACGGCGAGGAACACGTCCGACGCCTTCACCGCGACCTTGTACTCGCGGAAATCATGGTCCTCGAGGATGCGGATATGGTCGAGCGCGGACTCGACCAGGGCCTCCGGGCAGGGCTCGCCATATTTTTCGAGCAGGTCGCGCTCCAAGCTGCCGGCATTGACCCCGATCCGGATCGCGCAGCCGTTCGCCTTGGCGGCGTTGACGACCTCGCGGACGCGCTCGGCCGAGCCGATATTGCCGGGATTGATCCGAAGGCAGGCGGCGCCGGCATCGGCAGCCTCGAGCGCGCGCTTGTAGTGGAAATGGATGTCGGCGACGATCGGCACGTTCGCCGCGCGCACGATCTCCTTGAGGCCGGCGGTCGAGGCCTCGTCGGGGCAGGAGACGCGGATGATGTCCGCCCCAGCCTCCTCGCAGCGGCGGATCTGGTCGATCGTCGCCTTCACGTCCGCGGTCGGCGTGTTGGTCATGGTCTGGACGGTGACCGGCGCGTCGCCGCCGACCGGCACGTTGCCGACCATGATCTGGCGGGACTGACGGCGCGCGATATCGCGCCACGGACGAATGGACATGACCGTCATATAGGATTTCAAGGCCTTGAGGGAAAGTGAGCGCGCCCGCTGGCGCCGGGACCCGACAAAGGTCGGATGACATGATTCGGGGCGCGTCTCCGACATAAGCTGGAATGATGTCCGCGCCTCCGACGCCTAGGAGGGAAGGCATGCGGGGCTTCGCCCCCGCCGAAGGGGAGACGAGAGATGCCGAATCTCAAGAAGACCATCCTGGCCACCTGCGCCCTCGCAACGGTGGCGATTTTCGGGATCGACGCCTCCTATGCGTCGGGCGGAAAGCCGGAATTCGGCAAGCCCGAAGCTGCGGCTTCCGTCGAGGCGCCGTCCGCGATCCATCTCAGCGAGACCGGCGAGCTCCGCCGCGGCGACGAGCAGCTCGGCAGCGGCGAATATGTCGACAGCTTCCGCTTCCAGGGCCGGCGAGGCCAGCGCGTCTCGATCGAGCTCAGCTCGGGCGAGTTCGACACCTATGTGATGCTCGTGCCGCCGAGCGGCCGCCAGCAGGACAACGACGACAATGGCGACGGCGATTCGACGGACAGCCGGATCGAGACCGCGCTCGCCGAGGACGGCGAGTATCGGGTGCTCGTCACCTCCTACCGGCCGGGCGAGACCGGCCGCTACCGGCTCGACGTGCGGCCGAGCGCAGGCACCGCCCGCCAGGCGGCGGTCGGCGGCGGCAACCGCGTCTATGCGATCTTCGTCGGCGTCTCCGATTACGGGGGTCGGCTCAACGTGCTCGAGAATACGGACGACGATGCCGTCAACCTCGCGCGCGAGCTGCGCTCCGCCGGAGTCCTCAATCCGGCGAGCGTGGTGCTCACCAACGCCCAGGCGACCCGCGCGTCGGTCGAGGCCGCGTTCCGCCGGATCGCCGCCCAGGCCGGGCCGGAGGACACCTTCCTCTTCTTCTTCTCAGGCCATGGCGACCGGGTGGAGAGCGCGAACCGCGCCGAGCCCGACGGCCGGGCAGAGACGATCGAGCTTCGCGACGGCTCGCTTCGCGACGACGAACTCGCTCGGTTGTTCGGAACGGTCCGGGCGCGGCTTTCCGTGGTTGCGCTCGACAGCTGCTTCAGCGGCGGCTTCCGCGAGCTCACCGAGCGACCGAACGTGATGGGCCTCTTCTCGTCCGAGGAGGATCTCACCAGCCGGGTCGCGTCCAACTACAACGCCGGCGGCTATCTCGCCCACTTCCTCCAGGCGGGAGTCCGCGGAGAGGCCGATCTCGACGGCGACCGGATGCTGACGGCGGGCGAGCTCGCCACCTTCCTCAGGCGCGCCTTCCGCGCCGAGGGCGACATCCCGGCGAGCACCCGCGACGGGCAGAGCGACTATCAGAACCTGGTCGTGGCGCGCGGCGCTGTGACCGTCGACGACGTCATCTTCCGGCTCTGAAGAAGTTCAGGCGGCGAGATCGGGGCGATGATGGCGGACCGCGGCGACGAGGTCCGCAATCCCGCGATCGTAGAAGGTGGTGTTGATCCCGAAGGTGGAATCGCCCTGCCGCTCGAAGCGCGCGATCCGCTGGATCCCGGCACGAAGCAGGTGGAACCCGCCAATCTCGCTCCACGGCACGGTCCGGCCGATCTTCTTTGACCAGACGCCGTCGCCGTCGACGCGCGCCTGGGGCGAGCGATCGAGAGCGCGGCGGACGAAGATCGCGCCTGCAGCGAAGGCCGCAGCGACGATCGCCCAGCCGACCAGCGGGTTGGCGCCGCCGCCGGCAGTGCTTTCGCTGGGGATCACCCCCGCAGCGACGAAACCGATGAGGGACAGTAGAAGACAGGCGGCGGCAAGGGCGTAAGCGATGCCGGCCGAGTGACGCGCTTCGTAGGCCATAGGCGACCTCCTTTCGCTGGCGTCATTCTATAGCCGAAACGAGCTTATGATCCAGACTCGCCCCGCGCCGGCCGGCCGCGCTTCCTCTGCTCGGGCGGCGCGACCCTGATCCCGCGGCGCTGGAGCGCCTCGCGGAGAAGGCATTCGACCTGGGCGTTGACGCTCCGGAAGTCGGCCGCCGCCGAGCGCTCGAGCGCGGCCCAGAGAGCCGGCTCGATGCGCAGAGGGAAGGCCTTCTTCGGCGGCGGCGCCATGGTCCCAGCCTATTGATAGAGAGTGCCGGTATTGACGATCGGCTGGGTATCCCGCTCCGAGCAAAGCACGACCATCAGGTTCGAGACCATCGCCGCGCGGCGCTCGTCGTCCAGCTCGACCACGCCCTTTTCGGACAGGAGCTGGAGCGCATTCTCGACCATCGAGACCGCGCCGATCACGATCTTCTGCCGCGCCGCGATCACCGCCTCGGCCTGCTGGCGGCGAAGCATCGACTGGGCGATTTCGGGGGCATAAGCGAGGTGGGTGAGACGGCATTCGTCAACGGTGATCCCGGCGACGGCGACCCGATCCTGGAGCTCGTGGAGCAGGTCCTGGCTGACGATCTCGGCATGGCCGCGAAGAGTCGTCTCCTGATGCTCGATATCGTCATAGGGATAGCGCGCGCCAATCGAGCGCAAGGCGCTCTCGATCTGGACGAACAGGAACTTGGTGTAATCGTCGACGTCGAACAGGGCCTGGGCCGTGTCGGTCACCCGCCAGACGACGTTGGTCGCGATCTCGATCGGGTTGCCGCGCGCGTCGTTGATCTTGAGCCGCTCGGACGTGACGTTGTTGACGCGGGTCGTCACCTTGGTTCGGGTCAGCCACGGCCAGCGCCAGCGCAGCCCCGCATGGCGGTCGGTGCCGCGATAGTCGCCGAACAGGAGGATAGCGGCCGCCTGGTTCGGCTGAAGCAGGTAGAAGCCGACAGAGACGAACAGCGCGCCGAGGCCGCCCGCCATGGCGAGCAGGATCCCGGGCTCCGGGTCCTTGGACTGCGCCATCCCCAGGCCGGCGAAGATCGCGACGATGGCGAGCAGCAGCACAAGCAGCATGACATAGCCGTTGAAGGTGCGGGCCGGCCCCTCCTGCGACAGGCGAAGCGCCCTGTGGTCCGGCTGTACGTTGATCGTGCCCATCTCATGTCCCTCCCTTTATTCTGATATCATATTTACATCATCCCGATTCGCGCAAGCGGAATCTTTCCGGGGCGCTGGCGAGGGCGGAGCGTTGGCGCTAATGGCGGCCGCGAGGAGCGATTATGACCGAGCAAAATCGGAGCGCCTGGCGGCTGCTCGTCCATGGCGGCGCGGGCGTGATCGAGCGCGACATGCTGACCCCTGAGCTCGATTCGGCGATCCGCGCGGCGCTCGACCATGCGCTGGCGACCGGTGCGAAGATCCTGGAAGCCGGCGGCGACGCGCTCGACGCGGTCGAGGCGGCCGCGCGCGAACTCGAGGACGATCCGCATTTCAACGCTGGCCGCGGCTCGGTCTTCACCTTCCAGGGCACCAACGAGATGGACGCGGCGATCATGGACGGCCGCACCCGCGCGGCCGGCGCGGTCACCGGAGTCACCGCGACCCGCAACCCGGTGAGCCTCGCACGCGCGGTGATGGAGAAGAGCCCGCACGTCATGCTGAGCCGCGAGGGCGCCGATCAATTCTCCCGCGAGAACGACCTCGAACAGGTGCCGCCCGAATGGTTCGCGACCGAGGAGCGCCGCCGCCAGCTCGAGGAGCTGAAGGCGACGCCAGGCGGCTGGTTCGACGAGGAGATGAAATACGGGACGGTCGGCGCGGTCGCCCTCGACGTGAACGGCCATCTTGCCGCAGCCACCTCGACTGGCGGGATCACGGGCAAGCGCTGGGGCCGGATCGGGGATTCGCCGATCGCCGGCGCCGGCACCTGGGCGAACGATGCCACCTGCGCCGTCTCGGCGACGGGATCGGGCGAATATTTCATCCGCGCGGCGGTCGCGCACGAGATCGATGCAAGGATGCGCCTTGCCGGCGAGAGCCTCGAAGAGGCCGCGGCCGCAGCGATCGCCGACATGGGCGCATTGGGCGGCACCGGCGGAGTCATCGCCGTCGCCGCCAATGGCGACACCAGCCTCGCCTTCAACTCGGCCGGAATGTATCGCGGCAGCGCCTCGCCCGAGGGCCGCTCGGTCGCGATCTACGGAGACGATCATTGCTGAAAATCTGGGGCCGCATCGCCGCGGCAATCTCCCTCGCCTTCGCCGCGAGCCCGGCCGCGGCCTGGTGGGAATATGGCCATGAGACGGTGGCGACGATCGCCGCCATGGAGGTCTCGCCCAAGACCCGGCGCGAGATCGGCCGGCTGCTCGCCCAGTCGCGGCTGCTCGAGACTCCGGAATGCGCCGCGGGCACGATCGAGCAGGCCGCTTACTGGCCCGATTGCATCAAGCGCTATCGCGACCGGTTCAGCTATGCCTCGCCCTGGCACTATCAGAATGTCGACATCTGCCGGCCCTTCGACCAGGAATCGGCCTGCCGCGACGGCAATTGCGTCTCCGCGCAGATCGAGCGCAACGCGCGGCTGCTCGCGGACGGGAATCTGCCGCCGCGCGAGCGGCTGATGGCCCTGGCCTTCCTCGTCCACCTGGTCGGCGACCTTCACCAGCCGCTCCATGCCGGCGACAAGGGCGACCTCGGCGGCAACCGCCAGCCCGTGACCTACGGAATCATTGCCGGCCGGACGAACCTTCACGGAGTGTGGGACGGCTGGCTGGCCGAGCGCGGGATCTCCAATCCGATCGGCGGCGCCGCGGGCGTCCGCGCCGACTTCACGCCCGAGCAGCGCGCCGCGATGCGCGCGGGCACGGTCGAGGACTGGGCGCGCGAGGCCTGGGCGGCGAGCCGCGACTTCGCCTACGGGACGATCCAGGCCGATCCCTGCGCCCCGCCCGCGGCCGAGCGGCCCGTGATCACCGAAGAGACGGTCCGCCGCCTCATCCCCGTCGTCCGCCTCCAGGTCGCTCGCGGCGGCGAGCGCCTGGCGCGGCTTCTGGACGAGGCACTGGGGTAAAGGACCCTCCCCGAGCGGGGCTTGGGGAGGGTCCTGCTCGTCAGTTCGGGAGGACCGTCACGGCGCGGCGGTTCTGCTGCCAGGCACTTTCGGTCGAGCCCTCGACCTCCGGCCGCTCCTTGCCCCAGCTGATCGTCGTCATCCGGGCGGCGGAGATGCCGCGCGATTCCAGATAGGTCTTGACGCTGTTCGCGCGGCGATCGCCGAGGCCGAGATTATATTCGCGGGTGCCGCGCTCGTCGGCATGGCCTTCGATCGTGACCGTCACCGAGGGATATTGGCGCAGATATTCGGCCTGGGCGTCGAGGGTCGCGCGCGCCGGCCCGGACAGCGAATATTGATCGGTGTCGAAGAAGACGCGGTCCGCCGGGACGGTGCGCAGGAAATGCGCCTGGGTGCCCGGGACCGGCGCGTTCGGATCCATCTGCTCGCCGGTGCCGATCGTCCCGGTATCGGTGCCGGACCCCGGTGCGGGCGGAAGCTGCGCGGGGCGGCGCGACGAGCAGGCCGCGGTGGCGAGAAGGGCGGCGGCGAGCGCAGCGATCTGGATACTCTTGTTCTTCATCTCTGGTTCTCCGTCGTACAAATCAGGGATTGAGCGCCGACCAGGCCGGGTCGGAGCCGTCGAGTGGGGTTGCGATGCGGCGTTCGTTGCCGCCGGCGGCGTCGATCGCCCAGATCGTGCCGCGACCGGTGCCGCGCGCGCTTCGATAGAAGATCAGGACGCGACCGTTCGGCGCCCAGCTCGGTCCCTCGTCATGCCACGAGTTGGTGAGCAGGCGCTCGCCGGATCCGTCTGGACGGATGACACCGATTCGGAAGTTGCCGGCGATCTTCGTGAAGGCGATCAGATCGCCGCGCGGGCTCCAGACGGGGGTCGCGTAGCGCCCGCCGCCGAAGCTGATCCGGCGCTGGTTCGATCCGTCGGCGCCCATCACGTAGAGCTGCTGCCCACCCGAGCGATCGCTTTCGAAGACGATCCGGCTGCCGTCGGGCGAGAAGCTCCCGCCCGTGTCGATTCCGGGCGCGTTGGTCAGCCGGCGCGGCTGCCCGCCATCGGCCGAGACGGTGTAGATGTCGGTATTGCCGTTGACCGCCATCGAGAAGACGATCGTCCGCCCGTCCGGCGAGAAGCGCGGCGCGAAGGTCATGTAGGGCGACGACACCAAAGGACGCGAGCGGCCGGACGCGAGATCGTAGACGAAGACCCGCGGCTGCTCCTCCGTATAGGTCATGTAGGTGATGGTGCGGTTGTCCGGCGACAGGCGCGGGGTGAGCGCGGTGAACTGGCCGTTGGTCAGGAAGCGGTGATTGGCGCCGTCCTGGTCCATGATCGCCAGCCGCTTGACGCGCCGGCCCGGCGGGCCGCTCTCGGCCACATAGACGACGCGGCTGTCGAATAGCCCGCTCTCGCCGGTGAGGCGCCCATAGACGAGATCGGCGCAGCGATGCGCCGCACGGCGCCACTGGGCGGGCTGGACGGTGAAGCCTTCCGACGCGAGCGCGCGCTGGGTGCCGACGTCGTAGAGATAGCAGCCGATGGTGAGCGTGCCATTGCTGTTGGCCTGGACGTAGCCTTGGACGAGCGTCTGTGCACCGACCGGCGCGAAGGCGCCGTAATTGGGCGCGGTCACCTGGCCGTAGCTGACCGCGGGTAGCCCGTCCGGCCCGCGCGCCTGGAAGAGGCCGCTGTTCCTGAGGTTGGTGGCGACGATCTGCGCGACCTGGCGGCCGAGCGCACCGGTCTCGCCGGCCGGGGTCGATGCGGAGGCGGGGGTCGGCATCGCCGGAACCGCGATCGAGACCGAGGTGAAGACGCCCTCGCCGACGCGGAGCTCGATGACGTCGTCCTCCTGCGGGGTCGGGTCGGCCTGGTGTACGGCCGGCGCCTGCTGGGCGGAGACGCCGAGCGGCAGGGTCAGCGCGGCGGCTGCGAGCAGGGCTGGAAGGGAGCGTCTTTTCATCGAGGGCCTCATCATTCGGGGAAGGTGTAGCGGAACGTCCGCCACCCCCGCCGGACGTTGTAATATTCGGCCGGAAGGCCGCGGATCGGCGCGCATTGCTCGACGACGTTGGTCGCAAGATCGCGCATCCGCTCGGCATAGATTGCGAGCGGCCCGGTCGCGCCGGAGACCGATAGGATATTGGCGCTGGCGAGGCTTCCGTTCGGGTTGAGGGTAACCTCGACGCGGACTCGGATCGCGCGCGCTTCGGGCGCCGGGAGCGGCTGGCGGCGGCAGGGCTGAAGGGCGGCGAGAATCGCGGCATCCATGCTCGCGCGCGCCTGATCGCTGACCACCGCGCCGGCGGGCCTCGTGTTGCGGCTCGCCGGATCGCTGCCGAAGCCGCCGAGCGCCTCCTCGGTGAGCGGGCGGCGCGTGGTGGGCGCCGGATTGGGCCGGCGCTGCTGCTGTTGCTGCTGCGGCTGAGGC
>JAEWCW010000213.1 GCA_023390415.1 Pseudomonadota bacterium | reverse complement strand
TTCGGGATGGACCTCACCATCATCCAGGACGGCAACACCACGCTCGAGCACAACATCCCGCAGAACCGGCTCTACGAGGACGTCCGCTCCTTCTTCGCCCAGACCCGGGTCGGCTACACGCCGACTCTCGGCGTCACCTATGGCGGCCTCGCCGGCGATCCTTATTGGGCGCAGGCGATGCCGATCTGGCAGCATCCTTTGCTCACCCGTTATGTGCCACCGTCCCAGCTCGCGGAGCGGGTCCGGGTGACGACGGGGCCGGCGGACCAGTTCGTCGACCAGTATAGTGCCCGCGAGGCGCTGGCGCTCTCGCAGCGCGGGGTTCCGGTCAGCGCCGGCGGCCACGGCCAGCAGCAGGGCCTCGCCATGCATTGGGAGCTGTGGTCGTTCGTGCGCGGCGGGATGAGCCCGGTCGAGGCTTTGCGCACCGCCACCGCGACCCCCGCGGTGGTCTACGGCTTCGGGGACCTCGGCCAGATCCGGCCGGGCTACCTCGCCGACCTGGTCATCCTCGAGGCCAATCCGCTCGAGGACATCCGCAATTCCGACAAGATCAGCCACGTCATGCTGAACGGCCGGCTCTACAACGCCCAGACCCTCAACGAGGAGGTCACCGGCAACCGCCGGCGCCAGCCTTATTATTGGGAGAGCGGCGCTAACGACTAAGTAACTGCTTTGCCGCATGTTCCGCTCGAGGGAGGGGCGGGACATGCAGCAGGCGGTCCGAGTCGTCGAGGATGCGTTCGTCGAGAAGCGCTGTGAGCCGCGCTTCGAAGGCGTGGTCGCGAGCGCGACACTCCATTTTCGGGGCGGGCAGCATCCCGTGCCGGTCGTCAACATCTCATCGCGCGGAACGATGATCGAAAGCCCGCTCGAGCCGCGGCTCGGCGAGAGTGTCGTTATCGTCTTTGAAGGCTATTCGCCGATGCACGCCTTCGTGCGCTGGTTCCGGGACGGCCGGATCGGCCTCAATTTCGGCGGCGAGATCATTCTCGGCATGTAACGCCCCTTGATCCTTAGCCCGCGATGCCCGACTTGGAGGCGGGGTGGGACGAAGGAGCGACGATGATCGATCTCTACACCGCCGCGACGCCGAACGGCTACAAGGCCTCGATCACGCTCGAGGAGCTCGAGCTTCCCTACGATCTCCATGTCCTCGATCTCGGTGCCGGCCGCCAGAAGGAGCCGTGGTTCCTGGCGATCAATCCCAACGGGCGAATTCCGGCGATCGTCGACCGCGACAATGACGATTTCGCGGTCTTCGAATCCGGCGCGATCATGCTCTATCTCGCCGAGCGCTCCGGCCGCCTGATCCCGGCCGACGAGAAGGGCCGGAGCCGGGTGATCCAGTGGCTGATGTTCCAGATGGGCGGCGTCGGGCCGATGATGGGGCAGGCGAACGTCTTCACGCGCTATTTCCCCGAACAGATCCCGAGCGTGATCGACCGCTACCGGCGCGAGAGCCGGCGTCTGTTCGAGGTGCTCGAAAGCCGTCTCGCCGATCACGAATGGCTCGGGGACGATTATTCGATCGCCGACATCGCCAATTTCTGCTGGGTCCGCACTTACGATTGGCCGGGAGTCTCGATCGACGGCCTGCCCGGGGTCCAGCGCTGGCTTGCGGCGATCGAGGCGCGGCCCGCCGTTCAGCGCGGCCTCCAGGCCCCGCCGCGCCCGGCCGACCAGGACCGGGCCGTGGAGACCGCGCGGAAGATGCTGGCCTGACCGAGACCGTCATGCCAGCGAAGGCTGGCATCTCAGGACGAGAAGTCTCCGCCGCCACTGGCGCGCGACATTCACGCTCGCGCCTACCCCCTCCGAGATTCCGGCCTTCGCCGGAATGACGTATGGTACCGGCCATGACCGCTCACGCCCCCTTTCCCGATCAGCCCGCTTATTCCGAAGCCGCCCAGGCGCTGCTCGCCCGCGCGCCGGCGCACTTCATCGGCAATGAATGGATGCCCTCCACCGGCGACCGCACCATTCCGGTCGAGGACCCGTCTACCGGCCGCACCATCTCCACCATCGCGGACGCGTCGGACGCGGATGTGGACGGCGCCGTCGCTGCCGCCCGCCGCGCTTTTGACGAAGGACCGTGGACCCGGCTCCGGCCGCTCGATCGCTCTCGCCTGATCGAGCGTCTCGCCGACCTGCTGAATCGCGACCGTGCGCTCTTCGCCGAACTGGATTCGATCGACAACGGTAAGCCGCTGGTCGCGTCCGGCGGCTATGACGTTCCGCAATCGATCGACACTTTGCGCTACGCCTCGGGCTGGGCGACGCGCCTCGCTGGCGAGCATCTGGAGCCCGCCGGATTTCCCGCGGGATCGATCCACGCTTATGTCCGCCGCGAGCCAGTGGGCGTCTGCGCGCAGATCGTGCCCTGGAACTTCCCGCTGATGATGGCGGTGCAGAAGCTCGCCCCAGCGCTGGCGGCCGGCTGCACGTTGGTCCTCAAGCCGGCCGAGCAGACCCCCCTCTCGGCACTTCGCCTCGGCGACCTCGTGCGCGAGGCGGGCTTCCCGCCGGGCGTGGTCAACATCGTCACCGGCATGGGCGAGACCGCCGGCGATCGCCTGGTCCGCCACCCGGACGTCGACAAGCTCGCCTTCACCGGATCGACCGAGGTCGGCAAGATCATCAGCCGGACTGCCGCGGATACGTTGAAGCGCGTCACCCTGGAGCTCGGCGGCAAGTCCCCGGTCATCGTGCTCCCCGACGCCGATCTCGAGCGCGCCGCCGCCGGCGCCGCAGTCTCGGTATTCGGCAATTCCGGCCAGTCCTGCATCGCCGGCTCGCGGCTTTTCGTCCATTCCTCGATCTTCGACCGCTTCGTCGCCGCGGTCGCCGAGGCGGCCTCGCGGTGGAGCATCGGCCCGAGCCTCGCGCCGGGGACGATGATGGGGCCTCTGGTCTCGGAAGCGCAGCGCACGCGCGTGCTCTCCTATGTCGAGAGCGGCCGCTCCGACGGCGCCTCGATCCTCTATGGCGGGGACGCGCCTTCTGCGCCCGGTTACTATGTCGCGCCGACCATCCTTGCGGACGTCCGCCCGGACATGCGCTGCGTCCGTGAGGAGATATTCGGGCCGGTCGTCGCCGCCACCCGGTTCGAGGATCTCGACGAGGCGGTGCGGGCCGCGAATGACTCCACTTATGGGCTCGCCGCCACGATCTGGACCCGCGACGTCTCGGCCATGCATCGCCTGGCCGGGCACCTTCGGGCCGGAATGGTGTGGGGCAACGTCTCGGCCGCGCCCGACGTGGCTTTGCCGTTCGGCGGCTATAAGCAATCTGGCCAAGGCCGCGAGAGCGGCCGCGCCGGAGTCGAGGCCTATACGGAACTGAAGACGGTCGCGATCGCTCTGTGAGCCGAGGGGGTGCCGTTCAGCCCGGCGCCATGATTGCGCGTCCAGTCTCGTCCGATGCCGGCGCGGTTGCCGACGGCGCGGCGCCTCGTCTAGAGTCCGACCAAGTTTTCCAAAGGGGAACAATGTGATGCGCCAGTCCCTCACCCTCGCCGCGCTGGCCGCTTCGCTCGCGGCCCCGGCCGCTGCGCAGACCCAAGCGCCCCCGCTCTCCGACATCAGCATCGGCGAAGCCGAGGTCGCCGGGGAGGCCCGGACCGGCGTTCAGGCGCCGGCGCCGAGCGAGGCGGAGCGCGCCAGCCTGGCCGCCGCGATCGAGCGCGGGCGGCTCCTTTTCGCGCTCGCCCGCGCCGGACAGGTGACGACCCGGGACATGCTCGCACGGATCCCCGATCCGGCCGCGGCCGGGATCGCCGGCTGGGTCGCCGTGCCCGAGGGCGACGGCCTGACAGTCACTTATTACGCCGAGGGCGAAGCAGGACCGGTCGCGGTCTATCGCGCGCAAGTCGCCGGCGATGGGCGGCTGACTGGGCAGGAGGTCTTCGAAGGCGCTGCCAGGCCGGCCCTCGGCGCCGTCGAGCGGCGGCTCGCCGCCGCGCGCGCGGCCGTTGCAAATCTGGACCGCCAGCCCTGCGGCCGCGATTTCAACGTCTTCCCAATTCCGCCCGCGAGCGCCGACGGCCCTATCGACGTCTACAAGATTTCGCCGCAGAGCGGCCCCGGCCGTTATCCGCTGGGCGGCCATTTCCGCGCCACTGTCGCGCCCGACGGCACGATCTCGTCCACCCGCGCCTTCGCCAATCGCTGCCTCGATCTCTCCGCCGGGCTCGAGCTTGCAGGCCAGGCGCCGCGGCCGATCGCCGTCACCCACCTGCTCGATCCGCTGCCGACCGAGATCCACGTCTTTCTCTCCCTCTGGATGAACCGTCCTTTGCTCGTCGTGACCGGCGAGAACCGATCCTTCACCGTGGTCCGCGGCCGCATCGGCATCGTCCCGCCCGTCCAGGCCGCAAGCCAGACCCCGCCCCCGCCAGGACCCGGCCGCTAACGCGGCGCCAGCGCCTCGCCCAATCGAATTCGCTTGCGCTGCCTTCGCTCGTCGGCGATCACCCCTCCCCGGGGATGAAGCCATTGGAGTCGCGCGGATTTTCGGGCGCTCACGGGGAGATCGTTCAAACATGTCGAAGACTCGCATCGGGCTGCTTGCAGCCCTTCTGCTCGCTGGCGCCGCGCCGATCGTCGCCCAACCCGCAACGAGCGGCCAAAGCAAAGCTGCAGCGACTCAAGGGAAGGCGCGCTACGGCAGCTGGGGGGTCGATCTCTCCGCGCGCGACCCGGCGATCCGCCCCGGCGACGATTTCTGGCGCTACGCCAACAACGCCTGGTTCACCGCTAACCCGATCCCTGCCGATCGCTCCTCCTACGGAGTCGGCGTGGTCCTCGGGATCGAGCTCGAGCAGCAGTTGCGCGCGATCCTCGAGACTGCCGGCCGATCGTCCAACCCGGCGGACCGCCAGGTCGCCGATCTCTATGCCAGCTACATGGACGAAGCCGGGATCGAACGCGCCGGGATCGCGCCGCTCCGCCCCTATCTCGACCGCATTGCCGCCGTTCGCAGCCGCGACGACCTGCTCCGCCTGTTCGCCACCCCGGGCTACGTCTCGCCGGTGGAGATCGGCATCCTCCCCAACCCGGCCGATCCGACCCATTATGTCGCCTTCGCCGGCCAGGCCGGCCTCGGCATGCCGGGCCGCGATTATTATCTTCGCGACGGTGAGACCTTCGAGCGGGCGCGGACCGCCTATCGCGCCTACATCGTCGAGCTGCATCGCCTTGCCGGGATCGCCAACCCCGAGGCCAAGGCGGATTCGATCATCGCGCTGGAACGCCGGATCGCCGAGGCGCACTGGACTCCCGAGCGCAGCCGCGACCTGCGCCAGCTGATCAACCCGATGAACCGCGCCCAGCTCACCCAGCTCGCGCCGCAGTTCAATTGGACGCCATGGCTCCAGCAATTCGGCCTCGGCGAGGTGCCGAGCGTGATCGCTGGCCAGACCACCGCGATCACCGCGATCGGCCAGATGCTCGAGACCGTGCCGCTCCAGACCTGGAAGGACTATATGACCTTCCACGCCCTCTCGAGCGCCGCGCCGTTCCTCCCGCGCGCCTTCGACCACAGGCCAATTTCAACTTCTATTCGCGCACCCTGCGCGGGGTCGAGCAGCAACGCGACCGCTGGAAGCGCGGCCTCGACGTGGTCAACGGCGCGCTCGGGGAGAGCGTCGGCCGGATCTACATGGAGCGTCACTTCCCGGCCGAGAGCCGCCGCCAGATGGGCGAGCTGATCACGAACCTGCGCGGCGCGCTTGCCGAGCGGCTGCAGCGGCTCGACTGGATGGACGAGGCGACCCGCGCCCAGGCCCTCACCAAGCTCCAGGCCTTCGATCCGCGCATCGGGGGGCCCGAGCGCTTCATCGACTATTCGTCGATGCGGGTCGACCGCGGCGACCTCGTCGGCAACATGATGCGCGCCGGTCAGTTCGCCTGGAACCTGCAGCTCTCGCGCCTGCCCAATCCGGTCGACCGCTCACTGTGGGAGATGACCCCGCAGACGATCAACGCTTACTACAACCCGCTGGCCAACCAGATCACCTTCCCGGCCGCGATCCTTCAGCCGCCTTATTTCGATCCGAACGCGGACGCGGCGGTCAATTACGGTGCGATCGGCGCGATCATCGGCCACGAGATCGGCCACGGCTTCGACGACCAGGGGCGCCAGTTCGACGCGCAGGGCCGCTTCCGCGACTGGTGGAGCCCCCAGGCCGCCGAGCGTTTCACCGAGCGCACCCGCCGGCTGGTCGAGCAATATAATGGCTATCAAGGCATTCCCGGCCAGAATGTCAGCGGACAGCTGACCTTGGGCGAGAATATCGGCGATCTCGGCGGGCTGGAGATGGCCTATGAGGCCTATCGCCGCCACGTCGCCCAGCATGGCGAGCCGCCGGTGATCGACGGGCTGACCGGCGACCAGCGCTTCTTCCTCGCCTTCGCCCAGGCCTGGCGCTCGAACGCCCGCGAGGGCGCGCTCCGCGAACGGCTGCTGACCGATCCGCACAGCCCGCCCGAATGGCGGGTCAACGGAGTCGTCCGCAACGTCGACGCCTGGTACCGCGCCTTCAACATCCAGCCGGGCGACCGCCTCTATCTCCCGCCGGAGCAGCGCGTCCGCATCTGGTGAGCGGCGCCAGCGATAAAAGGAAAGAGGGGTCGGCCGATGCGCCGGCCCCTTTTTCGTTGATCCGGCGCGCGCGGGCGGCGACGGTAAGGGAAACAAGGGGAGTCTTCTCATGCGCCGTTTCGCCGCTGCAATCCTGTCGCTCAATATGCTCTCGGCCTGCTCGGTTCAGGATGGCCCCGCGACCGCCTGGCGGCCGGCGCCGCAGGCGGGGGTGACCGAGCCATCGGGGGTGATCGCGGCGACGAGCGCCGAGGACTGGCGGACGATCGCGCCGGAGAATTTGCTGGTGATGGACCTGGAGGGCGGCGCCCGGGTGGTGATCGAGCTCGCGCCGGATTTCGCGCCCGTCCATGTCGCCAACATCCGCGCCTTCGCCCGCGCCGGCTGGTGGAACGGCGCCACCGTCTACCGGATCCAGGACAATTATGTCGCCCAATGGGGCAATGGCGATGCCGAGAACCCGCTTCCGCAGGGCGTGGTCCGGACCCCGCCGGCGGAATATGACCGCGCCCTCGCGGGCCTCGCCTTCCGCCCCCTGGGCTACCCGGACGCCTATGCGCCGGTTGCCGGCCATGTCGAAGGCTGGCCGGTCGGCACCGATCCGCAGGCCGGCCGCGCCTGGCTCACCCATTGCTATGCGAGCGTGGGCGTCGGCCGCGACCTCGCGCCCGACACTGGCACCGGCGGCGAGCTCTACGCGGTCATCGGCCACGCGCCGCGCCATCTCGATCTCAACATCGCCACTGTCGGCCGGGTGATCGAGGGCATCCAGCATCTCGCCTCGCGCCCGCGCGGCACCGGCGATCTCGGCTTCTACCGCACCGAGGCGGGCGAGCGCCCACTCGGTATCGTCCGGGTCCGGCTCGCCGCCGACATGCCGGCCGCCGAGCGCCCGTCCTTCGAGGTGCTGCGCTCGAACCGGCCCGCCTTCGACTCCTACGTGCTCGGACGCGCCAATCGCGGCGGCACCTTCTTCAACCGCCCCGCCGGCGGCGTCGACCTGTGCAACGTCAACGTGCCGGTGCGGCGCAAGCAGGGGTGAAGGGTTCGGTCCGCTCCAGAAACACTGGATCCCACCGGAGAGGGAGGGCTCCGGCGGGATCCGCTGTGCGGACGCGGGCTACATGGTCGGTGCGGCTTCGCGTCCTAGGCCCGGATCAGAGGGGACGATGCCCGGGCCTTCGAGAGGCGGCTGCGGGAGGGGGGAACCGCCCGCCTCTCGGATGAACTCAGGCGGCGAAGGCCTGCTCGGCGGGCGTGAAGGCCGGCCGGCGCACGTGGCGGACGATCTGTCCGCCGGCGACCATCGCCGCATTTTCGAGCGGCAGAGCGGTGGCACAGAAGGCGCATTCCGCCGACAGCCGGCCGATATACCAATGGGTCCGCCCGCAGCCCGGGCAGTAATTGGTCTCGTGGTCGCGATAGACGATATGATAACCGCGCTGGCTCGGCTGGGGGATCAGGCTTCCGCCGCGGGCTTCCAGGATTGACGTGGCCATTAAAATGGCTCCTTCTCAAACTCGACTTGCCCGCTGAACGCGCCGAGACTTTGAGAAGTTTCATAAACTTGCGATGAACGGAAGGCGCGGAGGCCGAGCCTTCCCTCTGAAACCCCGCGACTTCGTTCGCAAATCCGGAACGATGAGCCGTGGCCCGGCGGCGATGGACGGAGGACGCGTTTCACCTGGTTCGCCCCGGGACCTCCCTTCCCCCAAAGCCCGCTCCTTGCTAGAGCGCCCGCGACCGCGCCGGGCGCCCGTTCCCGGCGCAAAGTATCACTTAGCGGCGAGACCCTTCATGACCACCGTCGGCAATAACGCACTTGGCACCCGCTCCACCCTCGATGTCGGGGGCAAGAGCTATTCCTATTATTCGCTCGCCAAGGCGGCCGAGCAGCTCGGCGACGTCTCGCGGCTGCCTTTCTCGATGAAGGTGCTGCTCGAGAATCTGATCCGCTTCGAGGACGACAAGACCGTCACCCGCGCCGACATCCAGGCTTTGGTCGACTGGCAGAAGGAGCGGACCTCGTCGCATGAGATCCAGTATCGCCCGGCGCGCGTGCTGATGCAGGATTTCACCGGCGTGCCGGCGGTGGTCGATCTCGCCGCTCTGCGCGACGCGATGGCGACGCTCGGCGGCGATCCGGCCAGGATCAATCCGCAGGTGCCGGTCCATCTCGTCATCGACCACAGCGTGATGGTCGACGAGTTCGGCACGCCCAAGGCGTTCGAGCAGAACGTCGCGCTCGAATATGAGCGCAATTACGAGCGCTACCAGTTCCTGAAATGGGGCGCCTCGGCCTTCGACAATTTCCAGGTCGTGCCGCCGGGCACCGGGATCTGCCATCAGGTCAATCTCGAGGCGATCGCGCGCTCGGTCTGGTCGGCCAAGGACGGGTCGGGCGAGGAAGTCGCCTACCCGGACACGTTGGTCGGCACCGACAGCCACACGACGATGGTCAACGGCCTCGGCGTGCTCGGCTGGGGCGTCGGCGGGATCGAGGCGGAGGCCGGAATGCTCGGCCAGCCGGTCTCGATGCTGATCCCGGAAGTCGTCGGCTTCCACCTCTCGGGCGAGCTCAAGGAGGGCATCACCGCCACCGACCTCGTGCTGACCGTGACGCAGATGCTCCGCCGCAAGGGCGTGGTCGGCCGCTTCGTCGAATTCTACGGCCCGGGTGTCTCCGCCCTCACGGTCGCCGACCGCGCGACCATCGCCAACATGGCGCCCGAATATGGCGCCACCTGCGGCTTCTTCCCGATCGACGGCAAGACTCTCGATTATTACCGCCTCACCGGCCGCTCCGAGGAGCAGATCGCGCTCGTCGAGGCTTATTGCCGCGCCCAGGGCCTGTGGCTCGAGCCGGGCCACGAGCCGGTCTTCACCGACACGCTCGCCCTCGACATGTCGACGGTCGAGCCCTCGCTCGCCGGACCGAAGCGCCCGCAAGACAAGGTCGCCCTGTCGCTGGTCGACGAGGAGTTCGTCGCAAGCTTCGAGAGCGAGTACGGTCAGCCCGCAGCCGAGCTCAAGAACCGGTTCAAGGTCGAGGGCGGCGCCGAATATGATTGCGATCTCGGCCATGGCGACGTCGTCATCGCGGCGATCACCAGCTGCACCAACACCTCCAACCCGTCGGTCCTGATCGCCGCCGGCCTGGTCGCCCGCAAGGCGCGGGAGAAGGGCCTGGAGCGCAAGCCCTGGGTCAAGACCTCGCTCGCCCCGGGAAGCCAGGTGGTCACCGACTATCTCGAGAAGGCGGGGCTCCAGGACGATCTCGACGCGCTCGGCTTCAACCTCGCGGGCTATGGCTGCACCACCTGCATCGGCAATTCGGGCCCGCTTCCCGAGCCGATCAGCGCCGCAATCCACAAGAACGATCTGGTCGCCGCCTCGGTGCTCTCGGGCAACCGCAACTTCGAGGGGCGGGTCTCGCCCGACGTCCGCGCCAACTTCCTCGCCTCACCGCCGCTCGTCGTCGCCTATGCGATCAAGGGCACGGTTACCGAGGACATGATCGAGAGCCCGATCGGCACTGCCAAGGACGGGACTGACGTCTATCTGAAGGACATCTGGCCCTCCAACGAGGAGGTGCGCAGCCTCATCGACCGGCACGTCAATTCGGAGATGTTCCGCGCCCGCTATGCGGACGTCTACAAGGGCGACGAGCGCTGGGCCGCGATCCCGTTGACCGGCGGCGCGACCTATGCCTGGTCGGCCTCGTCCACCTACATCGCCAACCCGCCTTATTTCGAAGGCATGTCGATGACCCCGACCGCGCCCGGCGACATCGTCGGGGCCCGGCCGCTCGCCATCTTCGGAGATTCGATCACCACCGATCATATCTCGCCGGCGGGCGCGATCCGGGTCGACAGCCCGGCCGGCCGCTATCTGATCGAGCACGGCGTCGACCGGCGCGACTTCAACTCCTATGGCGCCCGCCGCGGCAACCATGAAGTGATGATGCGCGGCACCTTCGCCAACATCCGCATCCGCAACAAGATGGTTCCCGGAGTCGAGGGCGGCTACACCAAGCACGTTCCCTCGGGCGAGCAGCTCGCCATCTACGACGCCGCGATGCGCTACAAGGAAGAGGGCACGCCGCTCGTCGTCGTCGCCGGCAAGGAATATGGCACCGGCTCCTCGCGCGACTGGGCGGCCAAGGGCACCAACCTCTTGGGCGTGCGCGCGGTGATCGCCGAGACCTACGAGCGGATCCACCGCTCGAACCTGGTCGGCATGGGTGTTCTTCCGCTCCAGTTCGTCGGCGAGCCGCCGGCGTTCGACGGCTCCGAGGTCTTCACCATCACCGGGATCGCGGACCTGAAGCCGCGCCAGGAGATCGAGGTGAAGCTCGTCCGGGGCGACGGCAGCGCGGCCAGCTTCCCGGCGCGCGTGCGGATCGATACCCTCAACGAGCTCGAATATTTCCGCCACGGCGGGATCCTGCACTACGTGCTGCGCGGGCTCGCGCGCGGAGCCGCGAACTGAGCGGCGCCGCGCTCGCGGTGGAGGTCGCCGGCTGGGCGGGGGCGGCGCTGATCCTCTCCGCCTATCTGATGGTGACGACTGGCCGGGTGACCGGCCAGTCCGCGCTGTTCCAGGGAATGAACCTGGCCGGGGCGGCGGGGTTCGTCGTCAACGGCTGGTGGCATGGCGCCATCCCGTCGGCGGCGCTCAACATCCTCTGGTTCGCGATCGCGGCCTTTGCTCTGGTGCGGATATGGACAAGGCGCTCGTCGACCTCAGCCATGTGATCGAGCACGGCATGGTCACCTATCGTGGCCTGCCGGCGCCGCACATTTGCGATTTTTGGACGCGCGAGGACAGCGCCGCCAATTATGACGACGGATCGAGCTTCCAGATCGGGCGGATCGACATGGTCGCCAATACCGGCACTTACGTCGATGCGCCCTTCCACCGATTTGCGGACGGCGCCGATCTCGCCGGGCTTCCGCTGGAGCAGCTGGCCGGGCTGGAGGGAGTCCTGGTCCGCTCCGGGTCGCGGGCGGTGGATGCGGACGCGTTTGAGGGGCTCGAGGTCGCCGGCAAGGCTGTCCTGGTTGCCACGGGCTGGAGCCGACACTGGCGTACGGACGCCTATTTCGAAGGTCACCCCTTCCTGACCGAGGCGGCGGCGCGATTGCTCGCCGAGCGCAACGCGGCGCTCGTCGGGATCGACAGCTACAATATCGACGACACGAGCAGGCGCGCGCGGCCGGTCCACACGATCCTGCTCGCCGCGGGGAGCCCGATCTGCGAGCACCTGACCAATCTCGAAGCGCTGCCCGACAATTTCCGCTTCACCGCCGTCCCGCCCAAAGTGGCGGGCATGGGCACCTTCCCGGTCCGCGCCTTCGCGGAAGTCTAGAGGCCGAGGACGATCGTCGCCCGGCTGGTCGTATCGAGGAAGCCGGTGCCGGCGCCCGCGCGCTCGTAGCGCAATTCGTAGGAAAGGCGCAGGCCGAGATCGCCGACGAGGCGGGTATCGAGCGCGGTCAGCGCGCGGCCGGTGCGGTTGCCGTCCTCGAGATAGAAGGTGCCGGTCTGGCGGAGCTCCAAGGTCGGCTTGATCTTCCAGCGCAGGTCCGCGGAGGCGCGGGCGGCGATCGAGGTCGCCGGATCCCCGGAGACCGGATCCTCGCGGCGGACCGCGGGTCCGCCCTCCAGGTCGAGCCGGGTCTCTCCGGACGCGATCAGCCGATAGCCGCCGCCGACGCCCAGCGTGTAGCGATTGTCGAAGCCGAGAATCGGGTCGTGGTCATACTGGGCGGTGCCGACCGCATAGAGTCGCTCGCCGAGCGCCCGCCGCGGCTCCCAGGAGAGAGTGGCGCGCTGGGTCGATCGGACGTCATTGGTCTCCTGGAGCTCGGCGCGTGCGTTGAGGCGGTGGCGCCAGGCGACCCCCTGCCGCTCCAATGTCACGCCGCCGAGGAAGCCGACACTGTTCGTCCGCCCCGTCGAGCGCGAGGCGCCGAGCTCGATCTGGCCGGTCCAATTGTCGAGCATGCCCGCAGAGGCGAGCGCGTCCTGCCGCTCGCGCGCGGCCTCCGCCTCGCGCTCGGTCCGCGCCTTGGTGAAGACCTCGACCATCGCCTCGATCTCGGCGGCTGCGGCGGGATGGGCTTGGCGGGCGAAGCGGGCGACGGTGGCGACCGCCTGCGCGTCTCCGCTGGCAACCGCCGCCTCGATCACCGATCGCACCTCGGGCGGAAGGGGCGCGGCGGCGACGCTCAGGGCGAGGAGAATGGACATGCGCGCTGGCTAGACGCCCGACATGGCAGGAACAAGGCGCGGGAAGTTCAGGGGGCGAGCGCCGCGGCGAGCCAGTCCGGAATGATCGCGCCGTCCAGGTCGTCAATCCGGCGATGCTCCACGGCAAGGCCGAGCTCGGGATAATGAATCAGGGCGCGCGGGCCCGGCGTGTCCGTCGGGACCACGACCAGCCGCCGGTTGACCTTCTGGCGGTAATTCATCCGCGCCGTATTCTCCTGCCCGACATAGCAGCCCTTGGCGAAGCTCACGCCGTTCAACTCGGCGGCATTGGCCTCGAGCCAGAGGATCTTGTCGGTGCCGAGCTCGTCGCGGCCCTCGGCGACTCCGAGAGCGAGCCGGTGCGCGCGCCAATCCTCGGTCTGGGCGTCGGCGGGGGCCAGCCAGCGGCGGCCAAGGGCGGGGAGGCGCGGGTCTGGAACTCCGGCCTCGCCATCCTTCGACCAGTGGACGACCAGCGCCTCCTCGGGGAGAATCGCGATCTTCCGGCGCAGGCGATAGAGGGCGAGGCGCCGAGTCAGATCGCCGGCCGCCTTGGCCTCGCAATCGACCAGCACGTCATCGCCATCGGCCCAGAGGATGAAGTCGAACAGCGCCTTGCCCTGGGCCGTCAGAAGCCCTGCCCAGAGTGGCTGCTCAGGCGCGAGCTGGTCCACGTCGTTGGTGACGAGGCCCTGGAGGAAGGGGCGGACCTCATCGCCGGAGAGTCGGAGGAGGGCGCGGTCGGCAAGGGTGGTCGCAGGCATGAAGCCGAGTTAGGGGGTGCGCAGCCGTTTTCCAAACCTCAGGTTCCGATGACCGACCCGAGCCGCCTCGTGATCCGCCGCCCCGACGATTGGCACGTCCACCTGCGCGACGGCGCGATGCTGGAGGCGGTGGCGCCCTATACGGCCCGTCAGTTCGCCCGGGCGATCGTGATGCCGAACCTCGATCCGCCGGTGACCAGCGTGGCCGCGGCCGAGGCCTATCGGGAGCGCATCCAGGCGGCGGCGGGCGGCGGCTTCAACCCGTTGATGACCCTCTACCTCACCGACGATGCCGATCCTGGCGAGGTCGAGCGCGGCCATGCCGAAAGCGCGTGGGTCGCGGCCAAGCTCTATCCCGCCAACGCCACGACCAACAGCGCGCGCGGCGTGACCCACGTTCGCAACGTCTCGAAGGTGCTGGAGCGGATGGAGCGGATCGGCATGCCGCTGCTGATCCATGGCGAGGCGACCGATCCCGAGATCGATGTGTTCGACCGGGAGAAGGCGTTCATCGACCGCACCTTCACCGGCCTCGTGCGCGACTTTCCGGGGCTGAAGATGGTGTTCGAGCATATCACCACCGCGGAGGCCGCCGAGTTCGTCGAGGCGCAGGGGCCGAACGTGGCGGCGACGGTGACTCCGCAGCATCTCATCATCAACCGCAACGCCCTCTTCCAGGGCGGGCTAAGGCCGCATGCCTACTGCCTTCCCGTCGCTAAGCGGGAGGCACATCGCCTTGCGGTTCGGCGCGCGGCGACATCGGGATCGCCCAAATTCTTCCTCGGCACCGACAGCGCGCCCCATGCGATAGAGCGGAAGGAGGCGGATTGCGGCTGCGCCGGGATCTTCAACGCGCCCTTTGCTCTGGAGAGCTACGCCACCGTCTTCGAGGAAGAAGGTGCGCTGGACCGGCTCGAGGCCTTCGCCGCGGAGAACGGCCCCCGCTTCTACGGCCTGGCGCTCAACGAGGAGCGTGTCGCGCTGGAGCGTGTGGAAACCGAGGTTCCGCGGTCGATCGCCGCTGCCGGCACGCACATCGTCCCGTTCCATGCCGGCGAGACCCTCCGCTGGAGGTTCGCCGGCGCGGCCTAGCTCAGAAGGGCAGCCAGCGGTTCTTCTCGGAGAAGCGCATGTAGCCGGCATTCACTCCGAGGCGCAGGCCGACACCGAGGCGGACTGGGATCAGCACGACGTCGCCGCGGCGCAGATAGGAAGCGGTGAAGCCGCCGACGACATAGGCATTGCCCTCGGCCGCGGCATAGCGGCGGAACAGGCGCTGGGCGTCATGGAGATTGTAGACCAGCACGAACACCTTGCTCGCCTGGGCGCCGGCATCGAAGCCGATCGATGGGCCGGTCCAATAGACGTTGCGGTCGCCCTCGATGCGGTGGCGCATCACGCCAGAGCCGTAGCGCAGGCCGACGACGAGCGCGCCCGACGCCTCCTCGCCGGAGATGTAGGCGATCGGCTCGCCCTGATCCCCGAGGATCCGCTCCAGCAGCCGGGCGAGATCCTCGGCGCCGCGGCCGAACAGATTCTCGGCGGCATCGAAGATGTCGCGGCGCGGGATGGTCTGGCTGTTCGGCGCAGCGGCCGTATTCGCTTCGGGCTGTGCGGTCGTGGTTGTGGGCTGATCCGCGGGCACCGCCTGCTCGACCGGAACCCATTCGTTGGCCGTGGGGCGCTGCGGCGTTTCCGGGGGCGCCGGCGGTGCGTCCCAGCTGGACGGCGCATCTTGCGCGAGGACGGGCGCAGCGGCCAGCGTTGCGGCGGCGATCGCGGCGATCAATTTGTACATGGCACTACCCCACCCGGAACGTGTCGAAGACGCTAAGCCTGCGCACCCTGTCTCTTCAATGAACCGTCGACCATCCGAGTCGATCTTGCGTCGAACCGGTCTCCTGCGGCGCGGAGCGCGGCGCCGCTGTTCCTCAATTGGTCGCCGCGAAGCATCGTCACGTCGCAGCCGCGCGCCCCATCGGAGCCGGTTCCGGAACGATGCCGCGCGGTCACGGTTCACCCCGCGTCGATGGCCGCCGCGGCCCTTTTGCTGCGCCGGCCGGTCTCATTCAGGGAGAGTAACCCATGCGCAAATCCATCGTCGCCGCAATGCTGGCGGGCTCCATGTCGCTGGCCGCCTGCAGCACCACCAATGACGAGACGCTCGAGAGCGCCGGCACCGGCGCAGCGATCGGCGCGACTGCCGGCGCGGGCGCCGGCGCTCTGATCGGCGGTATCAGCCCCATCGAGGGCGCCGCGATCGGCGCTGCCATCGGCGGCCTCGCCGGCGCCGTCTGGGCCGACCGCGACCAGGACGGCCGCGCCGACGGCTATGTCCGCAACGGCACCTACTATCAGGGCACGCCGGCCGGCTATGACGCCACCACTGGCCGCGCCTGCGTCTCGACCCTCCAGGGCGCCGGCACCGGCGCTGCCGTGGGCACCGTTGCCGGAGTCGGCGCGGGCGCTCTGATCGGCGGCGTGAGCCCGCTCGAGGGCGCGATCGCCGGCGCTCTGATCGGCGGAATCGCCGGCGCCGTCTGGGCCGACCAGAACAATGACGGCTGCGTCGACGGCTATGTCCGCGAAGGCCAATATTATCCGGGCGCGCCGCAGCCGGCCTCCTACCAGCAGGCCCCGGTGCGCAGCGGCGAACGCGGCTGACGCTCCACGCGAGAAGGGAAGCGCCGTCCGGTCCCACCGGGCGGCGCTTTTCTTATGGGCTCAGCGTTTGCGGCGCTCCCGGGGAGCGGGCGCGTCGAGCGCGGCGAGCTGGACTGGGTCGCGGTTGTAGACGTCGTGGCGGAGCGCCACTCCGTCCGGCTCCGGGGCCGCGGTCATGTAGGTGAGATAGACCGGCACCGGCTCGGGCAGGTCGACGCGCTGCTCCGGCGCGCTCCCCGCAGCGCGCGGAGTCTCGCCGAACAGCCAGCGCGCCAGGCGCGGCGCATCCTCGAGCCGGACGCAGCCGGAGCTGAAGAGCCGTCCTTCCTCGCGCAGCAGCGCCCGGTCCGGCGTGTCGTGGAGATAGACTCCGAGCTCGTTGGGGAACATGAACTTCATCCGCCCCATCGCATTGTCGGGCCCGGGCAGCTGGCGCACCCGAAGCTCCTGGCGGCCCGCCGCGACGGCGCGCCAGTCGATGCTTGCCGGGTCGACCCGGACTGCATCGTCGGTCCAATCGGACATGATCTCGTAGCGCCGCCCGGCGAGGAAGCTGGGCCCTTCGCGGAGCGCGCCCTCGGCGACGCGGCGACGGACGAGGTCCTGGGGGATGTTCCAATAGGGGTTGAGCGTCAGATAGCGGATCGTCGCGGCCATCATCGGCGTCGGCTCGCTCGGCTTGCCCACGACGACGCGCATCGAATCGACTGCCCGCCCATCCTCGTACATCCACAGCCGCGCGGCGGCGGCGTCGACCAGCACGTAGCGGCGGCCGAGCTGCGAGGGCAAGGCGCGCGCCCGCTCAAGATTGAGGCGGAGGAGCTGATGCTGCTCGCGCGAGCCGCGGTTGAGGATGGCGAGGGTGAGCGGACCGGCAAGCCCGTCCCGCGGCAGGCCGTGCGCGGCCTGGACCTCGCGCACCGCATTCTGGAGCGCCCGGTCATAGGGACCGTCCGGGGCCATGCCGAGCCGCGCCCGAAGCAGACGAACGCGCGGATCGCTGCTTCCCGGGCGAAGGATCGGGCCGGAGGGCACGTGGACCTGGGGGCGCTCCGTATCGACGCCGATCTGCGCGGCGAGGGCGCCCCGCAGCTGTGCGTAGATCGGGTTCATCCAGCCGACCGATTCGAGCCAGGCCTGCAGGCTCGGGGCGCCTGCCGCCATGTTCAGGACCGCAGTCTTGGTCGGGATGATCGGGCGGAGATGGGCTTCGGTATAGACGACGCCCATGTCGCGGTGCTGGCGGACGTCGCGGACATAATTGGCGAAGGTCGTGGAGAGCAGCCATTCGGCCCGGCCCAGCGCGCGCGGCGCGCCGCCCTCAGCGGCCTCGATCGCCTCCGCGATCGCATTCGCCCGATAGGCGCGCGGATCGAGGCCGTCGGCCTCGGCGCTCTCTAGGAGGTGGAGGAACTGGCGCGCCTCGCTGCCGAGCGCGCCGTCGCGCACCCAGATCGGCCGGTAGCCGCGCGCGCGGTAGAATTGGACGACCTCGCGATCGCCGCGCGCGGCGGAGCGCACTGCCGCCTCGATCTCGGTCGAAGGCTGCGGCTGGGCCCAGCCAGGCGCGGACAGGGACAAGGCCGCGGAAGCGAGCAAGGCGAAGGCGGCGCCGCGATGGACGCGGCGGCTCCGCCGGTTGAAATCCGGATTCACGTTCTTGCCGACCCCTCGGAACATCATTTCCCTGTCCAACCAACGGCGTCGCCGCTCGTTCCGGGACAGCGGTCCGGACTCTCCGCGGGATTTCGGCTGCGATCGGTTGATGGATCGGAATCTCGCCACTATACGGCTGGGCCGCAGGCCGTTTCCCGGAGACGTGGGTGAGTGGCTGAAACCAGCGGTTTGCTAAACCGCCGTAGGGGGATTACTCCTACCGAGGGTTCGAATCCCTCCGTCTCCGCCAGCGCTTTCCGCTTCGTCCGCAGCCCGATCTCACGAGCTGGGTGCGCGTTCGCTTAGCGTGCGGCCCGTCGCCCTTCCGCTGCAGCCGTGCAAGCCGCGTGGCCCGACGATTGCCGAGGCGGCGAGAACAATCGTTTGCCGCGCAGATGGCGCGTGGAGCTGAGGCATTCGATCGTGCCTGTCGGCAGGCGGTTGTGAAACTCGAGGCCAGCTTCGCCGTCGTTGCTCCAGGCGACAGTCGCCCAGATCGGCACATGGCCGGTGATCTTGACGATCAGCTCCGAACCGACCGCCGGGGGCGGATTCATGATGAGCCGGCATCCGGCCTCCGAAAGGTCGATGATCGAGGCTCGCCGAGCAAGCGCATCCAGCGACCGCACGGCGGCGGCAAGATTCACGATTCGCCGCAGCGATCCACGATTTTCTTCCGGTACAAGCGCGATTTCGGCAGAAAGCATACTTGGTCTCCCCCAGGCGCCAGTTTATAACCTATGTTTGTCACTGATTGGTTAATTGCCAAATATTCGTGATCTTAATTCATTGCGGCCATGGGCATTGTCTCCGCTGCCACAGAGGTTTTCCTTAGAAATAGGTCCAATCTGACAGTTTTCGAGAAAAAGTCCAAAACGGAGCAGCCATATTTCTTTGCTGCGCCAGAGAGATCCGGATCGTCGATTCATCCGTGATGACGGCATCCAGGCCGACCGTAGCGAGGCCGCGCGAACCGTCCTTCTAGCCCACGCGGCCCGCGGCGGACCGCTGGTCGGAAGAGATGACCAGGCAGGATCGATTCGCGCGGAATACACGAATCGCGCGCGGGGGCTTTCGCGGCGGCTTTTTGAGCGGTAGCGCGTGAGGCCATGCTCAGCCTTCAGTTCATCCGCGAAAATCCAGAGGCCGTCCGCAGCGCAGCGGAGGCGAAGAACGTGCCGCTCGATCTCGATGCGCTGCTGGCGCTCGACGGCGAGGTGCGGGCGCTGAAGAGCCGGGTCGACGAGATCCGCCGCCAGCGCAACGAGATCAGCGACAGCTTCAAGAGCGCCGACCCGTCGGAGCGCCCGGCGCTCGGCCAGCGCGCCAAGGCACTGGGCGCCGAGGCGGCCGAGATCGAGCAGCAGCTCGGCGACAAGCAGGCCGCGCTCGACGCTCTCCTGCTGCGAGTCCCCAACATTCCATGGGAGGGCGCGCCGGTCGGCCCGGACGAGAGCGCCAACGTCGTCGTGCGGACCGAAGGTAGCCCGCCGCGTTTCAACTTCGAGCCGCGCGACCATGTCCAGCTCGTCGAAATGAACGACTGGGCCGACCTGTCGCGGATCACGCAGGTCTCCGGCTCGCGCATGTATGCGCTGAAGGGCCGGCTTGCGATGCTCGAGCAGGTGCTGATGCTGTGGGCGCAGCAGAAGCTCGCCGCCGAGGGCTTCACCCTGATGACGGTGCCGGCGCTCGCCAAGCCGCACGCCTTCGTCGCCACCGGCCATTTTCCCGGCCACGAGGAGGAAGCCTATCATATCCCGGCTGACGACCTCTATCTGGCCGGCACGGGCGAAATCGCGCTCACCTCGCTCCATTCAGGCGAGATCATCGACGCCGAGAAGCTGCCGATCCTCTATGCCGGCTATTCGCCCTGCTTCCGCCGCGAGGCGGGAAGCGCCGGGCGCGACGTTCGCGGGCTCCTGAGGGTCCACCAATTCTACAAGCTCGAGCAGTATGTCATCTGCCGCGACGATCCGGAGGAGAGCGCGCGCTGGCACGCCACCCTGCTCCGAATTGCCGAGGAACTGCTCCGCGATCTCGAAATCCCGTACCAAGTGATCGAGACGTCGACCGGCGACATGGGCAACGGCAAGTTCCGGATGAACGACATCGAGTCCTGGGTGCCGAGCCTCGGCAAGTATCGCGAGACCCACAGCTGCTCGACGCTGCACGACTGGCAGGCGCGGCGCGCGAACCTGCGCTGGCGGGACGAGGAGCGGAAGGTGCGCTTCACCCACACGCTCAACAACACCGCGCTCGCCTCGCCCCGTATCCTCGTGCCCCTGCTCGAGAACCACCAGACCGACGACGGGCGGGTGCGCCTGCCGGCCGCACTGCACGCCCTGATGGGGGGCGAGTATCTCTAGCTGGCCGGAGAGCGCGGCGCCGCCGCGGCGCCAGCTCCTCCGCGAGGGCGTCGCGCTCTGGTCGCGCATCTGGCGCGGCTTCGGCCGCCTCGGCGAGCGCGGGCCGGCGAACGGGCCGAAGCTGATGGTGGTGCCGGGCTTCCTCGCCAACGACCGGACCACGCTCGGCCTCCAGCGCGCTTTGGCGGGCGCCGGCTACCGGGTGACCGGCTGGGGCCTCGGGCTCAACACGGGGGTGCGCGAGGACACGCTGGAGCGGCTGGCCACTGAGGTCGAGGATTTCGCGAAGGGCGGCAAGATCGTGCTGGTCGGCTGGAGCCTCGGCGGCATCTATGCGCGAGAGGTCGCGAAGATCCGGCCGGATCTCGTCGAGAAGGTGGTGACGATGGGCTCGCCTTTCTCCGGCGACAAGCGCGCCAACAATGTCTGGCGGCTCTACGAGCTGGTTGCCGGCCACCCGGTCGACAATCCCCCGATCGAGACTGACACGGCGGTCAAGCCGCCGGTGCCGACGCTCGCCATCTGGTCGCGCAACGACGGCATCGTCGCGGTCTGTGCCGCGCGCGGCGAGCCGGGCGAGAGCGACCGCCAGGTCGAACTGGATTGCGGCCATATGGGCTTCGCCGTTGATGGCAAGGCCTATCCGAAGATCGTCGAGGCGGTGCGGCGCTTCAGCTGACGCTGACGAACGGTGCCGCGACTTCCGGGGGGACGCGCAGGGGACGGCCGGTCGCGCGGTCGATGATTGCCCAGGTGGTCTTGGCGCGGACCCGCGGTTTTCCGTCCTCGCCGACGAACTCCATGTGGCGGTCGAAGCGGGCGCCGCGCGGCGGGTCGGGAACCCAGGTTCGCCCGGTCACCGTCTCGCCGGGGAGGACGGCGCGGAGATAGTCAATCTCGTGCCGGGTCACGACCCAGAGATAGGCGGCGTGGTGCTCGGGCGCGGCGACTGCCATCCAGTGCGCCGTCGCCAGATCCTGGATCCACCGCACCCACACGGCATTGTTGACGTGCCCGAGCTCGTCGATGTCGGCCTCCGTGGCCGTGATGCTCATCTCGTAAGGCGTCATTCGCGCACCTGGGTCAGGATGAAGGCATAGGCTTCGGCAACCTCGCGCAAGCTATCCCAGCGCCCGGACTTGCCGCCATGGCCGGCGCCCATGTTGATCTTCAGAAGCAGCCGATTGTCGTCGGTCTTGGTGGCGCGGAGCTTCGCGGCCCATTTCGCCGGCTCCCAATAGGTCACCCGCGGATCGTTGAGGCCGCCGGTGATCAGCATCGGCGGATAGGCCTGGGCGCTGACATTGTCGTAGGGGCTATAGCTTCGGATCAGGTGGAAGGCCGCCTCGTCCTCGATCGGATTGCCCCATTCGGGCCATTCGCCGGGGGTCAGCGGGAGGCTGGCGTCTAGCATGGTGGCAAGGACATCGACGAAGGGCACGTCGGCAACGACCGCCCCCCACAGGTCCGGGTCCGAATTGGCCACTGCCCCCATCAGCTCGCCGCCGGCCGAGCCGCCCTGGATAGCGATCCGGCCCGGGCGGGCGAAGCCGTGATCGACCAGGCCCTTGGCGACGTCGACGAAATCGTTGAACGTGTTGGTCCGCTTGTCGAGCTTGCCGTCGAGATACCAGCCGAAGCCGAGATCGTCGCCGCCGCGGATATGGGCGATGGCGCAGGCGAAGCCGCGGTCGACCAGGCTGAGCCGCGCGGTCGAGAAGCCGGGCGGGATGGCATGGCCGTAGGCGCCGTAACCGTAGAGGTAGAGCTTGCCCGAGCCGTCGCGGGGAAAACCCTTGCGGTAGACCACAGAGACGGGGACTCGCTTGCCGTCGCGGGCGGTGATTTCGAGCCGCTCGGTCTCGTAGAGGTGCGGGTCGTAGCCCGAGGGGATCTCCTGGACCTTCAAGACCTCCAGCCGGTCCTCGTCCGGGTGATAGTCGTAGACGGTCGTCGGGGTGACCATCGAGGCGTAGCCGAGCCGGTAGGCGGCGGGCGCAAATTCCGGGTTACTGCCGAGCGAGGCGGTGTAGCTCGCCTCGGGAAAGGCAATCCGCCGCTCCTCGCCGGAATAGCTACGCAGGCGCACCTGATCGAGCCCGCCGAGCCGCTCCTCGACGACGAGATGGTCGCGGAAGGCGGTGACCCCGCGCAGATAGACCTCGTCCGACCCGGCGATGACCGTCCGCCACTCGCCGGGCGCCGTCGGGTCAGCTTGGGCGAGGCGGAAGTTCACATGCTCGTCATTGGCGAGGATCCAGAGCCGGCCGTGCGCGGCGTCGGCGGAATAGATGATCTTGGGGCGGCGCGCAGCGATCAGCAAGGGCGCTGCTGCGGGATCGTCGGCCGGCACGAAGCGCAATTCGGTCGAGCTGTTGTCGCCGGTGGCGATGAAGATCAGGCTTCGGTCGTGGCTCTTGGCAACGCTGACCGAGAAGCCGAGGTCTTCCGTCTCCTCGTAGAGGGTGACGTCCTCCTCGTCCGAGCTGCCGAGCCGGTGGAGCCGGGCGCGGTAGCTGCGCCAATTGTCGTTGACCTCGGTGAAGAGGATCGCGTCCGATCCCGCGCTCCACTCGACATTGCCGATCCCGACGTCGGTGACGGTCTCCAGGTCCGCGCCGCTTTCGAGGTCGCGGATGCGGAGCTTGAACCGCTCGGAGCCGTCGTCGTCGACCAGGGTGGCGGCGAAGCGCCCGTCCGGGCTGACGGAGAGCGCGCCGAGCCGAAAATAGTCCTTGCCTTCGGCCTCGGCCGGCTCGTCGAAGATCAGCTGGTCGGCACCGCCGCGGACGGGCCGCCGCCACCATTGGCGATATTGCGCGCCCGTCTCGAACGCCCACCAGTAGAGCCAGTCGCCGTCCTTCACCGGCACCGAGCGGTCGTCCTCCTTGATCCGCCCCTTCATCTCCTCGAACAGGCTGTCGACCAGGCCGGCATGGGGCGCCATAGCCGCCTCGAAATAGGCATTCTCGGCCTTGAGGTAGGCGAGCACCTCCTCGTCCTTGACGTCCGGATAGGCGGGATCGCGAAGCCAGGCCCAGGGATCCTCGATCGTGACGCCATGATGGGTGAAGCTGTGCGGACGGG
>JAEWCW010000162.1 GCA_023390415.1 Pseudomonadota bacterium | reverse complement strand
TCTCAATACGATGCTTGGCGCTCCGGCCGCTGCGCGGGCGCGCTGGCCCCCATGGGCTCCTTACCGGGGCGGCGGCGCGTAGAAAAGACCTTCACTTTGCGGGACGATAGATTTGATCCTCGGTCGGGAAGGCCCTGCTCCTGACCTCGCCGGCATAGGCCGCAGCGGCCTCGCCGATGCGCGCCGCAAGATCGTCGTAGCGCTTCACGAATCGAGGCGTCCGCTCGAACAGGCCGAGCATGTCCTCGGTCACCAGCACCTGCCCGTCGCACTGGGCCGAGGCGCCGATCCCGATAGTCGGGCAGGAGACGGCGGCGGTTGCCTGATCCGCGATCTCCTCCATGACCCCTTCGAGGACCAGCGCGAAGGCGCCGGCCTGGTCGACCGCGCGGGCGTCGGCGAGGATCTTGGCGGCTTCCGCATCGTCGCGGCCCCGGGCGCGGTAGCCGCCCAATGCGTTCACCGCCTGGGGTGTCAGGCCGACATGACCGATGACGGGAATCCCGCGGCGCACCAGGAAGGCGATCGTCTCGGCCATCGCTTCGCCGCCCTCGAGCTTCACCGCAGCGGCCCCGGTCTCCTTCATCACCCGCGCCGCGTTGCGGAAGGCCTGGCCCGGGCTTTCCTCATAGCTTCCGAACGGCATGTCGACCGCGACGAGCGCATGCCAGGAGCCGCGCACGACCGCAGCGCCATGCGCGCACATCATGTCCAGCGTCACGGGAATGGTCGACGGCAAGCCGTAAATGACCTGGCCGAGGCTGTCGCCGACCAGCAGCATGTCGCAATGCGGATCGAGCAGCTGCGCCATCCGCATCGTGTAGGCGGTCAGCATCACGATCGGCTCGCCGCCCTTGCGCTGCTGGATCGCGGGCGCGGTCAGCCGCCGCATCGGCGCAGGCGTCGGATGCGCCCGGGAGGTCGAGGTATCGATCGTGTAGGTGGACATGGGGCCGTCTTAGCTCCTCGGCGCGCAAGGGGCAAAGCACAGCTTGGCCTACCGATCAGGCGGACGCGCAACGCTGCAAGATGTCGAGCCCTTCGGCCGCAGTCGCATCGTCGATGACCAGCGGCGGGAACAGGGTGACGACGTCGCCCTCGGCGGCAACGACCACCCCTTCTTTCAGGCACTTCGCCTTGATTCGCTCGGCCCGATCCTCATCGCCGGTCGCAACCCCGAGCGCGAGACCCTTGCCCTGGACCGGGCCGAGGCCGAGGGCGGCGAGACGCTCGACGAACAGCCGGTTGAGCGCGTCGACATGGGCGAGGAGCACGTCGCCATTCTCGCGCCACCAGGCGAGGTTGGCGAGCGCCGCGGCAGTGCTTCGCGGGTGCCAGCCATAAGTCGAATAGGCACCGGCCTTCAGCATCGATTCCGCCACCGGGCCGGTCGTCAGGGTCGCGCCCATCGGCGCGAAGCCGGCGGTGATCGCCTTGGCGAGGATCAATATGTCCGGCCGGACTCCGCTATGCTCGGCAGCGAACATGCGGCCTGTGCGGCCAAAGCCGGTCGCGACCTCGTCGAAGATCAGCAAGGTGCCGGAGCGGCGGCACAGGTCCTGGACTCCGCTCAGGAAGGCGGGCTCCGGAACGAGCGCGCCGAGATTGCAGATTACCGGCTCGAGGATGACCGCCGCGACGTCGCGCGGCTTCAGCGCGGTTTCGACCTGGGCCAGCCGGGCCTCGTCGAGCGGCGGCCTGATCGTTCGCGGCGCCGGCAGGCCGAGGCGTGGGAACAGGCTCCTCGTTTCGGCGTCGCCGATGCTGCGCGGGCCGAGCGTGTTGCCGTGATAGCAATCCTCGATCGTGACAAAGCGGGCGCGGCCGGTGTGCAGCATCGCCGCCTGCAGCGCGATCTCCACCGCCTCGCTGCCGCCCGTCGCGCGGAAGCAGCGCTGGAGCCCGGGCGGAGCAATCTCGACGAGCGCTCGCGCCAGTTCCTCCCACGGCCCGTAATGATGGCCTGGATAGACATAAGCGGGCCCGTCGAAATCGCGGAGCGCCTGATCGATCTCGGGCCGGCTCCAGCCGAGATTCCCGACGCACCAGCCGCTCTGGAAATCGATCGCGCTCCGCCCGTCGGCGGTGAATACGCGACAGCCTTCGGTCCGAACAACGTCGAACTGCACGGCAGTCTTGGAGTGGGCGAGGGCGGGCATGATCGCCTCCTCGCCCGCCAACGCGCGGCCGCCGCTTGCGATCCGGGGAGCTTAGTCCCGGGGGTCGTAGGCGTTCGGCAGGGTGCCTTCGACCGGCTCGCGATAGCGGTCACGGAGGCGCGTCTGGCGGTTCTCCAGCGATTGCGACACGCCGTCGATCCAGACGGCTTCGACCGCGCTCGAAAGCTCGAGCGGGTCGCCGCTCCAGACCACCACGTCTGCGCGCCGACCAGGACGAAGCGAACCGATCTCGCCGCCGAGGCCGAACGCCTCTGCGGGGCGCGAGCTGATCGCGGCGAAGGCCTCGTCCCAGCTCAAGCCCGTATGGCCCGGCACCCGGGTGATCGCCACGAGATTGCCGGCA
This sequence comes from Pseudomonadota bacterium, assembly GCA_023390415.1. Lineage (GTDB taxonomy): Bacteria > Pseudomonadota > Alphaproteobacteria > Sphingomonadales > Sphingomonadaceae > Allosphingosinicella. The sequence goes on along the minus strand of JAEWCW010000162.1, from coordinate 9,861 downwards.
TGCTGCGGGAGCACCCGGATCTGCCGCGCCTCGTCGTCATTGATCAGGCCGATGCCGACCTGCACGCCCGCGGCGCGCATCCGGCCGACATTCGACTGGGTCGACGCAAGCTGCTCGAAGCTCGCCGGAAGATCGACGAGCGCGTTGGCGATCACAGGGACCCCGGCGGCTCGGATCTGCTCGGCGACCCGCCAGCCCTCGGTCGCGCCCAGGAGGACGAGGCGGAGGTTCGGGAATTCGCGCTTGAGCTGGAGTGCCTGGAGGATGTCCGCCGCGCGCTCGACATGGACGAGCAGATATTGCTGGCCGCGGACGACCGGGATCAGGGCCGCCGCGTCGAAGCGGGTGAGGAGCACGTCGTCCCGACGCTCGTTGCCGGTGACGACGTAGGGATTCTCCTCGACATCCTCTGGCGGGACGGGCTGGCGCGCGTTGCGGGCGCCGCCGCTGGCGATCGGCGTACGGAGCTCGCCCGCCTCGCGCAGCGCGTTGCGCAGCAGGACGTGGGCCGAGACGCGGCTGCCGCCGGCCTGGCTCGCGCCTTCCTCGCCGAGCTCGACATATTGGAACAGCCGCCGCCTGGTGATCGGCTCCATATCGGCGCCGAGATCGATGAGCGCGCCCTGCCCGGCGAAGATGCTCCGCGAGACGCCCGGCGCAACGACAGCGCGGGTGATACCCGCCGCGCGATTGACGGCGATTGCGGCGGCCTGCGGATTGATCGCAGGCGCCACGTCGAGCGCGGCACTGAACGGCGAGTTGGCCGCCGAGACGTCGTTGGTGGCGTTGACCGCGTCGACCTCGACCAGGCCGATGCGCGAGAAGCCGGCGACGATGCCCGGAGTCACCCAACGGCCGCGTGCATCGACGACCGTCGCCCCCGCGGGGACCGCCACGTTGGCGCCGGCCGCGACAACCCGGCCGTTGTCGATGACGACGGTACCGCCGTCGATCGGCGCCGAGCCGTCGCCGATGACGACCCGCCCGTTGGTGATCGCAACCGGCTGCGCGAGCGCAGGCGCGGCGAAGGACAGTGCGGCCGCGGCGAGCAAAGCCGAACGGAACAGGGCCTTCCTCATTTCACGTCTCCCTCGCCGGGCTGGCCGAGCTCGAAGTCGGTCACAGGCCGCAGCCGCGGGTTGTTCATGTCATACATCAGCGCACCGTCGATCCAGACGCGCTGCGGGCGCGTGTAGACGCTGTAGGGGTTGCCGTTCCACATCACGACGTCGGCGCGCTTGCCGATCCGGAGCGAGCCGGTCTCGTTCTCGATCCCAAGCGAGCGCGCGGGATTGAGGCTGAGCCAGGTCCAGGCCTCCTCGTCGGAGATGTTGAGCCCCATCCGGCGGCCGTCGGCGAGCGCCTTGGCCGCTTCCTGGTTCAGCCGCTGGATGCCGTTGGCGTCGTCCGAATGGATGATCGTGCAGGCCCCGCCGGCATGGACGAGCGGCGCATTCTCGTTGATCGCGTCATAGGCCTCCATCTTGAAGCCCCACCAATCCGCCCACACGGCGGCGCAGGTGCCGCTGGCGCGCAGCAGATCGGGGATCTTGTAGGCCTCGACGGCGTGGTGGAAGCTGGCGATGCGGAAGCCGAACTCGCGCGCCATATCGAGCATGATCGCCATCTCGTCCGCGCGGTAGCAATGGTTGTGGACGAGGATGTCGCCGTTCAGCACTTCGACCAGGGTGTCCATCTGGAGATCGCGCGGCGTGTTCGGATCGCGGGCACGCCGCTCGCGATATTCGATCGCCCGAAGCCAGGTGGAGCGCATCACCGCGACATTGCCCATGCGGGTCTGCGGCATCGTGTTGCGACTTCCGTAGACGCGCTTCGGATTCTCGCCGCAGGCCATCTTCAGGCCACGGCGGGCGCCCGGGAAGCGCATCCCCTGAACGGTGCGGGCGGGGACGTTGCGGAGGACGACGCTGCGCCCGCCGAAAAGGTTCGCCGAGCCCGGAAGCACCTGGAGCGTGGTCACGCCGCCATTGGCGAGCGCCCGGGTGAAGCCCGGATCCTGCGGCCAGACGCTGTGCTCGGCCCAGACTTCGGGACGGACCGGGTTGGTCGCCTCGTTGCCGTCCGAATGCGCCTCGACGCCGGGGCTCGGATAGTCGCCGAGGTGGCTGTGATTGTCGATGATGCCGGGGGTGACCCAGCGGCCGGTGCCGTCGATCCGGGTCGCACCCTCAGGGATCGCCGTATCGGGCCCGCCGATCGCCTGGATCCGTCCATCGACCATGACCACGGTGCCGTTCTCGATCCGCCGGCCCTCGCCGTCGAAGACGGTCGCGCCGGTAATCGCGGTCGGAACCGACGGATAGGGCCGATAGGTCGAGGGATAGGGGTCCTCGGGCGGCGTGTAGCGCGCCGCTGCGGCCTTGGGCTGCGACGAGGAGGAGGCGGATTGCGCCTCGCTCCTCTGGTTCGCGCAGCCGACCAGCGCTGCGACCGCGGTCGCAGCGACGAACAGCCGTAGCTTCATCAGATCTCCCTCGTCTCGGGCTTGGTCTCGCGCTGCGGGAACAGGCCGGGCGCCTGATTCTCGCCGAGCTCCTTGTAGCCCGCAAGCTCCTCGTCCTCATTGTCGCGCAGCGTATCGAGATGCATCAGCTTCCTGATCAGCGGCGAGACGAGGATCACGGCGACGCCGAAGCCGATCGCGACCCAGCCGACCGTCGTATAGACGTTCAGAACGGTCTCCTTGCCAGCGCCTTCGCCGCTGGCCGCTTCCGAACCGGTCGCCGCCGCGATCAGGCCAGCCGCGAAGTTGCCGGTCGCCGAGGCGAAAAACCAGGTGCCCATGATCAGCGACGCCATGTGCGCCGGCGCGAGCCGGTTCATCGCGCTGAGCCCGACCGGCGACAGGCAGAGCTCGCCGGTCGTGTGCAGCAGGTAGATGAGGAAGATGAAGATGACCGGGGTCATGTTCTCCATGCCGGCCGCCTGGCTGCCCCAGACGAGGACGAGGAAGCCGAGACCGAGCTGGAGCATCGCAAGGCCGAACTTGGCCGGAGCCGACGGCTCGAGCCCGGCGCGGCCGAGCTTCGTCCAGAGCAGGGCGAAGAGCGGCGCAAGGAGGACGATGTAGATGGCGTTGATCGACTGGAACATCGAGGCAGGGACGTCCCAGCCGAGCATGTTGCGGTCGACCGAGCGGTCGGTGAACAGGTTCAGCGACGATCCGGCCTGCTCGAACAGGGCCCAGAACATGATCGAACCGAGGATCAGGAACATCGCCGCGAAGATGCGATCCCGGTCCTCGCGCGGAAGCTTGGTGACCGCCGTCATCAGGACGTAGGCGACCAGGATGATTCCGGCGACGAGAAGCAGCCAGCCGACCACCTCCTGATACTGGATGAGCTGCCAGATGCCGATGACTGCGGCGAAGCCGACCAGGTAGATCAGCCACTCGGCGCGGATGCCGACGACGCTGCTGCGCAGCCAGGCCGCATCGGGCGCTTCACCGCGGCCCATGAGGAGCGGCTTGCCCCAGACGAAGACGATGAGGCCGAGGAGCATGCCGACGCCGGCGGCGCCGAAGCCGTAGGACCAGCCGTAGGTCTGGCCGAGATAGCCGCAGAGCAGCGAGCCGATCGCGGCGCCGAGGTTAATCCCCATGTAGAAGATGGTGTAGGCGCCGTCGCGGCGGACGTCGGTGCGCGGATAGAGCTGGCCGACGATCACCGAGATGTTCGCCTTCAGGAAGCCCGAGCCGACGATGATGAAGGAAAGCGCCAGCCAGAAGATGCTGAGGCTCGCGGCATCCTGCCCGCCGGCCCCCTCGAAGCCCATCAGGAAGTGGCCGAAGGTGAGCAGGACGGCGCCGAACAGGACCGCCTTTCGCTGCCCGATATAGCGATCGGCGAGATAGCCGCCGAGCACGGGGGTGATGTAGACCAGGGCGGTGTAGGCGCCGTAGATGACGCCCGAGCGTTCGTCAGAGAAGAGCCAATGCTGCGTCAGGTAGAAAATGAGCAGCGCCCGCATGCCGTAGTAGGAGAAGCGCTCCCACATTTCCGCGAAGAACAGCACGAACAGGCCGCGCGGATGGCCGAGGATGGTATTGCTATCGTAGGTGACGTCGCGGGGAGCGGTGCTTGCCACTGGCTCGACTCCATGAATGTGCGTGCGCCGTCGCCCGGCGCGCGGGAAAGCGCGGCACGATAGCGTCCGAAACGCGCTTGTGAAGCGGATTGTTGAGCGGGCGCCCGGCTGCTAGCCCCCGGCCGCCATGTTCAACGACGCCACTTCCCCGCTCTCGCTGCTCGAGACCCGCCGCTCGGGCCGCCCCCGCGACCTGATCGCCCCCGGCCCGTCGGCCGACGAGCTCCGCCGCATCCTCGCGATCGCTGCGCGCACGCCCGATCATGGCAAGCTCCACCCCTGGCGCTTCGTCCACGTCGCCGCCGACCGGCGCGCCGCCTTCGCCGACCTGCTGCGCCGCGCCTATGCGGCGGAACGGCCCACGGCGGGCCGGCTCGAGATCGAGGCCAACGAGCGCTTTGCGCGCCAGGCGCCGGAGCTTGTGGTCGCGCTCTCGACGCCGGTCGTCCCGCACAAGATCCCGCTGTGGGAGCAACAGCTCTCCTGCGGCGCGGCCTGCATGAACCTGCTCTCGGCGACCCACGCGCTCGGCTACGCGGCCGGCTGGGTGACCGGCTGGGCGGCCTATTCCCGCGTGGTCTGCGAGGCGTTCGGCGGGACCGGGTCCGATGACCGGATCGCCGGCTTCATCTTCCTCGGCACGGCCGGTGCGGAGCTTGAGGAGCGGCCGCGCCCGGAGCTCGATGAAATCGTCGCCGAATGGCAGCCGCAGTGATTCCCCCACTTGACTGCGGCGCTGTATTACGACACCATGTCACGGGATGAGCAACGAAGAACGTCCAGTCTATCTCCGCCTCCGCGACATGATCGCGGCGCGGATTCTCGAAGGCAAGGTTCGTGACGGCGATCCCCTTCCGTCAGTGCGGAGCCTTGCGGCCGATTACGGCGCCAATCCGCTGACCGTCGCCAAGGCCTATCAGACCTTCCAGGAGGAGGGACTGATCGTCGTCCGCCGGGGAGTCGGCATGTTCGTCGCCCCCGGCGCCGCAGCCAAACTGCGCGAGGCCGAGCGCCGCGACTTCCTGGACAATCGCTGGCCCGCCATCGCGGCCCACATGCGCCGGCTGGACCTGGACGTCGAAGACCTGGTCGAGCGCGCCCTCGCCTGAACCACGCTCGTCATGCCAGCGAAGGCTGGCATCTCAGGACGGAAAATCTCTACCGTAAGGGCAGCGCTGCATATGCGCCGCGGCTAACCCCGCCGAGATCCGAGCCTTCTCTGGGATGACGGTCTCGCTCGGCCCTAAGCCAGCGCCTTCACAATCTCCTCGACCATCTTCTTGGCGTCGGCGAGGAGCATCATCGTGTTGTCGCGGTAGAAGAGCTCGTTGTCGACGCCGGCATAGCCGACTCCGCCCATCGAGCGCTTGATGAAGAGCACGGTCTTCGCCTTCTCCACGTCGAGCACCGGCATTCCGTAGATGGGCGAGCTCTTGTCGGTCTTGGCGGCCGGATTGGTGACGTCGTTGGCGCCGATCACGAAGGCGACGTCGGTGCGGGCGAACTCTGAGTTGATGTCCTCGAGCTCGAACACCTCGTCATAGGGGACGTTGGCCTCGGCGAGCAGCACGTTCATGTGCCCGGGCATCCGGCCCGCGACCGGGTGGATCGCATATTTGACTGTCACGCCCTCATGCTTGAGCAGGTCGGCCATCTCGCGCAGCGCGTGCTGGGCCTGGGCGACGGCCATCCCGTAGCCGGGGACGATGATCACCTGCTCCGCCTGCTTCATCAGGAAGGCCGCGTCCTCCGCCGAGCCGCGCTTCCACGGCCGGTCGATCGCCTCGCCGCCCCCGCCCGCGACCGCATCGCCGCCGAAGCCGCCCGCGATCACCGAGATGAAGCTCCGGTTCATCGCCCGGCACATGATGTAGGAGAGGATCGCGCCCGACGAGCCGACCAGGGCGCCGGTAATGATCATCGCGCTGTTCTGAAGCGTGAAGCCCATCGCCGCGGCCGCCCAGCCCGAATAGGAGTTCAGCATCGAGACCACGACCGGCATGTCCGCGCCGCCGATCGGGATGATCAGCATGAAGCCGATCAGGAAGGCGAGGCCGGTCAGCGTCCAGAAGATCCAGGAGCTCTGATCCTGGGTGAAATAGGCGATCAGGCCGAGGATCGCGGCGATCGTCGCCAGATTGATGAAATGGTGGAACGGCAGCAGGATCGGCTTTCCCGACATATTGCCGTTGAGCTTGAGGAAGGCGATCACCGAACCGGAGAAGGTGACCGCGCCGATCGCGGCGCCAAGGCCCATCTCGACCCTGCTCACCGGGCTGATCAGCCCGTCCGAGGCAATCCCGAACGCCTCGGGATTGAGGAAAGCGGCGGCCGCGACCAGCACTGCGGCGAGGCCGACCAGGCTGTGGAAGGCCGCGACCAGCTGCGGCATCGCGGTCATCGCGATCCGCCGCGCGGTGACGATTCCGATGACGGCGCCGATCGCGATCGCTGCCGCGATTTGCAGCATGATCGTCGTGTCGAGGCGGCCGTCCACCGCCGACAACGGCCGGTAGTGGACCAGCGTGGTCCCGACCGCGAGCAGCATCCCGACCATGCCGAGGCGGTTTCCGGTTCGGCTGCTGGCCGGGCTGGAGAGGCCGCGAAGCGCGAGGATGAAGCAGATGCCCGCGACCAGGTAGGCGAGCAGCACCCAGGCGGGAGGGGCGGCGGCGTGGTGCATCAGCGCCGCTCCTTCTTCTTGTACATGGCGAGCATTCGCGCCGTCACCGCGAAGCCACCGAAGATGTTGATGCTGGCGAGCACCACCGCAGCGAGGCCGAGCCACTTGGCGGTCGAGCCGCTCAGCGACTGGCTACCGGCGGCGGCCGCGATCAGCGCGCCGACGATGATCACCGACGAGATCGCGTTGGTCACCGACATCAAGGGCGTGTGCAGCGCCGGGGTCACCGCCCAGACCACGAAATAGCCGACGAAGCAGGCCTGAACGAAGATCGACAGGATCGAGATGAAGTCCATTGGCTAGTCCCGATCCTTTCCGTTCACCCGAGCAGCCTCTCGTTGACGATCTTGCCGCCTTGCGTGAGCCGCACGCCTCTCACGATCTCGTCGTCGCCAGGGAGGATGACCTTGTTCGCCTCCTTGTCCCAGAAGGCGGAGAGGAAGTTGTAGAGGTTGCGGGCGTAGAGGGCCGAGGCGTCGGCGGCGAGGCGCGAGGGGACGTTGCGGTGGCCGACGATGCGGACGCCGTGGCGCTCGACAACCTCGCCCGCGACCGCGCCCTCGACATTCCCGCCTTGCTCCACCGCGAGATCGACGACCACGCTGCCCGGCCGCATCGTCGCAAGCTGCGCGTCGCTGATCAGGCGCGGCGCCGGCCGCCCCGGGATGAGCGCGGTGGTGATGACGATGTCCTGCTTGGCGATGTGGCTGGAGACCAGCTCCGCCTGGGCAGCCTTATAGTCGTCGGACATCTCGGTCGCGTAGCCGCCGGTGCCCTCGCCCTCGATCCCGGCGACCTTCTCGACGAAGATCGCCTTGGCGCCGAGGCTCTCGATCTGCTCTTTCGTCGCCGCGCGAACGTCGGTCGCCGAGACGATCGCGCCGAGGCGCCGGGCGGTGGCGATCGCCTGCAGGCCGGCGACTCCGACACCCATGACGAAGACCCGCGCCGCCGGGATCGTGCCGGCCGCCGTCATCATCATCGGAAAGGCGCGGCCATATTCGGCGGCGGCATCGAGTACCGCTTTGTAGCCGGCGAGGTTCGACTGGGACGAAAGCACGTCCATCGACTGGGCGCGGGTGATGCGGGGCATGAATTCGAGGCTGAGCGCCTCCAGCCCGGCGCCGGCATAAGCCGATACGCGCTCCGTCTCGCGGAAGGGATCGAAGAGGGCAGCGACAAGGGCCCCCGCCCTGGCACCGGCGAGCGATCCCGGATCCTGGGCCTGAACGCCGATGACGACGTCTGCGTCCTTCAGCGTCTCTGCCCGCGGGCCGACGCTGGCGCCGGCCGCTTCATAATCCGAATCGGCGATCGACGCGTTCGTCCCAGCCCCCGCCTCGACCGCAACGGTCGCGCCGAGGGCGATGAACTTCTTCGCCGTTTCAGGTGTCGCCGCGACTCTGCGCTCGCCTGTCGCCGTCTCCCTGAGGACCGCGATCTTCACGAAACGCCGGTTCGGCGGATCAGGAGGAGATAACGACGATGATCAGCATCGCCGCGATGAAGCAGATGATCGTACCCCACTTCATCAGGTGAACGAAGCCGGTGTAGCCGCTCCGATGATCCCGCAGCATCTTTTCCGGAGCTTCGCCTTCGACCGCCATCTTTCCCTCTTACGCTGTTTGGGGCGCTTCTTAACAAGGTCGCACCGCGCTCCCAAGCGCAAATTTCCGCAGCTGCGCGCGCTTCTTAGTCGCTCGCAGCGGGCGCGGGCGGCGCATCTTGTGTCAGGTCCACCCGCTCGACGCGCGGGATCCCCGACCTGGTCCGGATACGTGAGCCCGGGGGCATGTGATAGAGCGAGGTATAGGTGTAGCGCTCGACCCGATACATGCCCGGCGAGCCCGGCTCGGCCTGCAGAGGCAGATAGATTCGGCGGCCGATCGCTCGAACCACCGGTTCCGCCCAGTCGGTCGGGCCGGCGTTTCGCAGGATCTCGGCTTCTTCGACGCGACCGTCGGTGCGGACCCAGAAGCCGACATCCATCCAATGGTTGGAAAATCGGCCGCCTCCCTGCCACACCGGCACGGTCGGAGCCCAAAGCAAGGTGAGTTCCGACTGCGGGGGGCGGCGGATGATCTCCGAGATCAACCGATCCGTCCCCGACCCGTCGCCTCGCGCCCGCCCTATGCGAGCGAGGATGATCTGGGCCGCCAGACCCAACTGGTTGGAAACGTTGCCTTGCGCCACAGTCCGGAGCCTGCGCTCGGCGCCAGGAGTGTCGCCCGACAAATGGAGGAGCCAGGCGGCACGCATTTGCGCCAGGGCTTCGATGCGCGGCTTTGCGGCGCGCACCGCCGCCTGGGCAACGGACGAATAGGTACGCTGCGCCTGCTGGAAATTGCCGAGGCTCGCCTGCATGTCGCCGACTTCGAGGCGGCCGAGGAGAAGCTCGGTGGAGTCGGCAGCAAGGCCCTCCGCCAGTGACGATGCGATCCCGTGGGTTGAGCGCTCATAGGATTCGCCTTCGCCGAGATGGATCGAAACCCTCGCATGCGCGCGAAACAATCCGGCGACCGCCGTTGGATGGCGGGCGGCCTCGTTTCGGTTCCGGCGGATCGCGCGGGAGAGCACGGAACGCGATTCGCGGTACTCGCCCGCGACGAACAGATTCTCGGCCAGGCGCAGCGCCGCGGCGACGTCCTCGAGCGTCGGGCAATGACGCTCGAGACAGCTCGCCAGCCGGTTGCGGTCGTCACTGATCCGGGATCCGGTGACGATCATTGGTGGAGACCGCTCCTCGCCGACCCCCGGCTGCGGCTGGAGTAATGCGGCCAAGACCAATGTCAGCACGATGCTCCCCCCCAAGAAGCGCTCTCGAAAAAGTCGCACCTTGGGGATGAACGCCGGATGACCGCTTGCCGGCGCTGCCGGCCAGGCTGGGCCTGCCGCACAGAACCTCGCCCTTAAGCCCGTCTTTACCGAAATGGTTTAGCGCGTTCGCTCTGGTGGAAGGAATGAGAATGCGGCCGGACCCGACGCGTTGCCTGTTGCTGATCGACGACGAGCCCGCCCAGCGGCGGCTGGTGAGCGCGATATGCGGACGCGCCGGCTGGTGGGTCCGCGGC
>JAEWCW010000161.1 GCA_023390415.1 Pseudomonadota bacterium | reverse complement strand
CATCCAGGCAAAGCAGACCAGCGACGGTGCGATGACGGCCCCAACCACGAATTCGCGCACCGTCCGGCCCCGCGAGATGCGGGCGAGGAAGAGACCCACGAAGGGAGAAAAGGCAATCCACCACGCCCAGTAGAAGGTGGTGGAGCCGGCCTGCCAATCGCCGAGGGCCGTGCCGGTCGAGTAGGCTTCGAACGAGAGGCCCGGGAAGTGCAGAATGTAGTCCACCAGTGCCGAACCATAGGTCGACAGCGAGAACAGAACCGAGCCGAAGACCACGAACACCAGAAGCAGCATGGTGGACAAGACGAGGTTCAGGTTTGACAGGTGTTTGACCCCCCGCCCGACACCAGACACTGCCGAGAGGGTCGACATCGCCATCACGACGATCAAAGCCGCGATCAGCCCGACGCTGGAGGGCGCGGGAGGGCCGCCGTCCTGACCAGGTTGCAGGAGCCATTCCATCCCTGTGATGGAATAGAACCCCTCGACCAGCTGGCTTATCCCGAAGCCGATGGTAACGGCCACGCCGAGGATGGTGGCCACGACGCCAAGGATGTCGACCAGGTGGCCGAGGGGGCCGTTCATGTGCCGACCGAACAGCGGTGTCAGAGCTGTGCGGATCGTCAGGGGCATGTCGCGTGTATAAGCGTAGTAGGCGAGGCTCAGACCGGTCAGGACATAGATGCCCCAGGCGTGGATGCCGTAATGCATGAAGGTGTATCGATAAGCCGACGTCACCGCATCGGCCGAATGGGCTAAGGTCCCGCCGGTAATGATGTCGGGATTGTTGCCCCAGTTTCCAATCGGCTCAGCCGTGGCATAGACCATCAGGCCCACGCCGAGGCCGGCGCCGAACATCATGGCGAACCATGAGAAGGTGCTGAACTCCGGCTTTTCATCTTCCTTTCCCAGCCTGCGCCGTCCGGAAGAAGGAACAACCGCCACGATTAACAGGAACCACGCGAATAGTCCTACAGCAAGAATGTAGAACATGTTGAACACGCCGAGGATTTCAGTGTTGAGCAGCGACAGGATCGCCTCGGCGCTGCCGGGTCGGAGCAAGGCCCAGACGGTCAGCAGGGCGAAGGTGATCTTGGAGGCCAGGGTGATGGGAAGGGAATATCCTTGATAGAAGCCGGCGTCGGCTGTCCGGATGTCAATGTCGGTAAAAGGAGGGTTGATGTCATTCATAAGCTGTTCCGTTCTGAACCTTTCATGATCAGGAGGCGCGGTGTTTCGAACACATGGCAAGGCGGTGGGATGATGCTCTCTGAGAGGCCTGTGAAAGGAGCCGCGAAAAGCGACCGACAGGCCTATGGGACCGACCAGCGGGTCGGCACGCGCAGCGGATGGACGGGATGTTTCCAGCGCAAGCATTTGGCAACGATGCAACGGCATCGTTCTTGCTGAGGTCATCGAGCATGGGGGGCGTTATAGCGGGCAGGAGCAGAGACGCAACCTTGGCGGGTTTGCCTGTCTGCTGGCTGAAGCCGGGGGCAGCACCGGTAAAGGTGAACTCCCCGTCCTGATAGCCGTTGTCTCGCTAGACGCGGTTCAAGGAAGTCGCTCCTGTAGAACCCCAATGTTACCTGACCAAGGAGAGCAGCATGCCCCCCGCCCTTCACCAGAGCCGTCTTGTCGCTTGCGCCGTCGCAGCAGGCGTCATCCTTTCCGTGACGGGCCCGACCATGGCGCAAGACGGCCCTCCTAATGAAGTCGCGGGCCACGTCACCAATGCCTTCATGCCGGGGTTCCCGGAAGAACATGACGGCCTGGTGCGCTCCTCCATCCAGAGCCGCCCGCAGGAAGGCAGGATCATGGCGACCTATGGCACGCCCGAGGACGACCGGAATGTGCAGGTGCTGCTTTATCCGCTGGATAAGCGCGGCATCGAGGGAAATATCGAACGTGCAGCCTCATACATGGCCGGCGGAGAGATACCTGTCACCCGCGAAACCGTTCAAAGCCCGGGCGGTTCGGAGATGGAATGCATGACTTCCCGGGTGGGCGAGCTTGGCTACACGTTCTGTGTCGCCGAGGTCCGCGGACGCGCGCTTAATGTGCAGGTGGGCGAGGTTGTGGCCGCGGATGCCAGCGAGCTGCCAATCGAGGTGGTGCAGCGGTCGCGCGATCTGGCCGGGGACTTTGTTGACTCGATCGAGGCCGCTCCGGACAGCTGACTGGCGCAGCGATGAACTAAAAAGGCAGAGAGCAAACTTGCCGACTCCGGCTGGTTACTCTCTGCACTTCCGCAAGTGGCGCCTCCCTTCACCACCTGCGAATACCGTTTCCTGTTCAGTTCTCCTCGGAGGCCGCTTTCTTTCGACGCATGCCGTAGAGCGCGCCCATGCCACCCAGCAGCAGGAAGCCTGCCGCCGGAAGCGGAACAGGCGCCGGAGGCGGGATGTCAGCGGTCGTGTAGGTGATGCTCGCTATTCCGGCGCCGGTTCCTGACACCCCTTGGAGAAGGAAGCTCAGGATGGGAAGATTGTCAGGTCCGTTGACAGCCGGGTTCACCGGTATGGAGTTCGGGAACGATCTTGAGAGCGAATAAACCGCGTCCCCAGTCTCGTCGTAGCTCGTGAGATTGACCGGGAATGTCCCGGCCGAGCGACCGAAGGTGACGTCGGTGACGGGGGCAGCGAATGAGAAACGAAGTGTCTCGTTGATGTTCAGCTGCTGGTAAAGCTGCACCGCCTGACCAGGCCGGGCGACGCCAAGGGCATTGGCTCCGATGAAGATGTCCCCGCCTGTGCTGCTGATTGTCAGAAAACCATCAGCCGTGGTCCATTCAGTTCCCTGGGACCCGTATAGCGGGGCAAGCGCAGTGCTGTTGAACACATGCGTGACCGTGGCGGCTATCGCAGAAAAGGGCATGGCCGCAAATGCGGCAAATGCCGCAACCTTCAACATTATACTCATTATCCGATCCTCCTTCCGGATGATAACTGGGGTGCCGTGTTTTGCCTGATGATACCCTCTGTCCCGTGCCTCACATTCGAAATGATGAAAGATTCTCTCGTAAAATCAATGTTTTTATTTACTCAACCGTGAGATGCGCGAGAATGTCGTAGATTTTGATCTTACAGAACTGGGGATTTTCAAAGTTAATGGCGGCGGCGTGCCCTGATGGGAGATTATATCAATCC
>JAEWCW010000145.1 GCA_023390415.1 Pseudomonadota bacterium | reverse complement strand
GGGCGATCCTCTCCGCAAAGGCCAGCCCTGAAGCCCGCCTGTGCGGGACGCAGCCCTATTCCGCCGCCACAGGCGCCGATTCCGCCGCGGGTTTGCGGCGCAGGTTCTCGATCAGCACATAGATCACCGGCGTGACCAGCAGCGTCAGCACGAAGGCCAGGGACAGCCCGCCCACGATCACCGCGCCGATGGCCCTGCGGCTTTCGGACCCCGCCCCGCTGGCGATGGCCAGGGGCACCGCCCCCAGGACGGTGGCGATGGTGGTCATCATGATGGGACGCAGGCGGACAACGGCGCCTTCGCGGGCGGCCACCACCAGGGGCTTGCCTTCCTCGCGCAGCTGGTTGGCGAATTCCACGATCAGGATGCCGTTCTTGGCCATGATGCCGATCAGCAGGATCATCCCCACCTGGGAAAAGATGTTGACCGTCCCCCCGGTGATCAGAAGCGTCCCCGCCGCCCCCGCCAGGCCCAGCGGCACGGTCAGCATGATCGTCAGTGGCGTGCGGAAGCTTTCGAACTGCGCCGCCAGGACCAGGAACACGATGACCAGCGACATCACGAAGACCGCGGCGATCCCGCCCGAGCTTTCCAGGTAATCCTTGGCCTGTCCTTCCCAGGCCAGCACCGCGCCCGCGGGCAGGCCCTGCGCCGCGTCCTGGACCGCCTCCATCGCGCCTTCCAGATCCGTGCCGGGGGCGATGTCGGCCGACATCTCGACCGAGATCAGGCGGTCGTACCGGTTGACCGAAGGGGCGGTGGCCCCGGTCTCGATGCTGGCGAAGGCCGACAAGGGGATCAGGTCGCCCCGGTCGTTGCGCAGGAAGACCGACAGCATGTCGGCGATGGAATCGCGATCCTCGGGCGAGGCTTGCAGGATCACCGGATATTGCCGCCCGTCGCTGGTGTATTCGCCCACGCTGCGGGATGCGAACAGCACCTGCAGGGTCTGGGCGATGGTTTCCGCCGACAGGCCCAGATCCTGGGCGCGGGCGCGGTCGATCGACAGGTTGGCGCCCGGCTGGTTCGCGGAATAGTTCACCTCGACCGAGGCAAGGCGCGGGTCGTCCTCCAGGCCGGCGGCCATGTCGCTGGCCCATGCGGCCGTCCGTTCCATGTCGGGGCCGCCCAGCATCCAGCGGATGTTGCCCTGTCCGCTTCCCAGGCCCAGCCCGCCCGCGGCGCGGATGAAGGTCGCGGCCTCGGAGATCCGGGACAGTTGCGGGCGCAGATCGGCGATCACCTGGTCGACGCTGACGTCGCGGTCCTTCCAGTCGGCCAGGTTCACGAACAGAAGCGACCGGCGCAATTCCCCCCAGGTGCCGACGATGGTGGTGACATTGGTCACGGTGCCGTCCTGGCGCAGGGGTTCCAGCAGCGCCTCGACCTTGCGGGTGGCGGCGTCGGTATAGGCCAGGTTCGACCCCTGCGGCGCGGTCACGGTGATGCGGATCTGGCCGCGATCCTCGGGCGGAGTCAGTTCGCGGGGCAGGTGCTGATAGACGGCAAAGGCCGCGGCCATCAGGAAGGCGGTCACGGCCAGGATCGGCACCGGCCGGGCGATCAGCCGGTCCAGCACCCGGCCATAAACCCGTTCCAGCCCGCCGATCAGCCGGTTGATGGTCCGGGTCAGCCAGTTCTCGCGTTCCTCGCGCGGCATGATCTTTGCGGCCAGGACCGGCGACAGGGTCAGGGCGATCAGGGCGGAGACCGCGACCGCCACGGCCAGCACGATGCCGAATTCGGCGAACAGCTTGCCGATCTCGCCTTCCATGAAGCTGACGGGGACGAAGACCGCGATCAGCACGGCGGTGGTGGCGATCACGGCGAAGCTGACCTGGGCGGTGCCGTCGCGCGCCGCCTGAAGGCGCGACTTGCCCATGGCGCGGTGCCGCTGGATGTTTTCCAGGACCACGATGGCGTCGTCCACGACCAGGCCGATGGCTAGGATCAGCGCGAACAGCGTCAGGATGTTGACCGAAAAGCCCAGGGCCAGCATCGCCAGCCCCGCGCCCAGGGCGGAAATCGGGATGGTGACGACCGGGATCATCGACAGCCGCATGGATCCCAGGAACAGGAAGATCACCGCGATCACCAGGGCCACGGCCTCGGCAAAGACCTTGAGCACCTGGGCAATCGAGCTTTCGATGAAGACGGCCTCGTCGGCGGTGATCTCCAGGCTCATGCCGGGGGGCAGGGTGGGGCGGATGCGGTCCAGTTCCGCCTTGACGGCATCGGAAATGGCCACCGTGTTGGCCTGGGCCTGCGGCTGGACCCCCATTCCCAGGGACAGCACGCCATTGGCGCGGAAGATCGATTCACGCTGTTCGGGCCCTTCCTCGACCCGCGCCACGTCGCCAAGGCGCAGGGGGCGGATGCCGTCGTCGCGGATCACCACCTGCCGGAAGGTGTCGGGGCTGGAAAACCGGGTCTGGGCCAGGACCTGCAACTGCCGGGCGCCGGTCTCGATCTCTCCGGCGGGCAGTTCGATGTTGTTGGCCTGCAGGGCCCCGAAGATGTCGCCGGTGGTGATGCCGTATGCGGCCATGCGCGACTGGTCCAGCCAGATGCGCATGGCGGGGGACCGGGCGCCGAAGGTGGTGGTGTTGGCGACCCCCGGCAGCCGGGCCAGCCGGTCCACCAGGAAGCGGGTCGCGTAATCCGACAGTTGCAGCGGCGTCATGTCGGGACTGGACAGCGACAGGCGCACGACCGGGTCGCCCTCGCTGTCGTTCTTGTCCACGCGGGGCCGGTCGGCTTCCTCGGGCAGGCGGCCCACCACCCGGTCCACGGCGTTCCTGACGTCGTTGGCGGCCGCGTCGATGTCGCGGCCGGAATCGAAGGTCAGCACCGTGCGCATCCGGCCGCGTTCGGATTCCGTGGCCATCGAGGTGACGCCGCTGACGCCCGCAAGCGCGCCTTCGATCACGGATGCGACCTGGCTGTCCACGACATCGGGGGCGGCGCCGGTGTAATCTACGCGGACCGTGACCTGCGCGGCCTCGATCTGGGGCAGTTCGCGGACGGGCAGGCGCGACATGGCGACCGCACCGATCAGCACGATCAGCAGGTTCAGCACCGTGGCCATGACCGGCCGGCGCAGCGAAAGGTCGGGCAGGCTCATCCGTCGCCTTCCGTGGGCGGCGCGGGCGCGGCCTCGACCCGGCGCTCCTGGGCCACCGCCTCGACGGGGATGCCGTCGGACAGGCGGTGCAGGTTTGTCACGATGATCCGGGCAGACGGATCCAGGCCGGACACCACCTCGACCAATCCGTCCTGCTGCTGGCCGGTGACGATGTCCACCTGCCGCGCGGTGCCGCCGTCCGCCACCATGACCAGCACCCGGTCGCCTTCGACGTTCAGCGCGTTTTCCGGGATCGCCGGGCGCTGCCGTTCGGCCAGGACCAGCCGCACCTGCAGGAACATGCCGCCGGCAAGCGCGCGGTCGTCGTTGGGGATTTCCGCGCGCAGGGCCAGGCTGCGGGTCGCGGCATCGACGCGGCTGTCGATGCGGCTGATCTCGCCCTGGAAGGCGCGACCCGGCCAGGCGGCCGAGGTCAGTTCGACCCGCTGGCCCCGTTGCAGGCGGGGCAGCAGGATTTCCGGCACGCTGAAATCGACCTCGACCACCGACAGGTCGTCCAGGGTGGCGATGGGGGTGGCGATGTCGATCAGCTGCCCTTCCACCAGGTCGGTCAGGCCGATGACGCCCGCGAAGGGCGCGCGCAGGCTGCGATCCTCGAGCGCGACCAGGGCGCGGTCGCGTTCCGCCTCGGCCCGCAGCAGCGCGGCGCGTGCGGTCTGATAGGCAGCGTCCGAGGAACTGCCCGACTGGTTCAGGCTTTCCTGGCGGGAAAAGGCCGCCTGCGCCTCGGCCAGGGTTGCCTCGGCCGCTTTCAGGTCGGCCTGTTCGGCGCGGTCGTCCAGTTCCACCAGGATCTCGCCCGCCTCCACCCGGTCGCCGGGGCGGAAGGCGATGCGGGTGATGCGGCCGCTGGAATCGGGCAGCAGATCGACGGCCTGGCGCGCGCGGGCGGTGCCCACGGCGGTGACGGCATCGGCGAAGGTGACGGTCTCGGGGGCGATGGTCTCGACCCGCAGGGGGGCGCCGCCGCCCTGGGCCATCTGAGCGGGTTCGGGGGCCGCCAGAAGCCGTTCGGTCAGCCACAGCCCGCCCGCCGCAGCGGCCAGGATCACGACCAGTCCCAGGACGGCCTTCACCGCGCGCATGTCTGCTCCTTCGAGCGATCAGAGGTGCTGGTCTTAGAACAACCGATTGCGCCAAAAGGAACAACCGATATCGTTCCGGTCCCGGACATGTGAACGGGGCGGATCGGATCAGACCGCGCGGATGGGTCCGGGATAGGCCGCAACGCGGGCGTCCGAGGTCAAAAGCATCATCCCCTCGGCCAGGGCCTGCGCGATCAGGATGCGGTCGAAGGGATCGGCGTGAAGGGCGGGAAGACCCGACAGGCCCAGGCAATGACGCCCGGCAATGGGCAGTTCGGCATAGTCGTTGGCCAGAAGCCCCGCCCGCAGCACACCCGGATCGACGCGGAAATCGGGACGGTCCAGGCTGCGCTTGATCGCCACCTCCCAGATCGAGGCGGCCGAGAACCACAGCCGGTTTCCCGGATCGGCGATCATGGCCGCGGCATCGGGCGACAGCCGGTCAGGCCGGAACGCCGCCCACAGCAGCAGATGCGTGTCCAGAAGCACATTCATGGGGCGGGATCACCGCCTTCGAACAGGGCGCGGATCCGGTCCGCCCTGATGTCGTCGAAATCGTCGGGAATGTCGGCCTGGCCTTCCAGGAAACCTAGGCGCCGGGGGGGATCGCCCTCGATCATTGTGACCTTGACCAGGGGCTTGCCCGCGCGCGCGATGACAAAAGGCTGTCCGCGCGCCGCGTCGTCGACAAGCCGGGACAGATGGGTCTTTGCCTCGTGGATGTTCACGGTCTTCATGGCACATCTCTCGGTTGGTCCATTGAACTTAGGCATGCTGGGCAAGGCGTCAATGCTCTGGAAGCGACTGCCCTACGGGATCGTGACCGGACGGGGCGTTTCCTCTGCTTTCGGCAACGGATTAGCTATGCCTGTCCCTGTCGAAAGGTCTTGACCATGATCCCTCGCCGCCTTGTCCTGACCGCTGCCGCAGCCTGCGGGGCCATGGCGGTCCTGCCCGCCCGGGCCGCCGACCGCCCGAACCCCATGCCCGAGGAATTGCGCAAGTCTCTGGAACGTGACCCGACCGCGCCGGTCTTGGGCAACCCGGATGGCGATATTACTCTGTCGGTGTTCTTCGACTATAACTGCCCGCATTGCCGCAAGATGGTGGGACCGATCCAGCAGGTCATCTCGTCCGATCCAAAGCTGCGCGTGGTTTATCGCGAATGGCCGGTCTTTGGCGAAGGGTCCGACTTTGCCGCCCGTGCCTCGCTGGCGTCGCTGGAAACCGGGAAATACTGGCAATTCCACACTGCCCTGATGGCCATGAACGGCCGGGCCGAGGAAGCCAGCGTGATGCGCACGGCCCGCCAACTTGGCCTGGACGAACCCGGCCTCCGCCGCGGCATGGAGGCCGAGCCCGTGACCCGCCATATCGGGCTGTCCTTCCGGCTTGCCGAACACATGGGCCTGATGGGCACGCCCACCTTCATCGCCGGCGACGAGGCGGTCTTTGGTGAACAAAGCCGCGCCGATCTGGCCGGACTGGTCGTGCGCGGTCGCCAGACGCTGGGACTGGCGTAATCGGCAGAGTTTCTGAATCCTGGGAATAACTTAACCCTTCCCTCGTATTCCTTTTGACCGGCGGCAACAGCCGGCAAGAACGGAACGAGGGACACCATGAAACAGGCGTTTTGCGCATTCATCCTGCTGGCCACATTCCTGGGGTCGCCTGCCGTGGCGAATGTCGATCCGTCAGGGCCAGAGCATCGGCCGCAGGTTACCCAGCTTCTTTTGGACAAGTCGTCGCGGACGCTTTACCTGCTGAGTGGCAGGAAGGCCGTTCGATCCTACAGCGTCGATCTGGGACCGAACCCCGCGGGCCACAAGCAGCACCAGGGCGACGGCCGCACGCCCGAGGGGCTTTACTACATCACACATCGCAATCCCGGATCGAATTTCTTCCTGTCGCTGGGAATTTCCTATCCCAATGCACAGGACCGGGCGCGCGCCCGCGCACTTGGCCGCGATCCGGGCGGCGACATCTTCATCCACGGGCGCGGGCCCCGCGTGCAGAACCCGCCACGCGATTGGACGCGGGGCTGCGCCGCCGTTACTGACCGTGAGATGGCCGAGATTTTCACCTTGGTGCAGCCTGGTACACCGATCTTCATCAAGCCATAAGGGATAGCTCAGCGCTTCTTCATTAAACCCCGTGACGGAGCCCGCAGACTATGGCATTATGAGAGGTGTAGAGGTGGCAGGAAATGCCGAATGTCTACACCAGTGGACAGGAGCGCCCGATGGCCCTTCGAGACACGCCCCAGACCCCCGCAGACCCAGTGCGCCCCGGCGGCAAGCGGCGCTCGCCCGCGTCACAGCACGGTTCTGGCAAACAGATCAGCAAGACCCGCCCGGACGGCCCCCGCCGCAGCCGGGAGACGGCCACCACCGCAGGCCAAGCCGTCTCGGCCCGGCTGTCGCCGGTCGAACTCGGCGCCTTCGAAGCCCTGAAAGCGCGCCATGGCCTTGGCTCGACCTCGGACGCCCTGCGAGCCCTGGTGCGGGCGGCCTCGGGGATGCTGGAGTTCGACCCCGCCACCGGTGCGCGCCTCGAGGCCGTGCGGGCCGAGCTCCAGGAGATCGGCCTTGCCGTGAACGCAATCGCCTTGGCGGCGGGCCAGGGTCGCATCGATCCAAGCGGTGAGCAATGGGCGGTCCTCAACGCCCTGCGCCAGACCCTGCCGGAGATGCGCGCCGATCTGCGGGCAGTGGTGGACGAGCAGCGGCGTCGCGGGATCCGGCTCTTTGCAGCATGGAAGGAGGCGGAGCATGGCGAGCCTCTCGGATGATCTGATCGGCGAGATCCGGCTGCGCCGCGCCGGTGGCCGGGTGCCGCGGGACAGTGGGTTCGGCAAGACGAAGGGGCGACGATCCGGGTCAGGGGGGTCATCCTTCTCGGCGCAGGCCCGCAATCTGTGGCGGGTGGGCCAGGGCTCGAACGCCGCAGTGCTGAAGAAGATCGCGCGGGGCGGCACGCAAACGCCGGTCCGGCTCAAGGCACAGCTTCGCTATCTCTTCACCAAATCCCATGCGCTCTTCGGCAACACGGTCGCGCTTGATCCAGAGGCACAGGTGCTGTCAGCCGAGCAGCGCCGCGCGATTGTGCTCGACTGGTCGGACGGCTGGCGGGGCGATCCGAAGAACGGCCATACCACGCATCTGCTGCTCTCCTTTCCCTATGACCTTGCGCCCCGGAAGGCGCTGCGGATCGCGGAGGCCTGGGCCTTCGAGATGTTCCAGTCAGGCACCCATGTGCAGGATGAATGGGCCTATGTGGCGGCGCTGCACACGGACCGCTCGCATCCCCATGTCCATATCGTGGTGAACCACCGCAGGCTCGAGCAGGACACCTGGTTCTTCATGGCAAAGGATCATGCCTTCAACCTTTCCACCATGAAGGAGCGGCTGGTGGAGATCGCGGGCGGGATGGGGGTGGA
>JAEWCW010000051.1 GCA_023390415.1 Pseudomonadota bacterium | reverse complement strand
GGGGCAGCTACCGCGCCTGGCGCGAGATCGCGACGCGCTGGGCGGACAACGACCAATACGGCCACGTCAACAACATCGTCTATTATGGCTGGTTCGACACGGCGGTGAACGCCTGGCTGATCGAGGCGGGGCTGCTCGACCTCGAGAAAGGCGACCCGATCGGCCTCGTCGTCGAGACCGGCTGCCGCTACGCCAGCCCGCTTGCCTTCCCACAGGCCGTGGAGATCGGCCTCGCGGTGGAGCATGTCGGCACGTCGAGCGTCCGCTATCGGCTCGGCGCCTTCGCCGCGGACGCCGAGGAGGCGAGCGCGGAAGGCCATTTCACCCACGTCTATGTCGACCGCGCCACGCGCCGCCCGAAGCCGCTGCCAGGCGACTGGCGCGAGAAGCTGGCGAGCCTGCTCGGCTAGAGCGCCAGCCGCTCCCGCGCGTCCGCATATTCGCGGGCGAGCTGGGCGACATAGTCGCCGGCACCCTGGACCCGATCGATGGCGCCGATCCCCTGGCCCGAGCCCCAGATGTCGCGCCACGCCTTCTTGGCGCTGGAGCCGCCGGTGAAGTCCATGGTCTTGAGGTCGCCCTCGGGGAGGTTGGCGGGGTCCATGCCCGCAGCCTCGATCGAGGCGCGCAGATAATTGCCGTGAACACCGGTGAAATAGGAGGAATAGACGATGTCCGCCGCGCGGCCCTCGACGATGCCCTGCTTGTACTCGGGCACCGCATGGGCCTCATGGGTCGCGATGAAGGGGGAGCCGATATAGGCGAGATCGGCGCCCATCGCCTGGGCTGCGAGGATGGCGCTCCCGGTGGCGATCGAGCCGGAGAGGCAGAGCGGCCCGTCGAACCACTGGCGGATCTCCTGGACCAGAGCGAAGGGCGACAGCGTTCCGGCATGGCCGCCGGCGCCGGCCGAAACGGCGATCAAGCCGTCAGCGCCTTTTTCCACCGCCTTCCGGGCGAAGCGATCGTGGATGATGTCGTGGAGCGTGATGCCGCCCCATGAATGCACGCCCTGATTGACCTCGGCGATGGCGCCCAAGGAGGTGATCACGATCGGCACCTTCCACTTGGCGCAGGTCGCCATGTCCTGCTCGAGCCGGTCGTTGGAGCGGTGGACGATCTGGTTGACCGCGAACGGCGCCGAGGGCGTGTCCGGATGGTCACGGTCCCAGGCGGCGAGCTCCTCGGTGATACGGTGGATCCATTCGTCGAGCATCGACTGCGGCCGGGCGTTCAGCGCCGGGAAGGAGCCGACGATCCCCGCCTTGCACTGAGCGATGACCAGATCGGGGTTGGACACGATGAAGAGCGGGGCGCCGATCGCGGGAAGGCGCAGGCGCCGGAGGATTGGGGGCAGACTCATTGCGCTGCCATAACGGGGCGCGCGCCCAGTGCAAAGAAAAGGGGCCGCCGGCTTTCAACCGGCGGCCCCCTTCCGAGGGGAGGGTACGCCCCCTCAGAAGATGAAGTCGCTCGTGACCAGATTGTGGATGCCGGCGACCTCGATCTGGAAATCGGCGACCTTGTCGCCGTTGATGTCGCCTTCGATGAAGGTCGATCCGAACGCCTTGGTCGAGCGCAGCTGGAACGACTCGCCAGTGAACTTGCCTGCGCCGAGGAACTGCCAGACGGAATCCATGCCGCTGAGATCGATCCGGTCGACGCCTTTCTCGAAATCGAGGATGGCGTCGCGGCCGTTGCCGGGCGTGCTGTCGAGCACGTCCTCGTAGACGAAGCGGTCCGCGCCGGCTCCGCCGCTGAGCGTGTCGCGACCGCGGCCGCCGATCAGCACGTCGTTGCCGGTGCCGCCCTTCAGCGTATCGACTCCGTCATAGCCGTAGATGACGTCGTTGCCGGCGAGCCCGTCGATCGAATCGTTGCCCGCAGTGCCGTGCAGGACGTCATTCTTGCTCGTCGCCGCACCGTTGAGGCTGACGAAGTCGAGCCGGTCGAGGGCGATCGACCCGGTCAGCTCGATCTGGAAGTCCGACCGGCCGTCACCGTCCTTGTCGAACTCGATGATCGTCTGATCGGTGAGCTGGACGGCGCGCACCTCGCCGGCGACGCCGCGGAAGGCATCGCCGCCGATGAAGGTGGTCGCGCCGAGCGGCTTGAGGTCGATCCGATCACCTTCCTGGAAGTCGGTGATGACGTCCCGGGCTGCGCCGTTGACGCTGTCTGTCAACGCGGTGAAGCGGAACAGATCGTTGCCCGCGCCGCCGGTCATCACGTCCCTGCCGGCGCCACCGACGATGATGTCGTCGCCGCCGCCGCCGTCGATCAGGTCGTCGCCGGCATTGGCGACGAGGATGTTGGCCGCGTCGTTGCCGAACAACTTGTCATTGCCGGCGCCCGAGGTCGCATTCTCGATGGTCACGCCGTTGGCGATGGTGAAGCCGCCGAACAGGCCGAAGGCATGGGAGACCCGGCCGCCGCCGCCTTCCTCATATTGCAGCGTGGCCGCGCGGAGATCGATCGTCGAGTCGCGGGAGCCGTCGTAGCGGATTTCGTCGCTTCCGCCGGCGTCCCAGATCGCGGCGTAGAAATTGCCCGGGCCGTTATAGTCCTTGATCAGATAGACGTCGTCGCCAGTGGCCCAGTCCTCGTTGACGCCATATTTGTCCTGGATGACGGCGATATCGAGCGGGCTCAAGGTGCCGACCCAGCCGAAATGATCGACCTCGGTGCCGGTGATCCCACCCGAACGGGGATTGCCGTAGC
Source organism: Pseudomonadota bacterium (assembly GCA_023390415.1). Taxonomy (GTDB): domain Bacteria; phylum Pseudomonadota; class Alphaproteobacteria; order Sphingomonadales; family Sphingomonadaceae; genus Allosphingosinicella. The sequence goes on along the minus strand of JAEWCW010000051.1, from coordinate 4,225 downwards.
CCGACGTCTCCCAGCCGTCATTGTAGGACATGATGGTGTAGACCTGCTGGCTGAGGCCGAAATCGCCGAGGCCCCCACCGATCCCGGCGGTGCCACCGCCGGCGCCGCGCATGACGCTCGAGCGGCCGCCATTGTCGTGCGGGTGGGCCATGCCCATGCCGTGGCCGAATTCGTGGAGCAGGGTGGGGAAGTAGAAGCCGCCCTGCTGAAGCCCTTCCTCCGTCCAGCGCACGTCGCCGGCGTTGAACTCGGCCTGGCCTTCATTGAGCTCGTTGGGCGGGCTCATCCGGCCGAGCAGCGAGGCGCCGACGCCCGGCGTGCCCGGATAGGTAATGATCTTGAAATCCGCCTCGGCGCGGTTGGAGACCTCGACGAAGACCAGGTCCGCGACCTGCTCGTAGAGGTCGAAGGCGAGTTCGAAGGCTTCCTTCTCCCAGGCCTGGAGACCCTTGGCGACCATCGTCGCCGTGACTCCGGGATTGGTGGGATCCTCGGCCACGAAGACGTCACCCGCCTTTGCGTAATAGACGGTGATGACGTTCTTGCCCTCGATCCCGTAGCTGTTGCTCGCGGCCTTGAAGGCGTTGCCGGTATCGCGCGGACCCTCGGCGCCGTCGGGATTGCGCGAGGTCCGATCGACCTGGCTGCCCCAGTCGATCGAATGGAGAGGGCTGTCGATGTCGTAATAAGGGACGTAGCTCGGCCGCCCGCTGACGTCCTTCACGAACAGCTCGTAATCGCCGGTCGCATCGCCCGTCGTCCCGTTCGTCGAATCCTGATCGTAGGCGCGGGCGTTGATGTAATAGGTGCCGCTGGTCTTCGGGATGAAGGTCATCAGCGCATCGAGCCCGGACGGCGTGTTGGGCCCGCCGCCGTCGGCGGAGAGCAGCAGGTTGCCCGCCGAATCGTAGATTTCGAGATAGGCGTCGGAAAGCGGAACCCCGCTCGGCCCGTTGAGCACGAGATACTGGCCGATATCGTAGATATGGCCGGCCTCGAGTTCGACCCGGAAGAAGTCCTGGTCGCCGATCATGTTGATTGTGGAGACGACATGGGCGCCATTGACGGTGACGGTCTGCGTCGAGCTGATGTCGTCCGGAACTGTGTCGGCGGTGAGGACCAGCGGAAGGGTGAGCGGCGGGTTGGTCGTCGCGAGCGTCGTTGCAAAGCCGGTCGTCTGCTTGGCTGCCCCGTGCGACTGGGTCGCGAGCAACCCGGCGACGAAGCCGTCTGCAACCAAGCTCTTCGATTCGAAGTCACACATCCAACACATAATTCCATCTCCCTGATTAGCGCGGCCGGTTTCGACCTGGTGGTAATGATGTGGCGTGCAAGTGACGAATAGACTCCAGCGTAAATTACATGTTTACACTGTAAACGGCTGCATTTAGGATTTTGTACCCTTGATAAGTTGATCGCAAACTTCACTGGAAAGAGATTGTTCCACGGTCATCACGAAAAAATGCGACGAGGCGGCATCCGCGGCCGCCCGGCGTGACACTGGAGTGGGCCTTTGCTAATCAGCGCGACGAGGGAGGCGGCAGTGCACGTCAAGGGTCGTTGATGGTTCGAGACCGACGCTCCGACGGGGAGCTTTGCGCATGAGTGCTCGTATCCTGCTGGTCGAGGACGATCCGGCCCTGCTGTCGATCCTCACCGCAGCGATCGGCTTCGGCGGCTTCACCAGCGAATCCGTTCGGACCGGGCTGGAGGCGATGCGCGCCTTCGAGCGCGGCGGTTTCGACGCGGTGCTGATGGACCTCGGCCTTCCGGACATGGACGGGGGCGAGGTGCTGACCAAGCTCCGCACCACGTCCGACATCCCGATCCTGGTCGTCTCGGGCCGCGGCACCGAGCGCGACAAGATCCAGGCGCTCGATCTCGGCGCCGACGATTATATCGCCAAGCCCTTCCTTCCCGGCGAGCTGCTCGCCCGGCTGCGCGCCGCGCTTCGCCGCCACCGCCGCCAGTCCGGTGCTGCGACGGGGGAGGCGGCGCCGGTCGACGACGAGCGCATGCCGATCCGGCTCGGCCAGGTGACGCTCGACCCGCTGCGCCGCTCGGCCGAGAGCGGCGGCCAGACGGTGGGGCTGAACGAGACGGAGTTCAAATTGCTGTCGCTGCTGGCGCGGGAGCGGGGAACGATCGTCGCCCGCCAGACGCTGCTCGAGGCGCTGTACGGCAAGGCGCCGCCCAAGGAGAGCCGGATCGTCGACGTCTATATTTCGAACATCCGCAAGAAGCTGGCCGTTCTTCCTGGCGGGGAGGATCTGATCGCCACCTATCGCGGGCGCGGCTGGATGGTTCGGCGCGGCTGAGGAACAGTCGGGGCCGCCTCAACATGGCGGCCCCGCCCTCGAAAAAATCACGCTACGGGAGGGATCGATCGGGGGGATCGACGTCCCTCATCTAGCCCGCCGCCCATGTGTGAGCGCTGAACGGAAGGGACAGGCCCCGTTCAGCGGCGCGGCGCGGTGGCGAAGAAGCTGTCCGGATTCCAGCGCGGCGCCGAGTCCGCATCGGCGATCGCGCGGGCGATCCGGTAGTTGAGCTCGGCGTAGCGCGCGCCCGCATTCCAGTCGAAACGCTGCGACAGGTCGTCGCCCGGACTGTGATAGCGCCCGGCCAGGAAGCCGCGGAACTCGCGCTCGCCCTCGCCCGCAAAGCCGGTCATCAGGAAAACGGCCGGAATGCCCTCGCGCACGAACATATAATGGTCCGAACGGGTAAAGAGACCCTGCTCGGGTAGCGGATCGGCGGTGAGCGCGACGTTCATCGAGCGCGCCGCCTGGTCGACGGCGGCGCCCAGCGTCGAATGCTCGGCGCCGAAGGCGATGACGTCCTGGAAGTCGTAGCTGAGGACCGGCATGTCGAGGTTGACGACGCCGACGACCCGGCCGCCGCCGACCACGGGGTTGCGCGCCAGATATTGCGCGCCGAGGAGCCCCTTCTCCTCAGCCGTGACCGCCGCGAAGAGGATCGGCCGGCGCGGGCGGTTGCCTGCCTGGCTCATCTGCCGGGCGACCTCGATCAGGGTTGCGATCCCGGTGGCATTGTCCATCGCGCCGTTGCGGATCGAATCCTCGCCCTCTGGCGTACCGGCGCGGATCCCGAGGCCGTCGAGATGGGCCATCAGCAGCACATATTCATTCGCCAGTGCGGGATCGGTGCCGGGCAGGATCGCAACGACGTTGCTGCTCGCGGCAGGCGTGTTCGCGCTCTCGCGCTCGACCGTCATTGGCCGGGGCAAAGCGAAGCCGCGCGGCCGCGCATCGCGGCGCAAGGCGGCGAGCGGGCGGCGGGCGCCCTGGAACAGGGCGGCCGCGAGGCTTTCGTTGGCGGTGGCGATGAAGCGGAGGCCCGGCGCATCGGTGAACGGCCGGCCCTGCGGATCGACCCAGGTCATTCCCGGTTCGCCGGGGCGGCCGCGGGTCTGGCGGTCGGCGGCGCTCCTGCGGACGATGAGCAGGCCGACGGCGCCACGCGCCGCGGCGGCGCGCCGCTTGTCGCTGTCGAGATGCGCGGCGACGTCGCTGCGCAGGCCCTCGGGAGTCCCGTCGAGGACGACGACCACCTTCCCGCGCACGTCGAGGCCGCGATAATCGTCATAGCCGAGCCGCGGCGCATCGAGCCCATAGCCCGCGAACACCGCCGGCGCGTCGAAACGGACGCTTCCGGCCTCGGGATTCTGGCGGAAGGTGACGTCGGTCCCGTGGACGAAGGCCTGGCCGCCGATCGTGATCCGCGGCGGCTGGCTGGTCGCGAAGCGGACGAAGGGCACCTGCTGGTACCAGCTTCCCTCGGTGCCGGCGGGCCGGAGGCCGAGCCCCTCGAAATTGGCGGCGACGTAGCGGGCGGCTAAGTCATAGCCCCGGGTTCCGGCCTCGCGCCCTTCGAGCAGGTCGTCGGCAAGGAAGGAGACGTGGCTCTTGAAGCGCTCAGACGCGAGATTCGCCTGCGGCTGAGCGAAGGCTGCGGTGGCGAGTGCGGAGGCGAGGAGGAATGCGGTTGCGGTGCGTCGGTACATGAACTGGAAGCGCCTCAAGAGGAACTGAAGGAGGCGATCGTGTAAGCGTCGCTTGCCCTTGCGACCAGCCCTGTTATAGGACGCCGCCGACCGGCGGCCCGGCGGGCGTGGCGGAACTGGTAGACGCGCTGGATTTAGGTTCCAGTATCGAAAGATGTGGGGGTTCGAGTCCCTTCGCCCGCACCAGCTTCCGCCGGC
>JAEWCW010000109.1 GCA_023390415.1 Pseudomonadota bacterium | reverse complement strand
GTCGTCTTCTGCTCGATCGAGATGGCCGGCGACAGGCCCTCGATATGGTCGACGTCCGGCTTCTGCATCATCTCGAGGAACTGGCGCGCATAGGCGCTCAGGCTCTCGACGTAGCGGCGCTGCCCTTCCGCATAGATGGTGTCGAAGGCGAGGCTGGACTTGCCCGAGCCGGAGAGGCCGGTGATCACGGTCAGCGTCTCGCGCGGGATGTCGACGCTGACGTCCTTGAGATTGTGCTCGCGCGCGCCGCGGACGCTGATGTGAGTCAACATGGGGGTAAGTGTTCCAGATTTGTTCTTGGGGTGCAAGGGCGCTGCATGACTGCGCGAACGTGCCACCGGGGAAATGGGTTCTGGAGGGGGCGAGCGCAAGGTTCGGGCCGCCGGTCGAAGCGCGCGGGCGGATCGTCGAAAGGCTTTGGGGCGGAGCGCGCGGACTGATATTCTGCCGGCCTGAACCAAGGGGGGATCGGCACATGATCGGACGCGCTCTCATGATCGTGGCGGCCTGCGCGGCGGTCGCGGCGCCGGCTGCGGCGCAGCGTTCTCGGCCGGCGCTCAGCCAGGCGGAGCTTGCGGCGGCGGTTGCGGCGCCGGGGCGGCCGGCGGATGCGACTGCGCTGGACGCGGTGCGGAAGCCCGCGGAGGTGCTCCGCTTCATGGGCCTGCGGCGCGGCGACCGGGTGCTCGATTACTTCACCGGCAGCGGATATTATGCCGAGATCATGGCGCGGGCGGTCGGGCCGACCGGGCTGGTCGTCGGCTGGAACGGCGCGAGCTTCATGCGCAACGAGCGCATCCGCACCGCGCTGGGCGGGATACACGAGCGCAGCGCCAACACCCTCTTCTACGGCACACCCGCGACCGCGCTCGCCTTTCCGCCCGCGAGCTTTGATTTCGCCATGCTCCATCTCGTCTATCACGACGCATATTGGGAGAGCGCGCGCTTCGGCGTGCCGCGGATCGATCCGGCGACGGTGACGCGGGCGATCTGGGACGCGCTCCGGCCGGGCGGGACGGTCGCTTTGATCGACCATGTCGCCAATCCGAACGCGGACGCCCGCGCCGAGGTCGAGGCCAGGCACAGGATTGACCCCGCAGTGCTGCGCGCCGATTTCGAGCGCGCCGGCTTCGTCCTGGAGGCGGAGAGCGACATGCTTCGCAACCCGCAGGACGATCGCAGCGTCAACGTCTTCGAGCCCGCGATCCGCGGCCATACCGACCGCGTCGTCTACCGCTTCCGGAAGCCGGCGCGGTGATCGTCGCGCTCTGCGCGGCCGCACTCCAGGCGGCGGTTCCCGCGACCCGGGTCGAGGACCTCGCATGGATGAGCGGGCTGTGGGAAACGAGCGCCGGCGAGCGCTGGACCGAGGAGCATTGGTCGGCGCCGCGCGCGGGCGTCATGCTCGGCTACAGCCGCAGCGGTGCCGGCGGGACGATGCGCGAGTTCGAGCATATCCGGCTCCAGGCGGGTGCGGACGGCGTGCCCGTCCACATGGCGCAGCCGGGCGGACGGCCGCCGGTCTCGTTCCGCCTCGTCGCCGCGGAGGGGACGAGCGCGACCTTCGAGAACCGCGCGCACGACTATCCGCAGCGTATCGCCTATCGCCGCACCGGCCGGACGATGACCGCCACAATCTCGCTCGCCGACGGCAGCCGGCCGATCAGCTGGACCTTCCGGCGGCGCTGACATGGCCGAGAACAAGACCAGGCCGACCGGTGCGGAGGTTGCGGCTTTCCTCGATTCGGTGCCGGATTCGAAGCGGCGCGCGGACGCGAAGGAACTGTGCGCGACGATGGAGCGGCTGTCGGGCGAGAAGCCGGCTCTGTGGGGGCCGAGCATCGTCGGCTTCGGCAGCTACCATTATCGCTATGACAGCGGCCGCGAGGGCGACATGGCGCGGATCGGCTTCTCGCCGCGCGCCCGCGAGCTCGTCCTCTATCTGATCGGCGGTTTCCCCCGGCACAAGGAGCTGATGGACCGGCTCGGCAAGCATCGGACCGGCAAGGCCTGCCTCTACATCAAGTCCCTCGACGAGGTGGACCGGGACGTGCTCGAGGCGCTGATCGTCGAGGCGCTCGACTATATGCGCACCGCTTATCCGCAGTGATCAGAGCAAAACTTCCTGCTTGGCCGTCTGCTCCCGCCGCGCGCGGCGGAGGGCCGCGAGTGGGTCGACGAACGGGATTGCGGGGCGCTTGCCTTGGAACAGCTCGGCGAGTGTCACGATCTGGAGGCGCGGCCAGGAACGGTCATACTCGTCGGTGAAGCGGCCGACCGAAGCGGCCTCGCGAAGCATCGGCGCGGTCGGCTCGGCTGCAGTGACGAACACGCCCATCGGCGCGCGCTCGCGCTCCATCGCGCTGTGCAGGTCGCGGATCATCGTGACGCCGACATTCTGGCCGCCCTTGACTGAGACCAGGGCCTTCTCGGTCCGCTTGCCGTCCGGCTTGAAGTAGATGAGGCCGTCGATGCCGCCGTCGGCGCCCTTCTTCTTGCCGTCGAGCGGCACCCCGTCGACCATCGCCACCGCCCACCACTGGAACTGGTACTTGTCCCGCTTGGCCAGATCGAGGGCCGAAGCGAGGTCCTTGGGCGTGCCCTCGACGGTGAACTCCGCCTCTGGGAAGGCCTGCTTCATCCGCCGCTCGATCGCCGAGATTGCGAGATGGGTGATGTCGATGCCGATCCAGCGCCGGCCGAGCTTCTGCGCGGCGTGGATCGTGGTGCCGCAGCCGCAGAAGGGATCGAGGACAAGATCGCCCTCGTTGGTCGACGCGGCGATGATGCGCTCGAGGAGGGCGAGCGGCTTCTGGGTCGGGTAGCCGAGCCGTTCGGCATGGCGCTGGGTCAGCGGCGAGATGTCGTCCCAAATGTCGTCAACGGCGCTGCCTTCCTGTTCGTCGAGGTACCGCTTCAGGCGGGGAACCGCGCCTGGAGAAGTCTGCACGATGCGCCCCTCGCGATCGGCGGTCTCCATGCGCTCCTTCGTCCATCTCCAGACCCGAGTTACCCCGCGAAATTCGTATTTGAGGTTGGGGCGGTCTTTGTTCGGATTGGTAAGGTCTGCAAGCTGGTAGGTTCGCCCATCCAAATCCGCAAACCGATAGAAACGTTGAACGTAAGCCGGATCGTGCGGTCGCAGCTGCGGAGTCCAAGTCCAGGTCTCGCTGCGCGTGTAACGAAGAATCACATCGTGATTACGCGCGAAGCGAGTGGAGGCGAGACCTTTGGCATTCTGGCGGCGCCAGATGATCTCGTTGCCGAATCGCTCCGGGCCGAACACGCCGTCGAGCAGCAGCTTGAGGTAATGGGACGCGGTCGGATCGCAGTGGAGGTAGAGCGAGCCCGAGGGCTTCAGCACCCGGTGGAGCTCGATCAACCGGATCGCCATCATCGAGAGATAGGCCATCATGTCGTTCTCGCCGAGGAAGGCGCGCATCGCGCGGAGCAGCTCGAAGGCGCGCGGATGGCCGGCGCGCATCACCTGCTCGAAGCTGTCCTCGGCCGCATTGTTCCAGTGCCAGGTATCCTCGAAGGCCTGGATCTGGCTGTCGGCGGCCTGGCCGGCGGGTGTGCGGAAGAGGATGTTGTAGGTGGCGTTCGAATTGAAGGGCGGATCGAGATAGACGAGATCGACGCTCGAATCCGCGACATGGGCGCGAAGCGCAGCGAGATTGTCGGCATAGAACAGCCGGTTGGTCATGTGCGGAGCCCCCTCCCGAGCGGAGGATGGGGCGGCGGGCGCCGGCCGTCAGCGCCAAGCTGATCCGCGATGAACGCCGAAACGGACCAGGCCGCGGACAATGCGGCCTGCCGCGGGACGGTTGGGAGGAAAGTGGCGCACCCGGGGCCGAACCGGGTGCGCCTTCATTCTGTCGCTTCGCCCGTCAGCGCGCTCCCTCCGGCTGGCGCCGGGGCGGGTAGGTGGACGGCCGCTTCTGCGCCACCATCGGGAAGGTGCGGCCGTCGTGGTAGGTTACGGTTCCGCACATCCGGTCGCCCCTGGCCGAGAGCCTGCCGTCGAACAGGACATCCCCGCCTGGCGTGCCGACGGCCATGTGGATCGCGTTGCCGGTCAACCGGATGGCGCGCAGGACGACGGGCGCGGTGCTCCACAGCGACAGCGATCCGCCGAGCCCGCCGTCGATCGGGCCGATCGCGAGAAGTCCGAAATTGGGGGTTCCCGCCGCCTCGAACAGGACATCCCAATTGCCGTGGAGATTGGGGACCTCGCCGCCGGCCGTCGCGGGTCCAGGGCCGCAGCTGACGGCGATCGACGCGGCGGGCTGGGCAGCGACCGCCGCCGGGGCGGTCAAGGCGGCGGCGAGGGCAAGCGTCACCGTGAATCTCATCTTCATCTCTCCATATCGAGCAAGTTCAGGGCGCAGACCGCGCCGGCGACGGTGCTCATCCGTCCGGCTCGTGCGCATCGACAAGCCGGGATTTCGCCAATAGCGTTCGGCGCTTCGGAGATGCCGGGGAGATGCCGTTCACGATGCGCCAACGACCAGCGCTGCCCATGGTGAGGCGCGCCGGGCTCGTGCTCGGCCTCGGCCTGCTGCTCGGATTCGCGGCGCCGTTCGCGGGAGACCCCCCGCTCAGCGCGCCGGTTCGCTACGCATTCTGGATCGCGATGGTGTTCGCGGGCTATGCCGCCGCGCTCGCCGCGGACAAACTCGTCCCCGGGGGGCTCGGCGCGCGTCCCGCATTACGCATGGGCGCGACGGCGATTGCCTCGGCCTTGCCCCTGACCTTCGTCGCCGCGTGGGCGATCCCGCTCATGCGGCCCGGCCACATCTACGAACCGCTGCAGCTCCCGGCCTTGTTCGCCGCCGTCTGTGTCGTGCAGCTCGCGATCGTCTCCATCCTGCTGCGGAAGCCGAATGTGCCGTCCCAGCCCGCCCGGTCTCAAACCGGGGATGGGTCAGGCTCGTCTCCACGCACTCTGCTTTCGCGCCTGCCGAACCGGTTGGGCGACGAGATCGTCGCACTCGAGGCGGAAGACCATTATCTCCGGGTTCACACGACCCTCGGCTCGGATCTCATCCTGATGCGCCTGTCGGACGCCATCGCCGCGACCGAGCCTGACCTGGGTCTCCAGGTGCACAGGAGCTGGTGGGTGGCCGATGACGCGATCTGCGAGGTCATCCGGTCGGAGCAACGGACTCACCTCAAGCTGAGCAACGGGCTGCTGGTGCCGGTGGGCCGAACCTTCTCGGCTGCCGTACGCTCTCGAACGACCCGCCGGCTGCTTGGAGCCTAATCGGCTAAAAACGCGATCTTCCGAGAAATGGCGCACCCGAGAGGATTCGAACCTCTGGCCTCTGCCTTCGGAGAGAAGAGCTCGGACACGGATTTAGCCCACTTCCTTCAATAGTTTAAGCCCAGTCCGATTTTCGGCCTGTACGAGCCCTGTACGAAAACCGGCCAAAATCTTGCCATCCGCGTCCTCCGCGTGGGTGTAGGTTCGGCGCATCAAAGAGGTGTCGCGCCACCCGCCATATTGGCCCGCCGCCTTGTCGTCCGTGCCCTGTCGGACGACATGCTCCTGTCCGAATCCGTGGCGGCCGGCGGCGTGCGGCGGGATGTACGGGATGCCCGCCGCGGCGCAGGCTTTTTTCCAGCCGCTGAGCGGCCCGCAGCGATCGGCAAAGCCGAAAACGCGCAGGTTCTTCCTCTTGCGCTCCCACCCGCGGGGATACTTCGGCCGGAGGTTCGCCAGCTCGACGACCAGTTCCATCGGGATCGTCACTGTCCGGTCGTGGTGGCCCTTGGCGCCGGGGATCTTGACCCGAGCCTTGGCGAGCTCGGCCAAATGCTCGTCAGGCGTCATGGCGATCGCCTGCCCGATCCGTGCCCCCGTCGCGAACATGAAGAGCGCCAGCGCGGCGTGATAGCGGCCGGCATGTTCCCGGAACCTCAAGAGCCAATCCCATGAGCCCGGAATCTGCTCGATCCGGCTGGCCTTCTTCCGGCGCTTGTCCTGCGCGACCCGCTCGCTCTCCGAATAGCCCTCTACCCGGATCGGGGGGCACTTGCCGCGCTTGTGGGCGCTGTTGATGACGGACCGCGCGGGGGTCACGACCCATCGGCGCCAGCTATCCGTGCAGTTGTTCGGATACAGCTTGGGCCCCAGGTCCAGGATCATCTGCGGCGTGATCCTGTCGCAGCGAAGGTCGCCAAGCTCCATCACCAGCGGCGCCAGGTATTTCGCGGTCGTCGGGTTGGGCGAGGTGAGCATCACGGCTTCCGCGAAGGTGATTGGGCGCTCTTCCTCGCCGAGAATGAAACGACGGTATTCGGCCGCCTCGCGCGCCCGGACCCACTCCCACGCGCCATCTTCTGTAGATGCGCCAGTGCTTGCGCGGATGTACCCGGTGATGGGGAGCCCATTATATTCGACCCTGCCCTTGACCCACCAGACGGCGCCCCGGGGATACGGCTCGAGCGGCATAGACAGTCCTCCAGGATGATGTCGATCTGGTCAGGCGTTATTAGCATGGCCTTGCCCAGAATATAGCAGGCGCCCAGACTTCTCGCTTTGGCACGAAGGGTGCGCTCCGAAACCTCGATGCCGCGGCGGGAAAAGATCTCCAGCCACTGCTCCGGCGTCTTGCCCTCGTCAAAGATGAGCGCGCGGGAAGCCACTGGCTATTCCGTCCTGTCCGGGTTGAGGTGTTCGGGGTTGGGATCGACCAGAGTCTTGGCGTCTGCCCGCTCTTCGGCGGGCACCGCGCCACTCAGCGGAGCCGGAGCCTCACTCTTCGGTGAGTCTCCGCCCTTCGGGTGAGTGTCGGCTGACGCGGCGAGGAAGCGGCGGCACCAGTCCAGCGGCTCGACCATCGCATAGCCGGAGAAGTCGGAATCGAGGTCGCACACGAGCCGGTCGCGCGATATGTCCGGCTTGGCCCTGCTATGGGAGCAATCCCGACAGGTGGCGCGCGGGTTTGCGGCCCTGAAAGCCTCGTTGGCGACATGCTCCCGATAGCGGGCCCGAAGCTTCTGGCGCGCTTTGCTGCGATGGGGCAGCGCTTGGTTGTTGGCCTTAGCCCATTGTGCGGGCCAGAGCCTGGCGATGGCGGCGTCCGAGCTTTCGGCGTTCATCGCCCGCACCCCTGCGCCTGATCGAAGCGGGAACCGGCGAGACGCAACGCAGATTGCGGCTCGACCCGAAGGGCGAGAGCAGGTTGCCCGAAGGGCCGCCCACACCCCAATCGATCACACAGCATTGGCCTCTCCTTCTCTCTTAAGCTCCGTCACATCGCGGGCGCGGATCATGGCCGCCACACCACGGCGAAGTTCTGGAAGAACCAGTAGCCCACAAATGGCGCTCCCAGGAGGAGCAGCCCAGTCAAAACGAGGAATCCGGTGGGAGGCGTCTGCTCGCCGCAAAGCCATTTCCCGAACCGATAGAATACAACGAACGGTGCCGTTCCGACGACCGTCGCCAGCCACAGCGTGAACCAATCCTGCATGAAATCGCCGCTCACAGCTTCATCTCCGCGCGCTTGTTCGCGGCCCGGGTGCGCCAAGTGTCCCACTTGATCCGGAGGAAATCGGCCTCGGCCTTGCGCTGCCCCGCCTCCAAGTCGGCGAGATAGGCCTCGTTGACCGCCGTCTCGTAGGTCTCGGTTGCCATCGCCAGCTGCTCGCTTTCGCCGACAGCCTTGCCATCGGCGCGGAACTTCTTGACGAGCTGGGCGCGGATGATCTTGCGGCGCTCGTCCAGCCGGGCCGCCTCGCTCTGCGCGCGGGCGCTCTCCAGCATGGCGAGGCGAAGAACCTCCATGCGCTCGTCAAAGGTGTCTGCATCGGTCATGCCGCTATGCTCCTCTGGCTTTCCTCGGCGAGCCGCATCGCTTCGGCGTAGAGGTCGATCCCCCACTCTTGGTAGAAGCCCTGATGCCCAAGCGCCTCCACGCTCTGGGGCGCGTTGTGGAGCGGATCGAACACGATCTGATGGTGGGGCGGGCACAACGGCACGACGAGCCAATCATCGCGCGTGATGCGCCCCGGCCTGTCCGCATAGCCCGAGACATGGTGAATAGTCGCCGGCGCCCCGCAGACGAGGCACCCGAGCGATGCCACCCGGTCGTGATGCTCGCGCACCGCGACCGGCTTGTACGTGCTCTTGCGACGGAGAGGCGTCTTACGGAGCATCAGAACGGCACGTCGTCATCGAGATCGGCGTAGGCCGGCTGCGGCTCGCCGCGCTGCTCCGGCGGCTCGTCCTCGCGCTTCTGGGCCTTGATCAGGTCCTGAAGCCACGGGCGCAGCTTGTCCCAGCTGTCGAGATTGTCCGCATCGTAGATGACGGTTTCGCCTTCGAGATGCGGCGGGTTTACGCCATCGGGCAGCTTCGCCACTGCGCCGACATTGGCGTAGACCCCGCCGCCATCGCGCGGAGAATGCGTCACCGTGATCAGGCAGGGCTTGCCGAGGATCGTGGTCACGTCGAACTTCTTCAGCTCATCCGCGGTGAAAGCCCGCCCGCGCCAGGACTGCAGCACCTTCCGCAGCGCCGCCTTCTCATGCAGCGAGAGCGTGAACTTGGAGCCGATAGTCATCGGCCCTTCGTGCTGCACGCCGTCTTTCTCGTAGGAGAGCCGCAGGGACGGAATCTGCCAGCGGATATAGATCTTGTGCTGGACCTTGGACTGGTCGTTGTAGTTGCTCTCCTGCATCCCGAGATCCACGAACGTGTCGCAGACCGCGAGGTGGGAGCCTTCGGGGACCGGATCGAAATCCTTGCCGCCGCTGTCGGATGCATAAGTCGCCATTGTTCGTTTCCTTTCAGACCGCTTTCTTCGTTTCGGAGATTTCAAAGCCGGGGATCGATCGTGCGCCGGCACGCACATCCTTCTCGGCTTGGCTCAGCAGCCACGCCTTCAGCTCGTCGGGTTGCCGCTCGCGGTAGTGCTTCAGGGCGGCGCAGGGATCAGTGAGGGTCGGCGTCCACACGCTCCGCAGCGACACCGCCCGCTCGCCGCCGCGGACCTGGGCCCGTGCCTTGTCGAGCTTGTCCGCTTGCTTCTGTGCGGCTGCGGCGTTCTCCTGAAGGACGCGGGCAGTGGTCTGACCGGCGAGATCGTCGGGCTTCGCCTGGCGTGCAGCTTGGGCGGCGGCCTCGGCCTGTCTGGCGGCCTCCTGTCGTGGGGGCTACCCCCCCCCCCCCCCCGCCCCGAACAGC
>JAEWCW010000047.1 GCA_023390415.1 Pseudomonadota bacterium | reverse complement strand
CCGAAGATGTAGGGCTTCATCTTCGGGTTCCAGCGGTGGGTCTGGTGGCCGAAATGGGCACCTGCTTCGAGCAGGGCCTGCATGGTGACGCCAGGCGTCGTGGCGTTGGTCGCCATTGTGGACTTCTCCTTCCGGTTATACCTCTGCGGCGCCGAGAGACTGGTTCGCACCAGCCACCGGTATGATGGCCCCGCATGTGGAATGCGGGCGCACTTAGTCGGCGTGCGCCGCGAAATCAAGCGGCAGCGCAGGAACGCAGCTCGAACATCGAAGCGAATCAAGGGCCTGTGGATCGAATCCCGCGCTCGAATCGTTAAGGGGCCGAGACGTCAGGGGAGATTCGATGCTTCAGCTGGTGGCCATTGCCTTTTTCTTCGCGCTGCTCGTCAGCCTGACGGTGGTGCTCGAGACGACGATTCGCGCCTCCTGGCGCGAGATTGTCGACGCCCTTGCCGGCCGCGAGCTTCGCCGCCCGGCACCGCTGCCGGTTAGACCGGTGGCGCGGCAGCGGCAGCGCGCTGCCGCCTGACAGCCTATCCGTCGCGCAGGCCGGCGACCATCTCGGCTTCGAATGCCCCATAATCGCGCGCGCCGGCCTCCAGTTGCGCCCGGTCGAGGCGGCGGCGCACCTTCCCCTCCGACAGCAGCAGTCCTGATCGGCAATAGCGCACCAGCGTCGTCATTTCGTGAAGCGCGGTGACGAGGGTCAGTCCGTCGGCGACGAGGCAGCTGAGCGCCTGTTTGGTGTCGAATGCGCAAACCGGATCGAGCCAGTTGAAAGGCTCGTCGAGGATCACCGCGCCAGGCCGCAGGTGGAAGGCGCAGAAGATGGCGAGCCGCTGCCGCATCCCGGCGGACAGCGCCCCGATCGGACGATCAAGGAACCGGTCCAAGCCGAGCGCGCTCCGTAACTCGCTCAACGGTTCGGAAGCGGCGGTTCCAGGGGTTTGCGACGCGAGGATCGCGAACAGCTCGTGGCCGCTGAGCGACGCCGGGAGCGAGGCCGGGTCCGGGGCAAAGCCGATATTTGCCGCCCGCCATTGACGCTCGGAAGTGCGATCGATCCCGTCGATGCGAATAGTCCCCGCTCGAGCCTCGATGCGCCCGGCAACGGCGCGCAGCAGCGACGTCTTGCCGCTCCCGTTGGCGCCGACGATTCCGAGCCACTCGCCCCCTTGAACGGTCAGATCGACCCCGTCGATCGCGCGGAAGCCGCCTCGATCGACCACAAGATCGCGAACTTCGATCCGCATCAGGGCATCGTCCAGAGCAGTTTGCGATTGTGGCGGCAATGCTGCCACAAACGCCAGACGAGCGCCGCCGGGGCAAGCGGCGGAAGCAGGATCGCAACGACGATGAGTCCGCCAAGCTCGATCTGGACCTGCAGATCGACCGACCTCGGATCGCGGCCCGGCGCGAGCCACGCGCGCTCGACTGCGACGAGGACGAACAGGAAGTGGAGGAGCGCGAGGACGATCAGCGACGTGCCCGCTCGCGCCCCGGTCACCAACAGGGCAGTAGCAGCGGCGACGAAGGACATTGCAGGCAGGGCGGAAACGGCTCCGGCAATGAAAAGCGGCCGGTAGCCGGCGAAGGGCAGGAAGCCGATGAGTGCCGAGTCAGTGCGGGCAGCGACCGCCAGGACGGCGAGCGACGGCACCACCACCGCCGCCATGCGAACGGCGTCGGCACCGTCCCGCACCCACCATGAGGCGGCCACCGTAAGAATGAAATTCGCCGCAACGATCAGCGCCGCCGCGCTGCGCGGCCGACCGCGGCTCCGGGTCTGCCGGCGGAGCACTGCGTCTATAACGGCTGCAGTGCCTGAGCGAGGAGAGGCGCGCACTGAACCGGCCGATCGATTCGAGAGCCGCTGGGTGACGGAGCTTTCGCCAAGCGCAGCCGCCAGGCCGATGCCGGCCGCAAAGGCGAAAGCGCCGATCAGCACTGCCGGCCCGATCCGGCCCGAGCTCCCGCCCAACAGAAGGATCGCGCCCGTCAGCGGGATGGCGAGAAGCACATGCGCCACGCCGAGATAGACCCGCCGGGCGCCGGCATGGAGCGCGTCGGCGGCGAGGACGCTTTGCTCGATCATCCAGCGCAGGCGCCCCGCGAGCAACCGCTGCCAGGAAAAAGCGGCCGGGCCTGCAAGCGCGGCCAGCCAGGCCGCCTCGGCCGGGAGGGAAAGCCCTCCCCTCGCCCCCGCATCCTGCAGCCACAGCAGCGCGAGTGCGGCCACGACAATGAGCAATGCGATGTCGCGCGTCGTCCCGAAAGCGGTAGCGAAGGAGCGTCGGAAAAGCGCCGCTTCGTAGCGAAGAAGTCGATTCGCCATCGCCAAGGTCTACATCGGCGCGGCGAAAGTGACAGGCCCGGCGCTAGTGGAGCGCCGGAGCGGCCGCTGCAGCGCGCCGCCGCCTGACCTTCGCGTAGGAGACGATACTGAACGGGATCGTCGCCGCGTAGAGGATCGCGGCGGCGCTGAGCGTGTGCCAGGGCGCGGTCAGCAGGGCCGCGAAGACGATCGCGATCACCGCAAGCGCCCAGAGACGGACGTGGCTCCGGAGGCGCAGCGAGCCCCAGGAGAAAGTCGCAAGGTTCGATATCATCAGGAAGGCCACCAGGGCTGCCCATGGCGCGGTCACGTAAATCTCGTTGAGCAGATCCCACTCGCGATCGCTTGCGAGCCACAGGAACAGAGGCAGCAGCACCAGCCCGGCACCGGCCGGCGCGGGGACGCCGGTGAGGAAACCCGCCGACTTGTGCGGCTGGTCGTCCACGTCGATCATCGCGTTGAAGCGGGCGAGACGAAGCGCGGCGCAGACTGCGTAGGCGAGCGCGAACACCCAGCCGACCCGCGGCCAGAATTGCAGCGACCAGAGATGGAGAATGATCGCCGGCGAGACCCCGAAGGCGATCACGTCCGAGAGCGAATCGAGCTCGGCGCCGAAGCGGCTCTGGCCCTTGAGCATCCGAGCGATCCGCCCATCGAGCCCATCGAGGATCGCGGCGACGAAGATCGCGAGCGCCGCACGGTCCCATTCGCCGGCGATGGCGAAGCGCACGCCGGTGAGGCCGACGCAGAGCGCGAGCGCGGTGACCGCGTTCGGGACCACCGTACGCAGCGGAATACCCCGCCGCGTCCCCTCGCGGCGCGGAGGCCTCACTGGGCGACGCCCTCGATCAGCTCGTTGACCCCGACCTGCGCGACCACGGTTTCGCCGGCGACGGTGCGCTGGCCGAGAAGCACCTGCGGCGCGGTGTCCGGCGGAAGATAGACATCGACGCGGCTGCCGAAGCGGATCAGGCCGACGCGCTGGCCGGTCGAGACGCGGTCGCCGGCCTTGACCCAGGGAACGATCCGGCGGGCGACGAGGCCGGCGATCTGGGTGAAGCCGACCTTGGTGCCGTCGTCGCCGACCACCAGGAAATGCTGGCGCTCATTGTCCTCGCTCGCTTTGTCGAGATCGGCGTTGAGGAACTTGCCGGCGATGTAGACCACCTTGGTGACGATGCCGGCGATCGGGGTCCGATTGATGTGGACGTCGAACACGCTCATGAAGATCGACACTCGGGTCACCGGCTCGCTTCCGAGCCCGTCCTCGCCCTGCAGCTCCTTGGGCGGGGGAACCGAGGTGATCATGGTCACCATGCCGTCCGCCGGCGCGATGATGAGGCCGGGGGCGGTCGGCGTCGTCCGGATCGGATCGCGGAAGAAGGCTGCGACCCAGGCGGTAAGGCCGACCCCGATCCAGCCGAGCCAGTCCCAATCGACGACCCAGAAGAAGAACAAGGCGATGGCGCCAGCGATGACCGCGAACTTGCGGCCTTCCGGGTGGACGCTGGGCAGGCGGTAGCGGACGTTGGTGGTGACGAGGTCCGACTTTTCGAGCGATGGCATGGGCGGGTCTTTAGGCTGAAGGTTTAGGTGAGACAATGGCAAGGGCTCGAAACGCGGAGGCGTTGATCAGCGGCCCGGCACCTTCTAAGGCCGCGGCCAATCGCAAAACACAGCGCTGAGGGAAGCTCCAGGCATATGGCCAAGATCAAAGTCGTGAACCCCGTCGTCGAGCTGGACGGCGACGAGATGACCCGCATCATCTGGCAGTGGATCCGCGAGCGGCTGATCCTCCCCTATCTCGACATCGACCTCAAATATTACGACCTCGGCATGGAGCATCGCGACGCGACCGACGACCGGGTGACGGTCGAGGCGGCCGAGGCGATCAAGAAATATGGCGTCGGCGTGAAGTGCGCGACGATCACGCCGGACGAAGCCCGCGTCGAGGAATTCAAGCTCAAGAAGATGTGGAAGTCGCCCAACGGCACGATCCGCAACATCCTGGGCGGGGTCGTCTTCCGCGAGCCGATCGTGATCCAGAACGTGCCGCGGCTGATCCCGGGCTGGACCGACCCGATCGTCGTCGGCCGCCATGCCTTCGGCGACCAGTATAAGGCGACCGACTTCAAGGTGCCCGGCGCAGGCAAGCTGACCATCAAATGGATCGGCGAGAATGGGGAGGAGATCGAGCACGAGGTGTTCGACTTCCCGGGCGCCGGAGTCGCCATGGGGATGTACAATCTCGACGAGTCGATCCGCGATTTCGCCCGCGCCTGCCTCAATTTCGGCCTGGAGCGCGGCTGGCCGGTCTACCTCTCGACCAAGAACACCATCCTCAAAGCCTATGACGGCCGCTTCAAGGATATCTTCGAGGAGGTTTTCACCAGCGAATTCAAGGCGAAGTTCGACGAAGCTGGGATCGAATATCAGCACCGCCTGATCGACGACATGGTCGCCAGCGCGCTCAAGTGGAGCGGCAAGTTCGTCTGGGCCTGCAAGAATTACGACGGCGACGTCCAGTCCGACCAGGTCGCGCAGGGCTTCGGCTCGCTCGGCCTGATGACCTCGATCCTGACCACGCCGGACGGCAAGACGGTCGAGGCCGAGGCGGCGCACGGCACCGTCACCCGCCACTATCGGATGCACCAGCAGGGCAAGGCGACTTCGACCAACCCGATCGCCTCGATCTTCGCCTGGACCGGTGGCCTCAAATATCGCGGCAAGTTCGACGGGACGCCCGAGGTCACCCGCTTCGCCGAGACCCTGGAGCGGGTCTGCATCGAGACCGTCGAGAGCGGCAAGATGACCAAGGATCTCGCCATCCTGATCGGCCCCGAGCAGAGCTGGATGACGACGGAGCAGTTCTTCGAAGCGATCGTCGAGAATCTCGAAGCCGCGATGGCTGCGGAGACGGTGTCGGCCTGACCTGATTCCCTCCCCTTCGAGGGGAGGGAGATTGGCTCGGCGATTTCACATGCTCGCGGCGAATGCCGAGGCCGATGAAGCGGCCCGGAATCCGCCGGAGCAGCGGGTAGCGATCGAGCAGGCGCACAATAAGGGGCGCGCGGCGGACCGGCTGTCGCGCGACCAGCAGACGCCCGAGCACGCGGTCCTGCGCGACCTTCTGCGCGGCCTGGATCAGGTGCGTGGGCAGCATCCGGCGGCGCTGGACGTCGGCGAGGAGATGGTCGACCGCCCTCCCCTCCGCCATCGCCTCGGCCACCACATTGGCGGCCGCGACCGCGTCCTGGATGGCGAGATTGATGCCGATTCCGCCGATCGGCGACATGGCGTGGGCCGCGTCGCCGATCGCGAGCAGGCCGGGCCGGTGCCAGCAAGTCAGCCGATCGAGCGCGACCGACAGCAGGTGCAGGTCCTCGGTGGAGTCGAGCCCGCCGCCGAGGTCCAGGTCCGGAAAGGCATCCTGCACCGCCTGGCGGACGGCGCCGATCCCGCGCCCGCGGATTGCGTCGGCCGCGCCCTTGGGGATTACCATCGCCACCTGCCAATAATCGCCACGATCGATCAGCACGACGATCCGCCCGGCATCGGCCGAGCCGCGCAGCGCATCGCCGCCCTCGTCGCGCTTCGGCAGCCGGAACCAGAAGACGTCCATCGGAACGGCCAGGGTCTCGACCGGAAGCAGGCCGAGCGCCCGGACCAGTGACGAGCGGCCGTCCGCGGCGATGACGAGATCCGCGCGGCGTTCGCTGCCGTCGGCAAGGCGGGCACCCACGATCCGGCTCCCTTTCTGAATGAAGCCGTGAACCGGTGCGTCCATCTCCAGCTGGAAGCCCGGCCAGGACTCGGCCTCGTCGCGCAGGAAATCGAGGAAATCCCATTGCGGCATCATTGCGATGAACGGCGCTGGGGTTCGAAGATGCGAGAGATCGCCGATCGTCCATTCCCTCCCCGCGATCCGGAGCCGCGCTTGCGACAGGCGGTAATGGGGGCGCTCCAGGAAGCGCTCGAGCAGGCCGAGCTCGTGCAATATCTCCATCGTGGAGGGGTGGACGGTGTCGCCGCGGAAATCGCGCAGGAAATCGCGATGCTTTTCGAGCACCGTCACCGGGACGCGGGCGCGGGCGAGGAGCAAGGCGGCCATCATGCCCGCCGGACCGCCCCCGACGATGAGTGCGACAGACGGCTTATCGCGCGCCATGGCTTTTCTTTGCGGCTTTCGTCTGGCTTAGAAAAGCGAAACATCGAACAGGCGAAGGGGGACGCGCAGCCGCATGGCATTGGAGACGCATTCGGCAGGGCTGAGCGACGCCATGGTGATCCTTGGCGCGGCGGGGCTGATCATCCCGACCTTCGCCCGATTCCGGGTGACTCCGGTGATCGGCTTCATCCTGGTCGGCATGCTGGTCGGGCCGGCGGGGCTCGGAGCCTATGTCGATCGCTGGCCCTGGCTCTACCATGTCACCATCACCCAGCCGGAGACGATGGCACCCTTCGCGGAGCTGGGCATCATCCTGCTCTTGTTCACGATCGGTCTCGAACTCTCGTTTCGCCGGCTGTGGACGATGCGGCGCCAGGTCTTCGGACTGGGTGCGACCGAGCTCCTCACCTCGGCGGCCCTGCTCGGCGGCGCGCTCTACCTGATCGGCCAGAACGGCCTCGGCGCGCTCGGCCTGGGGCTTGCGCTGGCTTTGTCCTCGACAGCTCTCGTCATGCAGATTTCCGGCACCCACAGCCCGGTCGGCCGAACCGCCTTCGCGATGTTGCTGTTCGAAGATCTCGCACTTGTGCCGATCATTTTCGTGCTCGGCGCGCTCTCGCCCAACGCGCCCAATGCCGGCTGGGACAGCCTGCTGGCGACGATCTTCTTCGGCGCCCTCACGGTGGCTGCGATGCTGGTGCTCGGGCGGCTGGCGCTGCCGCCGCTCTTCGCCCAGGCGGCGCGGACCAAAAGCCCGGAGCTGTTCCTCGCGGCGAGCCTGCTGGTCGCGATCGCTGCTGCAATCGCCACCACGGCGGTCGGCCTTTCGCCGATCGTCGGGGCGCTGGTCGCGGGCGTCCTGATCGCCGAGACCAGCTACCGGAACGAGGTCGAGGTGATCACCGCGCCGTTCAAGGGCCTCGCGCTCGGCGTGTTCCTGATCACGGTGGGAATGAGCATCGATCTGCGCGCGGTGCTGGCCGAGTGGCCGGAGATCGTCGCTGCAGTGGTCGGAGTCGTCCTGCTGAAGAGCCTGGTGACCTGGGCGATGCTCCGCTTCGCCGGATTCGCCGCTGGAGTCTCCGCGGAGGCGGGGCTGCTTCTCGCCTCGCCTTCGGAGACCACGCTGATCGTCCTTGCCGTTGCCACCACGGCCGGGCTGATCGGCAGCGAGACAGCCGCCTTCTGGCAGACCGTGACGGCGATCGGGCTCACGATCACGCCGCTCCTCGCCAAGCTCGGGCGCGTGGTCGCGCGCCGCGCAGACCTCGCCGCCGCCGTGACCTTGCCCGAGGACGCGACGGCCTCGACCGAGCGCAAGGCGGTGATCGTCGGCTTCGGGCGGGTCGGACGGCTGGTCGCGCAGATGCTCGACGCCCACGGCCGCCCCTATGTCGCGGTCGACGGTGATATCGACAATGTCGCCCTCTGCCGGCGCGAAGGCTTCCATGTGCTGTTCGGCGATGCCAGCCGGCCCGAGCTGCTCGACCGGCTCCATCTCGACCGGGCCGGCGCGCTGATCCTGACCATGGACGACCCGGTCCTCCTCGTCCGCCTCACCCGCAAGGTTCGCGCCGCCCATCCGGACCTCACCATCGTTGCCCGCGCGCGCGACGCAGCGCATGCCGCCGAGCTCTACCGCGCCGGGGTCACCGACGCGGTGCCGGAGACGCTCGAATCCTCTCTTCAGCTCTCCGAGGCGGTGCTGGTCGATCTCGGCGTGGCGATGGGCCCGGTCATCGCCTCGATCCACGAGAAGCGCGCGGAGTTGCGCGCGGAGATCATGAAGCTCGGCGATTCGGACAAGGAGCCACCGCTCCGCCGCCGCCGGCTGAGGGACGCGTTGCGCCCACAGTAGCGGCCTGCTATCGTTCCTGCTTCGTTCTGCGGAGACCAAGATGACCCGACGCGCCGGCAGCGCCGACCTTCCGCTGCATGGCGGCCGCGTGCCGGCGTGGCTCGGGCAGCGTATGACCCGGCTCGGCGCGGTGATCAGCGAGGCGATCGTCCTCCATTACGGCCGCGACGAACTCTTGCGCCGCCTCGCCCACCCCTTCTGGTTCCAGTCCTTCGGGGCGGTGATGGGGATGGACTGGCATTCGTCCGGAATCACGACCAGCGTGATCGGCGCGCTGAAGCGCGGGCTGAACCCGATTGCGGGCGAACTCGGGATCCGCGTCTGCGGCGGGCGCGGCAAGCATTCGCGCGCGACTCCCGCGGAGCTTGCAGATGTCGGGCAGGTCACCGGGCTCGACGGCGCGGCGCTCGCCAGGGCCAGCCGCCTGGTTGCCAAGGTCGACAGCGCCGCAGTCCAGGACGGCTTCGACCTCTATCTCCACGGCTTCATCGTCGCCGACGACGGCAAATGGTGCGTCGTCCAGCAGGGCATGAACGGGGGCAGCAAGACAGCGCGCCGCTATCACTGGCTGTCGGAAGGCCTGGAGAGCTTCGTCGACTCGCCTCATGCGGCGATCGAGGGCCCACGCCAGGGAAATATCGTCAATCTTGCGGATCGGCGCGCCTCCGGCTCTCGCGATGCCCAGCTCGAGCTTCTTGCCGACCTCGGGCCCGACCGCCTCGCCCGCGAAGCGGCGGCGATCGAGCGCGGCCCCGTCCCGGCCGCCGCCGAACCGATGCTCCCGCATCTAGTCATGCCCGATCATCATGACGTCAGGGAGAGCGACGTCATCCTCCGCCGTCTGCACGGCACGCTCGCCGCCGCGGCCGAAGCCGGTCCCAAGGACTTCCCGGAGCTTCTCCTCGTCCCCGGCGTGGGCGCCCGGACCGTCCGCTCGCTGGCGATGGTCGCAGAGGTGATCCATGGCGCGCCATGTCGCTTCGCCGATCCGGCGCGCTACTCGCTCGCCCATGGCGGCAAGGACCGCCACCCCTTCCCCGTCCCGCTCAAGGTCTATGACAAGACCATCGGCGTGCTGAAGTCCGCGGTCACCGCCGCCAAGCTCGGCAATGACGAGAAGCTCGGCGCCATCCGCCGCCTCGACGATCAGGCGCGCCGGCTGGAGCGCTACGCCACCGGCCCGTCGCTCGAAGCGCACCTCGCCGAGGAGCGTGAACGCTCGCACGAATATGGCGGCATGAGCATCTTCGGGCCGGAGCCCGCGCCTCAAGCGGCGACAGTCTCCAAGGCGTCACGCACCGCCTGAACCGCGTCCGCGGCCTTGGACCCATCCGGGCCGCCGCCCTGGGCCATGTCGGGGCGGCCGCCGCCGCCCTGGCCGCCGACGGCTTCGACCGCCTTGCGGACGAGATCGACGGCGCTGAGGCTTGACGTCAGATCGTCGGTGACGCCGACGCCGACCGTGGCGCGGCCGTCATTGACAGCGACCAGGGCGACCACGCCGGAGCCGACCCGGCCCTTGGCCTCGTCGATCAGGCCGCGAAGCTGCTTGGGCTCGATCCCTTCCAGCACCTGGCCGATGAAGGCGTGGCCGCCGACCTGCTCGGGACCGGCGGCGGGCGCTGCCGAGCCGCCCCCCAAAGCAAGCGCCTTCTTGGCCTCGGCGAGCTCGCGCTCGAGCCGGCGGCGCTCCTCGACCAGGGCGGCGACCCGGGCCGGCACCTCCTCGGGCGACGCCTTGAGCGCTGCGGCGGTCTCGCGGAGACGCTCGTCGCGGCCGAGCAGCCAGCGCCGCGCAGCCTCGCCGGTCAGCGCCTCGATCCGGCGCACGCCCGCGGCGACCGCGCTTTCGGAGACGATCTTGAACAGCTGGATGTCGCCGAGCGCCGAGACGTGGGTGCCGCCGCACAGCTCGACCGAATAATCGGCCGCGTCCGAGCGGCCCATCGAGAGCACCCGGACCTCGTCGCCATATTTCTCGCCGAACAGGGCCATGGCGCCGGCCGCGATCGCCTCGTCGGGGCTCATCAGCCGGGTCGTCACCGCCTCATTCTCACGGATGTGGCGGTTCACCTCGGCCTCGATCGCTTCGATGTCGTCGCGGCTGAGCGCCTTCTGGTGCGAGAAATCGAAGCGGAAATAGTCGGGCGCGACCAGGCTGCCCTTCTGCGTGACGTGGCTTCCGAGCCGGTGACGGAGCGCGGCGTGCAGCAGGTGGGTAGCGCTGTGGTTGGCGCGGACCCGGCCGCGGCGCTCGGCATCGACCGAGAGATGGACCGCGTCGCCGACCGCGACGGCGCCGCTTCGGATCGTGGCGTTGTGGACGTGGACCCGGCCGAGCGGCTTCGACGTATCCTCAACGTCCGCCTCCAAGCCATTGTCGGAGCTGATCTTTCCGGTGTCGCCGGTCTGGCCGCCGCTCTCCCCGTAGAAAGGCGTCTGGTTGGTGACGATGGCGACTTTGTCGCCCGCCTCGGCGCGCTCGACCCGCGCGCCGTCTTTGACCAGAGCGAGGACGATTCCCTCGCCCTCGTGGCCGGCATAGCCGGTGAACTCGGTCGAGCCATGCGCCTCGGCGATGTCGAACCAGATCTCGTCCGACGCCTTGTCGCCGCTGCCCTTCCAGGCGGCGCGAGCAGCGGCCTTCTGTGCCGCCATCGCTTCGTCGAAGCCGGCGCGGTCGACGGCGAGGCCCTGGGCGCGGAGCGCGTCCTCGGTGAGATCGTAGGGGAAGCCGAACGTGTCGTAGAGCTTGAAAGCGACGTCGCCGGCGAGCGTGTCGCCCTGCTTCATCGAGCCGGTGGCCTCGTCGAGCAGGCGAAGCCCCTTGTCGAGGGTCTGGCGAAAGCGGGTCTCCTCGAGCTTCAGCGTCTCCACGAGAAGCGGCTGCGCGCGGACCAGCTCGGGATAGGCAGCGCCCATCTCGGCGACGAGGGCAGGCACCAGCCGATGCATCAAAGGCTCGCTGGCGCCGAGCAGATGAGCGTGGCGCATCGCCCGGCGCATGATCCGGCGGAGCACATAGCCCCTGCCCTCGTTCGCCGGCAGCACGCCGTCGGCGACGAGGAAGCCCGAGGCGCGGAGGTGATCGGCGATGACGCGGTGGCTCGCCTTGCGCTCGCCCTCGGCCTTCGTCCGGGTCAGCTCCTCGGACGCTTCGATCAGCGCCCTGAACGTGTCCGTGTCGTAATTGTCGTGGACGCCCTGGAGGACGGCGGCGATGCGCTCGAGCCCCATGCCGGTGTCGATCGACGGCCGCGGCAGCGCGCGGACGATCTCGTTCGCCTCCTGCTCATATTGCATGAAGACGAGATTCCAGATCTCGGTGAAGCGGTCGCCATCCTCGTCCGGGCTTCCCGGAGGCCCGCCGGGGATATGATCGCCATGATCGTAGAAGATCTCGGAGCAGGGTCCGCACGGGCCGCTATCGCCCATCGCCCAGAAATTGTCCTTGGTCGGGATCCGGATGATTCGGCTCTCAGGGAGGCCAGAGATCTTCCTCCAGAGATCGTAGGCCTCGTCGTCCGTATGATAGACGGTGGCGGTCAACCGCTCGGGCGAGATCCCCCATTCCCGGGTGATCAGGTCCCAGGCGAGGGTGATCGCCCGCTCCTTGAAATAGTCCCCGAACGAGAAATTGCCGAGCATCTCGAAGAAGGTGTGATGCCGGGCGGTGTAGCCGACATTGTCGAGATCGTTGTGCTTGCCGCCGGCGCGGACGCATTTCTGCGACGAGGTGGCGCGGCTGTAGGAGCGCGTCTCCTGGCCGGTGAAGACGTTCTTGAACGGCACCATGCCCGCATTGACGAACATCAGCGTCGGATCGTTCTGCGGCACCAAAGGCGCCGAGGGCACGATCTGGTGGTCGTTGCCCCCGAAATAGTCGAGGAAGGAGCGCCTGATGTCGTTGGTCGAGGTCATCCCTGCGATCTAGGGGACGTGCTGCGATGCGGCAAGCGGCGAGCGGGTGCCGCGCGGCGACGGGACCCCCTTGCAAGTCGCCGCGAACAGGTGGATCGTGACTCCTTTCCCTGAGGCGCGGTGCCGCGTCTTCTTCGCGGCCCGCGATGCGGACGAAGGAGACGTTCATGCCCACCAGAGCTGCCGGCACCAGAATGATCGCGCTCGTGGGCCCCGGCGGGGCGGGTAAAACCAGCCTAGCCGAGGCCCTTCTTTTTGCGGCGGGCGCAATCGACCGACACGGAAGCATCGCGGCCGGCAATACGGTCGGCGATTCGAGCGCCGAGGCGCGGGCGCGCGAAGGCTCGACCGAGCTCAACCTGATGAGCCTCACCTTCATGGGCGACCGTTACGCGCTTGCCGACAGCCCCGGATCGGTCGGCTTCGCGGCCGACGGAGCGCTGGCGATCGCTGCAGCCGACCTCGCGGTCGTCGTCGTCGATCCGGAGCCCGAGCGCACCCATCTCGCCGAGCCGGCGCTGCGCGAGCTCGAGCGGCTCGGAGTCCCCCACCTCATCTTCGTCAACAAGATCGACCAGGCGCGCGGCTCGATCCAGCAGGTGCTGGAAGCGTTGCAGCCGATGAGCGCCTCGCCGCTCGTCGCCCGCCAGATCCCGATCAGGGACGGCGAGAAGATTTCGGGCTTCGTCGACGTCGCGCTCGAGCGGGCCTTCCATTACCGGGCCGGCAAGCCCTCCGAGCAGACCGAAATTCCCGCCGAGCTTGCGGAGCGCGAGAAGACGGCGCGCTTCCAGCTGATGGAAAAGCTCGCCGACCATGACGACGCTCTGCTCGAGCAATTGCTGATGGACGAGATTCCCGATCCCAAGGCGGTGCTCGAGGACCTCAGCCGCGAGACCGGCGAGAATCTGGTCGTGCCGGTGATGTTCGGATCGGCGGCGAACGGCTTCGGGGTGCGCCGGCTGCTGAAGGCGCTCCGCCACGATGCGCCGGGACCCGACGCCGCGGCGGCAAGGCTCGGCGCGGAGGGCGCCTGCGCTTTCCTGTTCAAGATCTCCAACGCGGGCTCGATGGGTAGGCTCGCTTATGCCCGGGTGTTCGGCGGCACGCTGAAGGAGGGCGCCGAGCTCAACACCGCGGGCGGCGAGTCGGTGCGGATCGGCACATTGTTCACCGTCCAGGGCGAGAAGACGGTCAAGGCGGCGCAGGCCGGGCATGGCGATGTGGTGGCGATCGCCAAGGCAGAGGGAGTCGCCGCGGGCGACTGGCTCGCCACGGGCAAGACGGTCGCTGCGGCGCCGGACGTGACCTTGCCCCCGGCCAATTCGGTGCTCGCCATCGCGACCAAGGATAGGAAGGACGACGTCCGCCTCTCGACCGCGCTCCACAAGCTCGTCGAGGAAGATCCGATGCTGAGCTGGGAGCAGGACGAGGCGCTGCACGAGACCCGGATCCGCGGTGTCAATGACGAGCATCTCAAGGTGACGCTCGAGCGGCTGAAGCGGCGCTACGGGGTCGCGGTCGATTCGCGCCAGCCGACGGTCGGCTACAAGGAATCGATCCGCCGCACCGTCACCCAACGCGGCCGGCACAAGAAGCAGTCCGGCGGCCACGGCCAATTCGGCGATGTCGTCATCGAGGTGAAGCCGCTCCCGCGCGGCTCGGGCTTCAAGTTCGAGGAGAAGATTTCGGGCGGCGTCGTGCCGAAGCAATGGTTCCCCGCGGTCGAGGCCGGGGTGAAGGACGCGATGACGAAGGGGCCGCTCGGCTTCCCGGTGGTCGACGTCTCGGTCACCCTGGTCGACGGCTCCTATCACAGCGTGGACAGCTCCGAGATCGCATTCCGCACTGCGGGGCGGATCGGCATGGCGGAGGCGCTCGCCCTCGCGCAGCCGCACCTGCTCGAGCCGGTGATGAAAGTGACGGTGACCGCGCCGACCGCGGCGACGTCGCGGGTGACCTCGGCCATCGCCAGCCGGCGCGGCCAGATGCTCGGCATGAACCCGCGCGAGGGCTGGTCGCAATGGGAGCGGATCGAGGCCCTGATCCCGGAGGCGGAGATGCAGGGGCTGGACGCTGAGCTCAGGTCGCTGAGCCAGGGCCTCGCCACCTACGAGGCCGAGTTCGATCATCTTGCCGAGCTCAACGGGCACCTCGCCGACAAGGTGGTCCACAAGGAGCTCGAACCGGCCTGAGCCGGAACGGCTCCGTTCCGAACTGACAGGCGCCCCGGCGTCTGCTAGCTTGCGCGCAATGGCGGACGTGTTCGTCTCCTATTCGCGCCGAAACCTCGCGCCGGTCGGGGCAATCGCGGATGCGCTGTCGGCAAGCGGGCACAGCCTGTGGTGGGATCCGGCGCTGAGGGGCGGCGACGATTATGCCCGGGTGATCGAAGGCGAGATCGAGGCGGCGCGCTGCGTTGTCGTCGCCTGGTCGGCCGAGGCGCGACACTCCCTCTGGGTGCGCGCCGAAGCCAATGAGGCGCTGGATGCGGGGAAGATCGTCCAGCTGACTCTCGACGGGGTGAAGTTGCCCCTCCCTTTCACAATGCTCCATTTCCTCGATTTCAGCCGCTGGCGCGGCGGCGCTTCGGACGACCCGATGCCGGGCCTCGACGATGGCGTGCGCGCGGCGATGCGGGGTGAGCGACGGGATGTGGAGCGGCTGCCTCAAGGGCCCGCGCTGCAGGGGCTTGGTCCCGCGGTCGCGCTTGGCTGGGCGGCCCTCGGCCTCGCCATTCTGATGGCGCTGGCGACGGGCGCTGCGGCGGTCGGGACGCTTGGGGCGGGCGCGTTCGGCATGCTCGCCGCCTTCGGCATGGCGGCTTCGACGATCATCCTTGCGCTGGTCGCCTGGATGGCGCTGCGCGTGATCGCGGCGTCGCGGCGGTGAACGACGAGGGCCGCAACGCGCGCTTCGTGCGTACCGCCCGGAAACTGCTGCTGTTCCAGGTGGGCGCGTCGGCGCTCGCCGTGGGACTCGCCGGCTGGGCGCTGATCGAGGTGGCGGGCCTCGTCGACGAGCGCGACCGCCTCGCTTCGCGGGTCGCCGAGCTCGAGCAGGAGGCGCGGTTCGACCCGGTCTATCCAGCCGAGCTTCCGCCGACGCCGTCGCCCGACCTCACCGACCTGCCCGTCGCCGCGATTCCCGTGCCGTCCGCTGCGGCGGCGGCGCCTTCGCCGACGCAGCGACCATCGCCGCCGAGCGCCGGAGCGCCCGTCCCTGCCC
>JAEWCW010000090.1 GCA_023390415.1 Pseudomonadota bacterium | reverse complement strand
GCCCCGGCCTCTCGGACATCCTCTGGCGCGTCGTCTGCGCCGGCGAAGGCATGCGCGACGCCGAGCGCGCCCTCGGCTGGCCGGCCCGCGCCGGCAAGCTCGTCCTCACCCTCGCCCTCGATCGCCTCGCCGACCATTACCGGCTGCGCTGACAAAGATGCCCGTCAGTGCGAACATTGGTGAACATTCGCGGCCGGGGAGGGCGATTGAACCCGACGCCTGTCCATGCCAAAGACAGTTGCGATTTAAAACCTGGGGAGGTTCATATGATCGTCTACGGCTCGTCCATGTCGCCCTTCGTGCGCAAGGTGCTCGCCTTCGCGGCCGAGAAGGGGATCGAGGTCGAGATGCGGCCGTTCAAGCTGCTCGAGCCCGATCCGGACTTCGTCGCGGCCTCGCCCTTCCGCAAGATGCCGGCGCTGCGCGACGGCGATTTCACCCTCGCCGACAGCTCTGCCATCATCCACTATCTGGAGGCGAAGCAGCCCGAACCGAACCTGATCCCGGCCGAGCCCAAGGCGCGCGGGCGGACGATCTGGTATGACGAGTTCGCCGACACGATCCTCGCGGCCTGCGGCGCCAAGATGTTCTTCAACCGCGTCGTCGCGCCCCGCTTCCTCGGCCGCGACGGCGACGAGGCGGCAGCCGCCGCAGCGCAGGCGAACGAGCTCCCGCCGATCCTCGACTGGCTCGAGGGCGCGATCCCGGAAAGCGGCTTCCTGGTGGAGGGCCGGCTCACTCTCGCCGACATCGCCGTCGCAAGCCCGTTCGCGAACCTCCGCCATCTCGGCATCGAGGTCGATCCGGCGCGCTGGCCGAGGCTCGCCGCATATGCGTCGCGCATGCTCGACCGGCCGAGCTTCAGGGTGATGGTGGAGCAGGAGGGCGCCTTCCTGAAGCGCACCGCGCCGGCCGCTTAACGCGTTGACAGGCCGGGCGGCTCTGCCTATCTCGCCGCCCGGCGCTGCCCGATCGTCTAATGGTAAGACTACGGACTCTGACTCCGTCAATCGTGGTTCGAATCCACGTCGGGCATCCATCTCCCCCAAATCTCCCGCCCCCGCAAAACGCTGATTTGCGTGCGTGACCTCGCCCTCGGCGCGCGCTAAATGCCGCGCGTCGACGGCGGAGATCCAGCGTGGCGGACGGCGAAACGGCATTGCTGCTGGCGCGGATCCAGTTCGCCTTCACTGTCTCCTTCCATTTCATCTTCCCGGCCTTCTCGATCGGCCTCGCTTCCTATCTCGCCGTCCTCGAGGCGCTCTGGCTCAAGACGAAGGACGATTGCTACCTCACCCTCTTCCGCTACTGGCTGAAGATCTTCGCCATCGCCTTCGCGATGGGCGTCGTCTCGGGCATCGTCCTCTCCTACCAGTTCGGCACCAACTGGTCGGTCTTCTCGGACCGCGCCGGCCCGATCATCGGGCCGCTCATGGCCTATGAGGTGCTCACCGCCTTCTTCCTCGAAGCCGGCTTCCTCGGCGTGATGCTGTTCGGGCTCGAGCGGGTGGGCAAGAAGCTCCATTTCCTCGCCACGTTGATGGTCGCGATCGGCACCTTGTTCTCGGCCTTCTGGATCCTCTCCGCGAACAGCTGGATGCACACGCCGACCGGCTGGACGACGAACGATGTCGGCCAGTTCGTGCCCGCCGGAAGCTGGATCGACATCATCTTCAATCCGAGCTTCCCCTATCGGCTCGTTCACACCGTCATCGCCGCCTTCCTCACCACGGCCCTGGCCGTCGGCGGGGTCGGCGCCTGGCACCTGCTGCGCGGCAACGACAATCCGGCGGTGCGCACCAGCTTCTCGATGGCGATGTGGATGGCAGCGCTCGTCGCGCCGATCCAGATCGTCGTCGGCGACTTCCACGGGCTCAACACGCTCGAGCACCAGCCCGCCAAGATCGCCGCGATGGAGGGCCATTTCCGCGACTATCCGGACGGCGCGCCGCTGATCCTGTTCGGCATTCCCGATTCCGTTGCCGAGACCGTCCATGCCGAAGTGTCGATCCCCAAGTTGTCCTCGCTCATCCTCCACCACGATCTCAACGCCCCGGTCCGCGGCCTCTCCAACTGGCCACGCGACGAGCGGCCGCCGGTCGGGATCGTCTTCTGGTCATTCCGGATCATGGTGGGACTCGGCTTCCTGATGCTCGGCCTCGGCCTCTGGAGCCTCCTCGCGCGCTGGCGCCGCCGGCTCTACGACTGGCGCGGGCTCCACCGTTTCGCCCTCATCATGGGCCCGTCCGGCTTTGTCGCCGTCATCGCCGGCTGGGTGACGACCGAAGTCGGCCGCCAGCCCTGGGTCGTCTACGGCCTGCTCCGCACCCGCGACGCCGTCTCGCCGATCGCCGCGCCCGCCGTGTCCGCGTCGCTCATCGCCTTCGTCATCGTCTATTTCGCGGTCTTCGCCATGGGCACCTGGTACATTCTGCGCCTGATGCGCGATCCCCCGCACCACGGCGAAACCGAGCCCGACCACGCCCCGATCCGGACGGCGGGAATCACCCCCGCGGCTGCGGTGAAGCGGGAGGAAGAGAGATGAGCGAGACGCGCCGCAACTCCCTCTCCCGCTTGCGGGAGAGGGTCGGGGTGAGGGCCTGTCGGACAACGGGCCACAGCCCCTCACCCTCCCACCGCTGCGCGGCGGGCCCCTCCCTCTCCCGCGAGCGGGAGAGGCAAGCATGAGCATGGACCTCACCATCATCTGGGCGTTCATCATCGCCTTCGCGGTCGCGGCCTATGTGGTGATGGACGGCTTCGATCTCGGCATCGGAATCCTCTTCCCCACCTTCCGCGTCGGCAAGGAGCGGGACCAGGCGATGAACGCGATCGCGCCGGTCTGGGACGGCAACGAGACCTGGCTGGTGATGGGCGGCGGCGGGCTGATGGCGGCCTTCCCGCTGGCCTACGCGATCATCCTGCCCGCCCTCTACGCGCCCTTGATCGCGATGCTTCTCGGCCTGGTCTTCCGCGGGGTCGCCTTCGAGTTCCGCTGGCGCGATCCCGGCCACCGCGCGCTCTGGGATTTCGGTTTCTTCGCCGGCTCGCTGCTCGCCACCTTCGCTCAAGGCATCACGCTCGGCGCGCTGCTCCAGGGGATCGAGGTCGACGGCCGCGCCTATGGCGGCGGCTGGTGGGACTGGCTGAGCGGCTTCAGCCTGCTCGTCGGCGCCGCGCTCGTGATCGGCTACGCGCTTCTCGGCGCGTGCTGGCTGGTCTGGAAGACCGAGGGGCGGATCCAGCAGGATGCGTGCCGCGCCGCCACCTTCCTCGTCCCGGCCCTGCTCGTCGCGATCGGCGCGGTCAGCCTCGCCACGCCCTTCCTCGAGAACCAGTATCACGAGCGCTGGTTCGATTATCCCGGGCTTCTCGTCGCCCTGCCCATGCCGCTGCTGGTGATCGGAGTCGCCGCAGCGCTCTGGCTCAGCCTCCGCCGCGGCGCGAGCGACTGGCATCCGTTCGTCCTCACCCTCGGCCTGTTCCTCCTGTCGATGATCGGCCTGGCCATCTCGATCTGGCCGGACGTCATCCCCGGCCGCGTCACGATCTGGGAAGCCGCGTCCCCGGAGAGCTCCCAGCTCTTCATGCTGGTCGGCGCGGTGATCCTGATCCCCTTGATCCTCGCTTACACCTCCTGGTCCTACTGGGTGTTCCGCGGCAAGGTCGGCGAGGAGGGCTATCATTGAGCGCGCCCGACGAGCCGCGGCTTACCGTGCGCCTCGCCTGGTTCGCCGGCCTCTGGATTGCCGGAGTCGCCGTCGTCGGCCTCGCCGCCTTCTTGATCCGCTACTGGCTGAGCTGAGCCCTCAGCCCGCCATCCAGCCGCGCACCCGCCGTTCGAGCACGGTCAGCGGCATCGCGCCGCCGGTCAGCACGACGTCGTGGAAGGCCTTGATGTCGAAGCGCGCGCCCATCCGCCGCTCGGCCTCGTCGCGCAGGTTCGCGATCACGGTCTGGCCGATCTTGTAGGCGGTCGCCTGGCCCGGCCAGACGATGTAGCGCTCGATCTCGCGAACCGCGCTCCCTTCGGGCTCGGCGGCATTGTCGACCATCCAGCGGATCGCCTGCTCGCGGGTCCAGCGCTTGTGGTGGAGGCCGGTGTCGACGACCAACCGGGTGGCGCGGAACAGATAGGATTGGAGATAGCCGATCTTGCCGAACGGATCGTTCGCATAGATTCCGAGCTCGTCCGCAACCCGCTCCGCATAGAGCGCCCAGCCTTCGGAGTAAGCCGAGAAGCCGCCGGTGCGGCGATAGATGGGAAGCTCGCCCGCCTCGCGCGCGATCGAGATCTGGAAATGGTGGCCGGGCACGCCCTCGTGCCAGGTCAGGGTCGGAAGGCCGATCTTCGGCCACTCATGCGTGTCCTTGAGGTTGATGTAGTAGATTCCGGGCCGCGAGCCGTCGAGCGGCGCGCCCTGATAATAGCCGCCCGGCGCGCCGGCCTCGATCTCGACCGGGACCCGCCGAATCTCCAGCGCGGCCCGCGGCAGCGTGGCGAAGACACGCGGCAGCAAGGGCGTCATTGCGGCAATCTGGTGATTGAGCGACGCGAGCAGTTCGGCGCGGCCTGCGTCGGTGTTCGGATAGAGGAAGCGCTCCTCGCGGTTCAGCGCGTTGATCCGATCGCCGACGCTCCCCTGCGTGTAGCCTTGGGCGCGGAGCAGCACGTCGAGCTGCGAATGGAGGTCGCGGACCTGGTCGAGGCCCATCTGGTGGACCTCCTCGCCGGTCATGTTCGTCGTGTTGTTCGCCTTCAGCGCATATTGGTAATAGGCCTCGCCCGCGGGCAGCTTCCAAGCGCCGGCATCGCGATTGGCGCGGCGGCGGATCGTCCGCAATGCCTCGATCTGCCGGCCGAGCGCCTGGGCGATCGGGTCGGAGACCAGCGATGTCGCCCGGCTGCCATAGTCCCCGCCGAGATTGGCCGCAGCCGAGCGCCGGACGATCGAGCGCACCAAAGTGGTCTCGGCCGCCGGCGTTGCGCGAAGCCGCTCGAGGTTCGAGATCGCCTTGTCGAGGATATATTCGGGCGGGACGACGCCCACGGAGGCGTCGTGGGTGGCGCGCTCGGTCTCCTGGTCGAGCGTGCGGGCGAAGCTTTCGAGCCGGCTGAGATAGGCGTCGGCATCCTCGCGCGTGCGCACCGGATGCTGGCTGTCGAGGAAGTCCGGCACCGAATAATAAGCGCCGCCGAGCTGGCTGACGACATAGGGATTGGGCCGTCCGCCGCCGCCATAAGGGAAGCGCGCGCCCTCGGCGCCGAGGCCGGCGCGGAAGGCGGCGATGTCGTAGCTGAGCTGGCCGGCGGCGCTGAGGCCCTCGCGGCCGAACTGGGTGAGCGTCCGGTTGCGGGCGATTGCCTTCGCCCGGTCCCGCGCGAGCCGCTCGCGCGAGGCGTCGCCGAGCTGGCCGCGGAGATAGGAAAGCTCGCCCGTGTCGAGGCCGAGATTGGTCGCGAAGGTCGGATTCTCGCGCAGATCCTCGTCGAACCAGGATTGAAGCAGGGTGTGCAGCGCCTGGTCGCGCTCGCCCGCGCTCGCACGCGGCGCGCCGGTGGTGGCGCAGCCGGCGGCGCCGAGAAAGGCGAGGGATCCGGTGCTTGCGAGGAAGGTGCGGCGATCGAGCATGTACGGCCTCCGGAACGACGGAAGCCTCGAGGCCTAGACCGCCCGAAAGGGGACCGCAACGGCCCCTGCGTCAGCCGTTGCCGCGCTTGCGCCTGGTCTCCCAGCCCTTCTTCGCGGCCGCGCTCCGGCTCGCCGCGCTCTGCGAGGAGCCGCTCTTGCGGCCGCCACGGCGCGCTGACGCTGTGCTGTCCTTCTTGCCGCGGCCGGAGCCGGACTTGTTGCCGCCGCCCGAATCCTTGTTCACCGTCGCCCAGGCGCGGCTCTTTGCCTCCTTCTCGGAGACCCCGCGCTCCTCATAGCCCTCGGCGATATGCTCGGCCTTGCGCTTCTGCTTGTCGGTATATTTGTCCTTGTCGCCCTGCGGCATGACGCTTCCTCCATCTCGACTGGCGACGAAACGAACCGGCCGGAGGAAAGTTCGCGAGGGCTCAGGCCGGGCGCTCGCTCATGAGGCCGAGCAGATTGCCTTCGCTGTCACGGCAGATGGCAAGGATCACGTCCTTGTCGCCGAGCCGGCCGACGACATGCGGCTCCTGGAGGAAGGCGACGCCCTTGGCGGCCATCGCCTCATGGGCGGCGGCGACGTCTTCGACGTCATAATAGAGGATGGAGCTTCCGCGCGTCTCCGGGCCTTCGGCCGGGCTCAGCATCAGCCGGGTCTCGCCGCACTGGAAGAAGGAGAGGGAAGGCGGCGCGTCGGCGATCCAGGCGAGGCCGAGCACGTCCCGGTAGAAGGCCTTGGCGCGTTCGATATCCTCGACGACGATGGCGATCTGGGCGAGCCTGCGCGGTGCGGTCGAAGCCATTTCCAGCCTCCTTGAACCGATTCAAACGGCAGGCTAATAATTAGCACAAGGCAATCGTTAGGCAAGCTAATTATATGTCCTCGCCGGCCGAAACCGCGACCAGGCTCCACGCCGCGGCGATCCGCCTGCTACGAATGGTGCGCAAGGCGGATTCCGAGAGCGGCCTCAGCGGCCCGCGCCTCTCCGCGCTGTCGGTCATCGTCTTCAGCGGCCCGCTCTCGCTCGCCGAGCTGGCAGCAGCCGAGCAGGTTAGGGCGCCCACCATGACGCGATTGGTGGACGCGCTGGTCGGCCTCGGCCTTGTCACCCGCGAGACCGAGCCCGGGGACCGCCGCCGCGTCCGCATCGCCGCCACCGACGCCGGCCGCGCCCTGCTCGAGGAGGGCCGCCGCCGCCGCGTCGCCGCGATCGCCGAGCGTCTCGGCCGCCTCGCCGAAAGCGAGCGCCGCGCCCTCGAGCGCGGGGTCGAGCTGATCGAGCAGATCAGCCGCTAGCAGGCCCGCGCTCCGCCTGCCCCAGCGCCTCGGCCGGGCCGAGCAACAGGTCCGGGCGCTGGGTCCAGATCCAGGCGGCGGGGACGGCCATGATCGCGAGGCCGATCAGGCCGACCGCGCCGTGCAGCCAGTCGATGAAGGCCGGCGCGGCGATCAGAAGCATCGCGCCGGTGCCGGCGATCTGGTTGACCATGCCGTGGGCGAGGCCCGCGACGAAGATCGAACGCGACACCCCGTAGGCGGCCTGGAGAAGGATCGAGAGCGCGATGCAATAAGGGATCCAGACCAAGTGGCCGACGCCGGGATTGTCCGGATAATTGTGGCCGAGCAGGATCAGGGGCGTGTGCCACAGGCCCCAGATCAGGCCCGCGAGCAGGATCCCGGCGCGCCCGTAGAGCGCGGTGAAGCGCGGGGTCATGAAGCCGCGCCAGCCGATTTCCTCGCCGAGATAGATTGGGAGGTTGACGAGCGGCCCGACCACAGCCGCGAGCAGGGCGAGGAGAGCGATCCGCTCCGTCGTTCCGAGGCTGTCGGGGAATTGGAGCCGCGCCGCCGTCGCCGCGATCTCGCTCGGGCTGGCGAGAGTCTCCGGCGCGATGGCGAAGGTCACGGCATAAGCGAGCGCGATCAGCAGGCCGAGGGCGGCCGGCGCGAGCAGCCACCATTTCTTCACGCCCACCCGGAAGCCCAGCGCCCCGCCGCGGAACAGGGGCGCCTTCACCACGAGCTTCTGGACCACGAAGGCGGCCAGCGCGGGCACCAGCATCGCCAGCACCGCCGCCGCCGGCAAGGCGAGAAGCCCGCGCGCCGCGACCGCGGCGAGCAGCATCACCGGAACGAAGGTGAGGGCAATGTACCAGCGCAGCGCCTTCAGCAGGGCGGCGCGGGCACTAGGATCGGCGATGATCATCGAGGCTCCGGACGTATGGCGGCTGCGACGCCCCTATGGGAGCGCCCCGGCCTTGGCAATCGCACGGCGAGCCGCCCGCAAAATCGTCCCGCCTGCACTTGTTGCGGCGCAGCATCGCCTATATAGGCGCGGGATATTTTTCCCGATTCCGAAAGTTATACCCAAATGAGCCTGCGCAACGTGGCGATTATCGCCCACGTCGATCACGGCAAGACGACTCTTGTCGACCAGCTGTTCCGCCAGTCCGGCACCTTCCGCGACAACCAGCGCGTGGAGGAACGCGCGATGGATTCCAACGACCTCGAGAAAGAGCGCGGGATCACCATCCTCGCCAAGTGCACCTCGGTCGAGTGGAGCCACGACGGCGAGACCACGCACATCAACATCGTCGACACGCCGGGCCACGCCGATTTCGGTGCCGAGGTCGAGCGCATCCTCTCGATGGTCGACGGCGTGATCCTGCTCGTCGATTCCGCCGAGGGGCCGATGCCGCAGACCAAGTTCGTCACCGGCAAGGCGCTCGGCCTCGGCCTCAGGCCCATCGTCGTCGTCAACAAGATCGACCGCCCGGACGCGCGCCCGGCCGAGGTGCTCGACGAGGTGTTCGAGCTCTTCCTCAGCCTCGACGCGAATGACGAGCAGCTCGATTTCCCGGTCCTCTACGCCTCGGGCCGCAACGGCTATGCCGGGACCAGCGACGACGTCCGCTCGGGCGACCTCACGCCGCTCTTCGAAGCCATCGTCGGCCATGTCCCCGCGCCCGGCCTCGACACGGAGGGCGAGTTCAAGATGCTCGCCACCCTGCTCGATCGCGACCCGTTCCTGGGCCGGATCCTCACCGGGCGGATCGAGAGCGGCAAGCTCGAGGTCAACATGCCGATCAAGGCGATCGACGTCGACGGCAACGAGGTCGAGGCCGGCCGCGCCACCAAGGTCTTCGCCTTCCGCGGCCTCGAGCGCGTGCCCGTCGAGAGCGCCCAGGCGGGCGACATCGTCGCCATTGCCGGCCTCACCAAGGCGACCGTCTCCAACACGATCGGCGCGCCCTCGATGAGCGTCCCGGTCCCGGCCCGACCGATCGATCCGCCGACGCTCGCGATGAGCTTCGCGGTCAACGACAGCCCCTATGCCGGCCGCGACGGCGACAAGGTCCAGAGCCGGGTCATCCGCGACCGCCTCGAGCGCGAGGCCGAGACCAACGTCGCCATCCGCATCTCGGTCAGCCCGACCTCGGACGCGTTCGAGGTCGCCGGCCGCGGCGAGCTCCAGCTCGGCGTGCTGATCGAGACGATGCGCCGCGAGGGCTTCGAGCTCTCGATCAGCCGCCCGCGCGTGCTCTTCAAGGACGGCCCGAGCGGCCGCGAGGAGCCCTACGAGACGGTCGTCATCGACGTCGACGACGAGCATAGCGGCACGGTCGTCGAGAAGATGAGCCTTCGCAAGGCCGAGATGACCGACATGCGCCCCTCGGGCGGCGGCAAGACCCGCCTCACGTTCAGCGCGCCCAGCCGCGGCTTGATCGGCTATCATGGCGAGTTCCTCTCCGACACGCGCGGCACCGGCATCATGAACCGGCTGTTCGAGAAATACGGGCCGTACAAGGGCCCGATCAGCGGCCGCCAGAACGGCGTTCTGATCTCGATGGAGCAGGGCGAGGCGGTCGCCTACGCTCTGAACGCCCTGGAAGAGCGCGGCATCCTGTTCATCTCGCCCGGCGAGAAGCTCTACGAGGGCATGATCATCGGCGAGAACGCCAAGCCCCAGGACCTCGAGGTCAATCCCCTCAAGTCCAAGCAGCTCACCAACTTCCGCGCCAGCGGCAAGGACGAAGGCATCCGCCTGACCCCGCCGAAGCGCATGACCCTGGAACAGGCGATCGCCTACATCCAGGACGACGAGCTGGTCGAGGTCACGCCGAAGAGCATTCGGCTGCGGAAGCGGTACCTGGACCCGCATGAGCGGAAAAGACAGAGCCGCAAGGCCGAGGCGGCCTGAGGCTCTGTCGGGCCGCCGAGCGTAGCGACGCCGGCGCGGAACGCGCCGCCGGAGCAGCGCGAAGAGCCGGCTGACGCCGGACGACAGGTCGCGCAGCGAGCCTGATCGACGTCACGGGATTCACTCCCGTGACGGCCTCTCCCGAAGGCGCCAGACCCGGAAGGCGGCCTGGCTCGCTGCATTTGCCTGCCATTGGCGGCTGTGCGAACATGCCGGGATGCCGCGGGCTTCGCCATTGCGCCTGATCTGGCTTCTGCCTGTTGCCCTCGCCGGTCTCGCGGGCATTGCAAGCTCGGACGAAGGTGCGACCGCCACCGTGCCGTGGGGCCGGTGCGGCGTTCTCGCGGCGACGGATCCGCGGCAGCCGCGAGCCCTTCGCGACTACCCGCCCGCTTGCGCGCTCCCGACCGCTCAGGAGGTTGCCTTGTCCTGTGCCGTCCTCGATCACGTGACGTCGCCCGATTACCGTCCGCCCATCGTTGACGAGGAAGGGAACGAGACCGGCGGCTCGGACATCCCGGACTATGGCGTCAGCAACCTTCGCTGCCGCTTCGTCGGGCGTCACCACAACCGGGCGCTTTGCCGGTTCAGGCTCTCGCTGCCGGAAGGCCGGGCGATCCCTGCGGCAGTGACCTTCAGGCATGTTTTCGTGCAGGACCACGGTCCCGCCCATCATCTTTACGGCACGCAATGGATGGCGGCCGGCCGCTGCGCGCCGGCGAGCACAGCCCCGCCGGCCTGAAAGGCCGCCGAAGCAGCGCGAAGAGACGGCGTCCTCGGTCGGCCGGCGACCGGCGGAGCCGCGTCGTTCGACGTCACGAAGCGAGCGGCAACAATGCGCCAGCATTGTGAAAGCGAGCATATCTGACGCAAGCGCTAAGCCGGAAAGCCGAGACAGCTTAGCCCCGCGCAGCCCTAGGAACGGGACAAGTCGAGCACCCTTACGCGCACACGCCCGTTACGTGCGACCTTGCTCCACGCGGTTAGTGATCGCTCCAAGCCCTGTGCGTCAGTCGGCGTATCAATGGACGACCCGCGCGGCGGACCCATCAAGTTCTTGCCGTTAGCTCCGAACCAAAGAACTAGGAGGATACCATGCCCAGCCGCGCGGTGATCGACCGCCTGCTGGGCTGCGAGCTGTTCATCGGCGGCCTTCCACAAATCCTTGTGCCATTGTCCCTTCACCTCGATCGGAAGGTGCAAATTCCCGTACTCGCAGGCGATATCGCCCTCGCGGTTGTCGCCGAGATGCTTCTCGGGGCTGAACTGGATCGTCCATTCATGCTGCCGTAACATGTCAATGACACGGTCGCGGCAGTGTTCTTCGTCGTGGGGGGTCCTGCGGTCGTCTCGAAAGAACGTCACCCAACTGTCTGTGTCGTTACTCTTGGCCTGCGCTTCCACTCTATCGAGGAGATTGAGTAGCTTTGCCTGCAAGTCCGGCAGGCTGGTGGGTGGACCGTCTGCAAGAAGCGCGGTGAGACTATTTACGTCCATCGTTGCCCGCGCATTCTCGGCACAATTCCGATTGTACTCTGCCAGCACCGCAACGATCCGTTCACGATAGCCGTCGCGGGTCTCGCTGAGCATCCTCAGTAGTTCCCCCGCCTCTGCAGAAGTGTCGCTACCGATCCGATCTATTAACCGAAGCATTGCCTCGGTCGCATCCCATGTGTTGGTGTCGCCTGATGTGACGCCGGGAGGACGCTCCTCCACTGGGAAAGCAAAACGGAAGTGCTCAACAAGCCAGCTAGCCAATCGAATGGGGACATTATCCAGCGCGTGATCATAGGGGCGCCGGGCGCCGAGGCGTTCCCGGATCGCCCAGAAGAGAGGCTCATCGCCATCTAGGATGGTAAGCTTAGTTGCGTAGCGTTCAAAATCGCAAATAAGCCCGGCCGCTTGCCAATTCCGTCGGCGGCCTTGGTCGAGCGTTTTCATTCGCAGCCGCCGTTGCACAAGAGCGCGCATAGCCCCGTACTCTCGGCCGGCCAGAAGGACATCCATCAGTTCGGCCTCCGGACGAGAATGCATGCGTGGGAACCGCTGCAACCATTCCTGTGCTAATCGGAGGACCATCTCAGGGTGTGCATCCCTGCCTTCGTGGAGGACGTCGTAAAGGCCCATGATGATTTCGTGTTTCCGGCGGAGGCAAGGTTCCACAAGCAACCGGACATACCGCTCGAAAGCGTCGGGCCGTGCAATTAGCGCCGTCCAGACCGCTTCCTTGAGAGGCTTCCATTCGTCTCCCGAAGGTGTCCCGTGCGCAATGTGCAGTTGAGCAGCGACCATCTGGTCGGTCGTTAACGGCTCGATCGAACCGCGTTGTTTCACTCGCTCCGCGAGCGCAGCGACCAAGACATGACGCGTGTTCCAAACTCGGTTTCGCGCATAGTCTTGGGCAATGCGTTCAGCATTTGGGTAGGGCGGCAAGATGTTGAGGTACACCTCTAGGCCCCGCAACACCGATGATGTAAGCTGCGGACCGCAAAGAGCGTCTAGTCGATCCTGCGCCGTTCTAAAGTCGCGCAGGTCCGAAAATCGACCTAGATAAACGGTCGCTCCTTGGCGGATGACACCAAAGCGGCCCTGCTCCAGTTCATCTTGTTCCGCGGCCATTCCCTTGCGGAAATCGGCCCAGCGCCTGTCCTGGTTGGCTTGGCGAAATGCCGCCCGCTTCTCTCGCTCGATTTCCCAATCTGCCTTGGGCGGGTCAATGAGACCGCTGATGAAGCTCTCGTAATGTTCGTTACTGTTGAAAAAACGGCCCAATGCCGCGCGGCTCTTTCTCCCCTCGGTGGATGAGTGCTTGATGAGGTGGGCGGCAGTGCGCCATCCCTTAAAATCCGCTGGGACGCTAGTAAGAAACTTAGCAAGGTCGTCATCGGTAAATTCAAGATCCTTGTGGATTCGGGTGAGTCCGTAAGAAGCTTTGAAAAACGCGTCCTCGTCGTTCTTTCCCCCCAACCAGATTCGCTGGATTTCCTGACGTACCTCACCATGATCTCGCAAATATAACGATATTGCTTTTTCGTCTTCGGCCACATAGCTGTCCCTTCCGCTAAACGCCTCCAGCCAACGCAAAAGGCGGATTGGCTCCACAGGCCCCAGGCGGAGCCTGCGCGCGATTAGGGCATCGCCGAGGTTAATTATGTCGGCCGATTCCAGACTACGATGCTTGGGGAGGAGAGCGATGGCGTAGTCCGCGATCAAATCGAGAACGGCATCCAAGCGAGCGTCGGGGATTCCCTGTCGGTAGCCCCATGCCCGCGCCGCCATTGGGTCTTCACCCTCGGCCGGAACTGCGCTGATCGAATGGCCGCACGCGGCGAAGATCGTCTCTACCACCTGCTCGTTTTCGAAGTTCTCGATGCCAGCCTGCAGAATAATCAAGGCGGCCAAACGCGTGGCATCATGGGAGCCCTGGCAGCGCAGGTCCTCCGCGAAATTTGCCATCTCGGCTGATGAAAGATTGCCCACCAAAGTTTTTGCGGCGTCTTCACGAAGCGCATAAAACGTGTCTTCGTCGAGTGCCAGCTGCATCAATTTACGTGAGATATTTGGTTCTAGTGTCTCCCCGTGGAATTGGCGCACTAACAAGAGGCGTAGCCGAGCTGCGCGACCCGCATCAAGAACGGCACTGAGAGTCTCAGGCAGCAGCCCCGCTCGCACTAATGCCTTCGCGCGGAAGTCACCCCACCCGGCAAACCAAGGATCCTGG
Source organism: Pseudomonadota bacterium (assembly GCA_023390415.1). Classification (GTDB taxonomy): domain Bacteria; phylum Pseudomonadota; class Alphaproteobacteria; order Sphingomonadales; family Sphingomonadaceae; genus Allosphingosinicella. The sequence goes on along the minus strand of JAEWCW010000090.1, from coordinate 4,528 downwards.
ACCGACAGCGCTTCGAGAGCATCGAGCAGGGCGCGCGCCTCCCTATCATGCAGGACGTCGGCGTCGCCGTATTCGATCACGGCCATCGGGTCGGTGGCAATTACCCGTAGGGAAAGTTTGGAATCGAGCGACAGCCAGGCGAACAGGCCACGCAAGCTGGCCGGCACGATGCCGCGCACTGTGAACGAAGCGAAAAGCCGAGCACGCACACGCTCGCTATCAGCATACCGTGCAAGCCACTGCGCGCCGAGCCATTCACCAATCCGTCTGTGGGCATAGGTCAGGCGATCGCTATCGCCGCCATACATTTTCACGAGCCGATTGCCCGACACTCCTGTCCAATCGCTGAAGCCGGGTAGACGACCGAGCTCCGAAAGCCGAAGGTCTTCCTCGAAGAAGTCTGCTGCTGCCTTCGCGAGAGCCGATTTGCCTGACAGAATGAGCGCAGCAAAGGCGGCTCCGAGGGTGTCCAGCGCTGCCTGACGAGGTATTTCGCGTCGCTGTTGGCGTCGCAAAGGATTAGCCTCAGGCAGGCTCAAATTGATGTAAGTCTCGAAAAGAGCCGATGTTGTTTGTGGCAGTTCGCCACTTTTCGCCACAGCCGCAAGCATGATCAACGTCTGCGGATTGCCGAGCCATTCTCCGAAGCCACGCTTTTGGTAAGTTTGCACTACATGACTGGCGCGCTCAGGTCCCAACTCGTCGGCGAGGAAATCAGTTATCTGCCGTTCACCGAATGGCCGAAGGCGTAACTCCAGCGGGGGATTACCAAATATCTCCGTGATGATCGATCTGGCGGTCGAGGCCTGCCAATCTTCGGCTCGGCACGCGATGGCGAACTGCACAATGCCCGCATGCTCCAACGTAGCGACGACCTGGTCAACAACGCCACCCTCAGCAAAGGCAGGTGTCTCGTCGAGAGCATCAATGAGGACTCGGGTATCGCCCTCTACAAGCCTACTGGCATCGGGTGCGCTTATGAGGCGCCGGGCGCTCAAACGTCTTAAGCCACCTTTGGATAGTTCCTCGAGTAAGCGGCTTTTGCCCATCCCGGCCTCGCCCAAAATAACGAGGTTCTGAGGAAGGTCGAGCAACTCAGTATGCGAGATTATCTTTTCGTTGCCGTCGAGAAAATACGAAAGCTGACGTGCAATGAAAGGCTGTGGGCTCATAGTGATGATTATCGGCAGTTCGTAGGAACCTCCCGAGAAGATGCGGCACCGACGCCTCTATGGTCAAGAACAAACATCGGACAAACGTCGGCTTCGCCGTCGGCGGCGCTGCGCACGGGAACATTGCGCGAACAAATCTCTTTCCTACAGCACCCGTCCTCAGACATAAGATCGGCCGAAGCGACTCGGCCTGGGGGGAAAGGAGAGGAGAGAAGCAGGAGAGGGCCCAAGATCCCGAAGAAGGCCCCCGCCACATGTCGGAAAAACACCCCCGTCAGTGCGACCATTGGTGACCATTCGCGCCGCGCCCCCTCGCGTTCCCATGGGGCGATCGGCGCCTAGTGGGTCCAGTCGAGAGTCAGGGTCTCGAAGTGCCAGCGCAGCTGGGCTGGGGTGGCGCCGGGGACGTCGTTGACCCGGCGGAGCGTCGCCCGGCCTTCGAAGCGGATCGGGCGTCCCGCGGGGTCGCGGCCGGAGATGGTGACGGGCGCGGCGTAGAAGCTCGAGCCGGCGGCGCCTTCCATCATTCCGTCGGGGACGGCGACCGCGATCCCCTCCAGGTCCGCGAACATGGCGGCGAAGTCCGGCCGGCTCCATCTTTGCCGGTCCGCCGGGCTGAGCAGGGACCAGGCGGCGGCGAAGTCCTTCCGCTCGATCGCCCGGGCGAAGGTGAGGAGGAGATTGCGCGCGCCCTCGACCCCGCGCTCGGCCTCCGGCGTCAGCGCGGGCGGTCCGCGGTCCGGGGCCCCGTCAGTCGCGCCGGCTGCCGCATTGGCGGGCGCCGTGCCGGGCGCCGGGCCGGGCGCCGGAGCCGCCATCGCATTCGGCGCATCGGCCGGTCGACCGGACGCCGTCTCGTTCGAAGCGCCGTCCGTGCCCCCGCAGGCCGCAAGCATCAAGGCGGGCGCGAGCGCGGCGATGATCGTCTTCCTGTCCATGTCCCTCAATCCCCCTCTGGCCGGCAGGGTCCGCCTGAGCGGAGGGGAACCATATCACGGATGGCGGCCGGGCGTCGTGCAGCCGCGCCGGCCCGGACATTGACAGCCCCGGCCTCGGCGCCTCTAGTGCGGGGCTGAGCTGCCGGGATGGGGTGCCGAGCCGCGCGATGCGAATAGCGATCTGCTCTCCGGCCTTCGGAGACACCAAGGCGCAGTACACCTACTGCCTCGCCAATCTCCTCATCCACGTCGCGCGCGAAGGGCTGCGGGCGGAAGGCGGCGAGCGGGTCCAGCCCGAGCTGCGCATGCTGATGGCGAGCAGCTCGAACGTCGCGCTCAACCGCCAGACGCTCGCCGAGATCGCGCTCAGCGGCCGCGCCGATTACATCTTGTGGCTCGATACCGATCACACCTTCCCGCCGGACACGCTCCGGCAGCTCTTCCGCCACATGCCCGGCGCCAAGGTGGTCGGCTGCAACTATGCCCGGCGGACCGACCCGACCGGCCCGACCGCGCTCAGGCTCGGGGGCGCGACCCCCGAGTTCGTCTGGACCAGCGAGGCCAAGGCCCGCGACGGCCTGCTCGAGCCGGTCGACTCGATGGGGCTCGGCGTCTGCCTGATGAGCACTGAGGTCTTCTCGGCCATCCCCGGGCCCTGGTTCGCGCCGGACATCAACGGCGAGGACGGCTATTTCTTCCTGAAGCTGAAAGCGGCCGGGCTGCCCGCCTTCGTCGATCATCGCCTGTCCGCCCAGATCGGCCATATCGGCGAGCGGGTCTTCATGAACGCCGACGCCTGGAACGACCGCGCGCGCTGGACTCCGCCGCCGGTCCAGTCGGGCTGACCATCCGCCGCCGGTGCGGCTTTTCAGCGATTGCTCAGCCTTTGCTCATGACTCTCACGGGCGCGCCGGGGCATCCCGGGGCCACGTTCGGACAAGCGAAAGGCACTGGGACATGACGAGCATCGGGGAGACGCGGCGGGGGCTGAACTGGCGGGCGATCGGCTGGGGCGGGGCGGTGGCCCTGCTCGCGGCGCCGTTCGTCGCGATGCGCTTCACCAGCGAAGTGAACTGGTCGGCGGGGGACTTCATCTTCGCCGGCCTGCTGTTCGGCGTGGTCGGGCTTTGCCTCGAGCTGGCGGTGCGAAGCTCGCGCGACTGGGCCTGGCGCGGCGGCGCGGCGCTGGCGGTGCTCTCCGGCCTGTTCCTCATTTGGGCGAACGGCGCGGTCGGGATGATCGGCAACGAGGACAATGGGTACAATCTGCTGTTCATCGGGCTCATCCCGCTCGCCCTTCTCGGCACCGCCATTGCCCGCTTCCGCGCGGCCGGCATGGCGGCGGTGATGCTGGCGGCCGGCGCCGGCCAGATCGCGATCGGCGCGGTCGGCTACGCCCAGGATCCCCGCGGCGCGGTGTTCAGCATCATCACCTCGGGTGGCTGGCTGGTCGCGGCGCTCCTGTTCCGGATCGCCGCGGGGAGGGCGCGGGAGGCCGCGTGAGGAAGCGACGCGCAAACGGCAGCGGCGCCTCGGCGCGACGACTCCGTTGCTGGAGGCGGTGCTTGCGAAGGAGAGCGGCGGCTGGGGTGGAGCGGCGACCGGTACAGGCTCTCGCGATCGACGATGCGCGGATGAGGGAGCATCTCCGGCACACAATGCTGTTCTTCGCCTTGATGGTATCACTTCCGTCGGCGGTCGGATTCTCTCAGTGGTGGGCGCCGGACGCTTCCGTCGCGGTCGTGATGGTGGGCGCGATTCCTTACCTCGCCGGGCTTGCCGTCGGTACGATCCTTCTTGTCATCGTCGGTATCAAACTCGCGCTTCTCTGCTCGACGTGGCGCGAGCGCATCCTCGTCGCGCTTGCTGCGCCAGCGCTGGCCTTCCTCGCGCTCGCCTCGCTCGGGCCGGCAGTTGCCGCGGGCAAGCTGTCCGGCGCATGGACCCGGCTGATCCTCAACCGCTCGCATTATGAGGAGATCGTCGACCGGGTCGACCGCGCGCTGGGGACCAGCGCCGCGGGAGAGCATGCGGGCATCCGATACTTTGTCGATGCCGGCCCGCCGGTGCGCATTGCCTTCGATCCGGTGGGGCTGCTCGACAATTGGAGCGGAATCGTCTTCGATTCGACCGGCGAAGTGATGCGCGCCAGAGGCTTGGACTGGGCCACCGGCCGCCCTGTCGCTCAAGACCCGATCACGGACGTGTTCGGCGGCGACCTCGTCGTCTGCTACCGTCTCAGGGGCGATTATCACTATTGCCGGTTTACCTAGGATCGAGGGCCTCGCGGACACGACCGGCGCTCACAGCATTGCGGTCAGTCCGCGCTCAGGCCGCTCGGCCCAGCCCAAGCACGGCCGCCCATTCCTCGTCCCGCACCGGCGACACCGATAGGCGGGACTGGCGGATGAGCTCCAT
>JAEWCW010000045.1 GCA_023390415.1 Pseudomonadota bacterium | reverse complement strand
GGTCTGGGCCGCGGCGATGCCCGCCGTGGAGGCGGCGACGATCAGGGCCGAGGCGAGCAAGCGGCGCATGCCGCTATCCTTCGCGATGATAGGGGTGGTTCGCAAGGATGGACGTCGCCCGGTAGAGCTGCTCGGCCAGCATCGCGCGGGCGAGAAGGTGCGGCCAGGTCGCCTTTCCGAAGGCGAGGAGCAGGTCCGCTTTGGCCCGCTCCGAATCGTCGAAGCCGTCCGCGCCGCCGATCATGAACCGCGCCTCGCGCCGGCCGTCGTCGCGCCACCGGCCGAGCTTGTCCGCGAAAGCGACCGAGGAAAGCTGCTCGCCTTTCTCGTCGAGCAGGATCGTGACGCCGTTCGGCGCGGGCTCCGGCACCTTCCCGCCGCTTTCCGGGAGCTCGGTCAGCTTCGTCGGCCAGGCGATGCGCTTCAGATAGCGTTCGACCAGCTCGGCCTCGGGCGAGCGCCCGATCCGCCCCCGCGCGACGATGTGGAGCAGCATGTCCCGCCCCCGCGTCCGGTCAGTGCGCCGCGGCCGAGCGCTCCTCGAAGGCCCACATCCGCTCGAGATTGTAGAAGGTGCGCACTTCCGGTCGGAAGAGGTGGATGATCACGTCGTCGGCGTCGATCAGCACCCAGTCGGCGATCGGAAGCCCTTCGACGCGCACGTTGCGGCCAAGCTCCTGCTTGATCCGCTCCGTCAGCTTCTGCGCCATCGACGCGACCTGCCGCGACGAGCGCCCGGAGGCGATCACCATATGATCGGCGATGCTCGATTTGCCGGCGAGGGGGATGGAGACGACCTCGACTGCCTGGTCGTCGTCGAGAGAACGGAGCACGAGCTCGTGGAGGGCGTCGTTCCGTTCTTTTGCTCCTTCACTGGTCGGAGCCTGGGTCGGTGCGGGCAATGTGCCTCCTTGGGTCGAGCGGGCGCCGCGTGACTTCGTCGCGGAGCGCCAGCGGGTTGAACGAATAGGCCGGTGAGAAGTGCCAGCCGGGGTCGGCGGCGCGGATCGCTGTGGCGGAGGTCGGATCGAGCGGCGTACGGAGCAGCACGAGCGACGGCAATCTCCAAAGCGTCCATCTGCGGGCATTGGCTGCGGGCCGGACGAAGCGACGCAGCCAGCCCATCGCGCGTGCCCGATAGGCGCGGCCATGATAGCCCGGCCGCATCACCACCGCAATCGGAACGAGCCGGGCGATCCTCCGCCAGTCGCGCCAGCGGTGGAACTGGACGAGATTGTCGGCGCCCATGATCCAGACGAAACGCCGTTCGGGGAAGCGGCGGACCAGACCTTCGAGCGTGTCCACCGTGTAGGGGCTGCCGAGTTCGCGCTCGATCGCCGTGACCCGAACCGGCGCCCCGCGCGCCGCCTTCTGCGCCGAGGCGAAGCGGGCGGCGAGCGGCGCCATATTTTCCGGATCCTTGAGCGGATTGCCGGGCGAGACCAGCCACCACACCTCGTCGAGGCCGAGATCCGCCGCAGCCGCGAGCGTCAGCCGCCGGTGCCCGATATGGGCCGGGTTGAAGGAGCCGCCGAGGAGGCCGGTCTTGATCATCGCCGCGGCGATAGCATGGCCGCCGCCGAGCGCGAACGTCTGCGCGAATGTTCTCGACGGCCGCCCGGCGCGGGAATATTCGAAAGGCAAGGGGTGCGGGAATGGGCGCAGAGGGACTTGGCGAAGCGGTGACCGGCGGAATGATCGCCCGCGCGATCGAGCCTCAGGCGGGGGAAGCAAGCGGGGAGGCCGGGCACGAGGCTTGCCTCAATTGCGGCACTGCGCTCGCCGGGCCGTATTGCCACGCCTGCGGCCAGCCCGGGCATGTCCACCGGAGCGTCTCGGCCTGGTGGCACGACGTCGCCCATTCGGTGCTCCACTTCGAAGGCAAGATGTGGCGGACGCTGCCTCTGCTCGCATGGCGGCCGGGCGAGCTCACGCGGCGCTACATCGAGGGTGAGCGGGCGCGCTTCGTCTCGCCCATGGCCCTGTTCTTGTTCACCGTCTTCCTGATGTTCGCGGTGTTCAGCCTGGTCGGGTCGCCGTTCCGGACGATGGACAATGCGGACACCGCCGAGGTGACTCGCGAGCGGGCGCAACTCGAGAGCCGCGTCGCCTCGCTCGAGGCCGAGCGCCGGGCGACGCGGGATCCAGCGGCGATCGCGCGGCTCGACTCTGACTTGAGGGAAGCGCGGGCCGGACAAAGCGCGCTCGATTTCGCGACGGGTGAAGGCGGGCCGACCGAGATCAATCCGGACACCGGCTGGCCGAGGCTCGACCATGCGATCCGCAAGGCCGCCGAGAACCCGGCCCTGGTTGCGTACAAGCTCCAGTCGAACGGCTACAAATTCTCCTGGGCCTTGATCCCGATCTCGCTGCCCTTCCTGTGGGCTTTGTTCCTGCACCGCCGCCGCTACCGCGCGCGGTACAAGGCGTATGACCACCTCGTCTTCATCACCTACTCGATCAGCTTCATGAGCATGGCGACGATCGCCTACGTGCTGCTCGGCTGGATCGGCTTTCCGGCGGGGATTCTGGGGCTCGCCTTGGTGGTGGTGCCGCCGGTCCACATCTTCCGCCAGCTTCGCGGCGCCTACGGGCTCGGCCGGCTGAGCGCGCTCTGGCGCACGGCGGTGCTCCTCATCGTCGCCTTCGCGGCGATGCTGCTCTTCCTGATGCTCCTCCTGGCGATGGGCGCGTTCGCCTAGCTCGGCGAACGCGCCCGGATCGCTCAGGCGCCCTGAGGCGCGGCGTCGCCGAAGCCCTTGCCGCGGTTGCGGCGGGTGCTCGGGATCGAGGAGCCGGTGACCGGGATGGCGGGCGCTGCATGGTCGTGGCCGCGGCCGATATCCTCGCCCTTCACCGCCTTCTTGATCTCGTCGCCGGTCAGCGTCTCATATTCGAGCAGCGCATTGGCGAGCGCGTGGAGCTCGTCGATATACTCGGAGAGGAGATCGCTCGCGCGCTTGTGGGCGCCCTCGACGATGCCCTTCACTTCGGCGTCGATCAGCTGGGCGGGCTCGTTCGACATCCGGATCGGCCGGTTCGCCGAATAGCCGAGGAAGGTCTCGCCGTCGGCCTCCGCATATTCGAGCGGGCCGAGCTTGTCCGACATGCCCCAGCGCGTGACCATGTCGCGCGCGAGCTTCGAGGCGTAGCTGATGTCCGACGAGGCGCCGGAGGACACCTTGTCGTAGCCGAAGATGATCTCCTCGGCGACTCGCCCGCCCATCGAGACCGAGAGGTTCGCGTACATCTTGTCGCGGTGGTAGGAATAATTGTCCCGCTCGGGCAGGCGCATGACCATGCCCAGGGCACGGCCGCGCGGGATGATCGTCGCCTTGTGGATCGGATCGGACGCGGGCTCGTGCAGAGCGACGATGGCGTGGCCGGCCTCGTGATAGGCGGTCATCTTCTTCTCGTCCTCGGTCATCACCATCGAGCGGCGCTCGGCGCCCATCAGCACCTTGTCCTTGGCCTCCTCGAACTCGGCCATTGCCACGAGGCGCTTGCCCTTGCGCGCGGCGAGCAAAGCGGCCTCGTTGACGAGGTTGGCGAGGTCGGCGCCGGAGAAGCCCGGGGTCCCGCGCGCGATCGTCCGCGTGTTGACGTCCGGCGCCAGCGGCACCTTCTGCATGTGGACTGCAAGGATCTTCTCGCGGCCGTCAATGTCGGGGCGCGGCACCACGACCTGGCGGTCGAAGCGGCCGGGGCGCAGCAAAGCGGGATCGAGCACGTCCGGCCGGTTGGTCGCAGCGATGATGATGATGCCCTCGTTCGCCTCGAAGCCATCCATCTCGACGAGGAGCTGGTTCAGCGTCTGCTCGCGCTCGTCATTCTGGTTGCCGAGGCCTGCGCCGCGATGGCGGCCGACCGCGTCGATCTCGTCGATGAAGACGATGCAGGGCGCGTTCTTCTTGGCCTGCTCGAACATGTCGCGGACGCGGCTGGCGCCGACGCCGACGAACATCTCGACGAAGTCCGAGCCCGAGATGGTGAAGAAGGGCACGTTGGCCTCGCCGGCGATGGCGCGGGCCAGCAAGGTCTTGCCGGTGCCGGGCGAGCCCACGAGAAGCGCGCCCTTCGGGATCTTGCCGCCCAGGCGGGCGAACTTGGTCGGGTCCTTCAGGAACTCGACGATCTCCTCCAGCTCCTCGCGCGCCTCGTCGATTCCGGCGACGTCGGCGAAGGTCACGCGGCCGTGCTTCTCGGAGAGCAATTTCGCCTTGGACTTGCCGAAGCCCATCGCGCCCGAGCCCGCATTCTTCTGCATCTGGCGCATCACGAAGAAGGCGATTCCGAGGATGAGGAGGAAGGGCAGCGCCTGGTAGAGGAGCAGCAGCCACACCGAGGGCTGCGCCTCGGGCTGGCCGGCGAACTCGACTCCGCGCTCGCGCAGCTGGCGGACGAGCTCGCTGTCCTGGCCGACGCTATTGGTCTGGAAGGTCTCGCCGTTGGAGAGGCGGCCGGAGATGGACTCCTTGCCGATCATCACCTGCTTGACCGAGCCCTCGTCGACCTTGCGGAGGAATTCGGAATAGCTGATCCCCTCGGCCGGCGTGCGCCCGCCCTCGACCATCTGCACGAAAAGCACGAGCGCGAGCAGGATGCCCACCCAGATGAGCAGGGACTTCACCCAGGGCGAAGAGGAGCCCCCGGGATCCTTGTCCGGGCCGGAGGGTGGAGTACGCGGGTCGTTTGCCAAGTTCGTCTGTCCCATGGGAGGGCCCTGCGGTCCGCCCGGATAAGGGGAGGCGGATCCGCAACGCGCCACTCGTTCCTGTCGTCGCCATCCTAAATAGGTTTTCGGCGCTCGTCTGCAACGTAGCCGTAATCGGTGAACACCAGGTGAGCGGGCTTTTCAGGGGGGGCGCGCACCCAAAAGCCCTTTCGTCACCACAATTTGGCCGCAAGCATGGGCGATATGGATCGGGTCATGGCCCGCGTCGCCCTTCTTTCGAATCCGCGCTCGACCGGCAACCGGTCGCTGCTGCCGCGCGTCCGGGCCTTCTGCGCGAGCCACCAGGACATCTTCCATTACGAGGTCGAGCATGTCGATCAGATCGGCGAGGCGCTGAAGACGATCGCCCGGGTCAGCCCGTCGGTTCTGGTCATCAACGGCGGCGACGGCACCGTCCAGGCGGCGCTCACCGAGCTCTATCGCTGCGGCCATTTCGGCAAGACCCCGCCGCCGGTCGCGGTGCTCCCCAACGGCAAGACCAACCTCATCGCCCACGATCTCGGCGCCGACGGCGATCCGATCGCCGCGCTCGAGAAGGTGCTCGGCATCGCCCGCTCGGACCTCGCGCCGCATATCGTCTGCCGCGAGCTGATCCAGCTTTCGGGCGCGACCGCGGACGGCCGGCCGGTGCTCGGCATGTTCCTCGGCGGCGCCGGGCTCGCGGATTCGATCCTCTATTGCCGGCACAAGCTCTATCCGCTGGGCCTGCCGAACTGGCTCGCCCATTCGATCACTTTGGTCGCCGGGCTGCTCGCCAATGTCGTCGGGGTGACGGCGCGCTTCCTGCCGCCGCGGCCGCAGCATCTCAAGGTTTCGGTCCACCGCCGCGGCGAGCCGCTCCAGGGCCGCTTCGCCTTCCTGATGGTGACCACGCTCGAGCGGCTTCTGTTCGGCGGCAACATGCCGACCGAGGCGCGCACCGGCGCGATGCAGCTGCTCGTCATCGAGCGCCGGCCGCTCGCCCTGATCCGCACCCTGGTCGCCGCGATCCGCGGCCGGCTCGGGAGCCACCGGATGAAGGGCGTCCACCTCGAGCGCGGCGACGAGATCAGGATCGAGGGCGATCGCTCGAACGTCATCCTCGACGGCGAATTGTTCCAGGCCGGGCGCGGCCAGGCGATCGTCCTGCGCCCGACCGAGCCGGTGCCCTTCCTCCGCCTCGCGGCCTGAAGGCCTCTGCGGTCAGGGGCTGACCGGCGGCTCCGTTTCCTTCTCCTTGACCAGCGCCAGCAGCAGGGCGAGCACGACCAGCAGCGGCAGGACGTAGATGGCGGCGCCGCTGCGAAGCGCGCTGCCTTCGACCTGCTCGGGGGCGGGCTCGACGGGGCCGGGGCTGGTCTGGGCTGCTGCGGGCGACGCGGCGAGCGCGGCGGCGGCGATCAGGCCGACGAGTGATTTGAATGACATGTCTTCGGTTCCTCCGGTGTCCGCCAGCTAGGGGCGCGGGGGCGCCGGGGTCAACCGCCTCTCGCCCCGGCGCGCGCGCCGCGCTAGACACGGGCGCTCACGTCGGGGAATGTCCTTGCCTATGCGCCGCACCATCGCTGCCCTGCTTCCACTGTTCGCGCTCGCCGGCTGTGCCGGCTATGCGGCCGATTACTGGCGGTCCGAGACCGGGATCATCGCTCCCCAGCTCACCCGCTACGGCTTCGACGCCGGCCAGTCCCAATGCACCAGCCGGCACCTCGCCCAGAATCTCAGCGTCTGGCAGATGCGCCAGCTCGAGCGGATCGCCCGGCTGGTGCCGGCGGGCCAGTTCGGCCAGGCCAGCCTGACCCCCGCGGATCTCGTGCGGATCTCAGTCCACGTCCAGGACCAGGCGGTGCGCCCCCATGTCGCGGCTGCTGTCGAGGCCTGCGTCCCGCCGCCACCGGCGCCGGTCGTCGCCGCCGCAGCGCCCGAACCGGCTGGCCCGCCGCCGGCTTTGTGGCTCAATCTCGGCGCAGCGCCGAGCGGCCAGTCGATCGCGGTCAACGCCTCTTCGATCAGCGAACAATCGGGGACTCGCGAGGCCTGGTTCCGGCTCACCGATCCCGGCGCCACCGGGCCGACGCCGGGCTCCTACATGCTGCGCATCGATTGCGCGGCGCGGACGATCAACGCCCTCATGACCCGCCGCCACGGCGCGAACTGGGAGGTGGTCGAGGAGCGCGACATGCGCCCGGCCGGCGAGGGCGTCGCTCCGGTCGAAGGTGGCACCGTGATGGAGATCGCCTACCTCGCGCTCTGTACCTGAGCAGCAATCCGCTAGAAGTATCTGCCTCGTGACCGCCCCTTCGTCCCTTCGCGATCTCGTCGCCGCCGAGCTGGCCGAGCCGGTGGACCCGCGCGTCTCGGCGATGGCTTCGGCGATCGCTGCGGCGCATGGCGCGGCCTCGCGCGCGGTGCTCTTCTACGGCTCGTGCCTGCGCGAGAAGCAGCTCGAAGGGCTGATGCTCGATTTCTACCTGATCGTCTCGGACTATCGCGCCGCCTACGACCGGCGCTGGCTGGCCACCGCCAACCGGCTGATCCCGCCCAACGTCTTCCCGTTCGCTCATGAGGGGCTCAGCGCCAAATATGCCGTGCTGAGCGAGTCGGATTTCGCGCGCGAGACGGGCGTCGATGCGGGCAGCGTCTCGGTCTGGGCGCGCTTCGCCCAGCCCTCGCGCCTAGTCTGGGCGGCCGACGAGGCGGCGCGCGCCCGCGCGATCGAGGCAGTCGCCCAGGCCGCGCAGACCCTGTTCGCGCTGACCCCCGGCGAGCGCTCGGATCCGGTCGCGACCTTCCGCGAGGGGTTCCGCCTCACCTACGGCGCCGAGCTTCGCGCCGAGCGCAAGACCAAGGGGGGCTCGATCGTCGATGCCGATCCCGAGCGCTACCGGCGCTTCGGCGAGGCGGTGCTCGCGGCGCCGCCGCCGGCGCGGCCGGGCTCGTGGCCGTGGCGGCAGCGCAAGGGCAAGGCGCTGAGCGTGGTCCGGATCGCCAAGGCCAGCTTCACCTTCGCCGGCGGGATCGACTATCTCGCCTGGAAGATTAGCCGCCATTCGGGCGTGCCGATCGAGATCCGCCCCTGGCAGCGGCGCTGGCCGCTGGTCGCCGCCTTCACCCTGTTGCCGCGACTGTTGAGGCGGGGCGCGATCCGCTGACCCGGTGGCCGAGCGCGCCGGCGACGGCGTCAGACAAGGCGGCGACGGTGAAGGGCTTGCGCAAAATGTCGTAGCCGTGGAGGTCCTCGGCCTCGCCCGCCTCGCCGACATAGCCGGTGACGAACAGCACACCGATATGCGGATAGGTCCGCGCCATCTCGCGGATCAGCTCGGGGCCGGTCATCTCCGGCATCATCACGTCGGTGATGACGAGATCGATCGAATCGTTGCTGGCGAGGATGTCGAGCGCCTCGCGCCCGCCGCCGACGGCAATCGGCGTGTGGCCGAGCTCCTCGAGCGCGGCGACGGTCGAGCGGCTCACCCGCGGATCGTCCTCGACGACGAGGATCGTCGCCGGCGCGAGTTCGTGGGTCGGCGCATCGACGCGCTCGCTGGCCGGCGCGACGCGCTCGCGCGCCTGCAATGCCGCCTGCTGCGAGCGCGGCAGGAAGATCGCCACCGTGGTGCCTTCGCCGACCGTCGAGGAGATGGAGACGTCGCCGCCGGACTGGCGGGCGAAGCCGAAAATCTGGCTGAGGCCGAGGCCGGTGCCCTTGCCGACCGGCTTCGTGGTGAAGAAGGGCTCGAACACACGCTCGAGATGCTCGGGCGGGATTCCCGCGCCGGTGTCGGTCACCGCGATCTTCACATATTCGCCCGAGGGCAGCTCGCCGACCGCCTGATCCGCGAGCGCGACATTGGCGACCTCGACCATCAGCTCGCCCGATCCGTCCATCGCGTCGCGCGCGTTGACGCAGAGGTTCACGATCGCATTCTCGAGCTGGTGGGCGTCGGCCCAGACGTGCCACGGATCGGCGTCGAAGCGGGTCTGGACCTGGATCCGCTCGCCGATCGTGCGGTCGATCAGGTCGAGCATGTTCTCGATCAGGTCGGACGGGGAGATTCCCTCCGGAAGCAGGGGCTCCGCGCGCGCGAAGGCGAGCAGCCGGCGGGTGAGGGCGGCGGCGCGGGTGGCGCCCTCCAGCGCATTGTCGAGATGAAGCTCGACCTCGCGCCGCGGGCCGTGCAGCTTGCGCCGGGCGAGATCCAGCCCGCCGACAACGACTGCCAGCATGTTGTTGAAATCGTGCGCGATGCCACCGGTGAGCTGGCCCACCGCCTCCATCTTCTGGACCTGCCTCAGCTGCGCCTCGGCGGCGGCGCGCTCCTGCGCTTCCTCGCGCAGCCGCTCATTGGCCTCGAGCAGCTCGCGGGTCCGGGCCTCGACCGCTTCCTCGAGCGCTGCGGCCCGCTCGGCCTCGTTCTCGGCCTCGCGGCGGGCGGCCATGCGCTCGCCGAGCGCGCGCCAGGCGAAGATCCCGAGGAAGACCGCGCCGATCCCGAGCACGACCGCGAGCCAGCCGAGCCAGCCGGTGAGCCGATCCGCCTGGGCGGTGAAGCTCCTCGTCTCGCTCATCCGCTGCTGGAGGGTCGCGCGCTCGGCGGCGGCGATCTGGTCGAGCTGCTGGCGGAGTGCGGGCAGCGTCGTCGAGCGTCCTGCCTGGTAGAAATAGCCGACCGCGGCGGCGCCGGTCCGGCGCGCGGCGGCGCTCGCGGCGAGGGCGAGCTCGGTGCCGCGCTGATCGAACAGCTGGCGCAGGTCGCGCGCGCGCTTCGACTGTTCCGGCTCGCTCGAGAGCTGGCGCTGAAGCTCGTCGATCTGCCGGCGGGCGCGGCGCCACTCGTTATAATATTGGGTGCCGGTCGCCTGCTCCTCGTCCATCACGAAGCGGCCGAGCGCGGCCTCGGCGCGGGCGATGGTCGCGTCGACGGTGCGGGTGAGCAGCATCACGTCGTAGGTGTGGCGCTCGAACTCGATCGCGTCGTCGCGCGCGCGGTTCGAGAGCGTGACCATGACGATCAGCGCGACGAGGAGGACAGCGGCCAGCAAAGCGGCCGCTCCCGCCCATCGGCGCTGCCATCTCACCGGGCTGCCGTCGCCATCATCGGGGGCGTCGACGCTTTCGTCCGCCATAGCGGCTGCACGCTAGAGGAAGGCAAGGGGCTTGAAAACCCTCGGCCCGCCGCGTCCTGAGGGCAGTCAGTCAGCGCTCAGGACCCCGGTCGCCTTGCCCGCCGCCTCGAAGATGCCGAGAATCTGCGAGACCTGCTCGTCGCTATGGTCGGCGCAGAGCGAGCAGCGCAGCAGGTACATGCCGGCCGGAGTCGCCGGCGGCCGCGCCATGTTCACGTACAGGCCGAGCTCGAGCAAAGCCTGCCACATCCGCACCGTCGTCTCCTGGTCGGGCAGGAGCACGGCGATGATCGCCGATTGCGCCTCGGGCGTCGCGAGGTCGAACCCCAGTTCGCGAAGGCCGGCATGGAGCCGCTTGCTGTTCTTCCAGAGATGCGCGCGCTTCTCGCCGGCATGCATCAGCTTGCGGATCGAGGTCGCGGCGGTCGCGACCACCGAGGGCGGAAGCGAGGCCGTGAAGACATAGGGCCGGCAGACCAGGCGCAGGACATCGAACTTGGGATGGTTGGAGACGACGAAGCCGCCGACCGTGCCGACCGACTTGGAGAAGGTGCCGACGACGAAATCGACCTGGTCCTCGACTCCCGCTTCCTCGAACACGCCGCGGCCATGCTCGCCGAAGAAGCCCATGCCATGAGCCTCGTCGACGACGACCATCGCCCCGTGCTTCTTCGAGACCTCGACCATCTCCTTCAAGGGCGCGATGTCGCCGAGCATCGAATAGACGCCCTCGAGCACGACCAGGCGGCCGCCCTCGGCCGGGAGGCGGCCGAGGCGGCGGTCGAGATCCTCGACGCTGTTGTGGCGGAAGCGGACGATCTGGGCGTTGCCCAGCGCGCAGCCGTCATAGATCGAGGCGTGGCTGTCGGCGTCGAGGATGATGTAATCCTCCTTACCGGCGATGGTCGACATCAGGCCGAGATTGGCTTGATAACCGGTCGAGAAGACCATGGCGTGATCGGTGCCGTAAAAGTCCTTGAGCGCTTCCTCGCACTCCTTGTGGCCCTGATAGGTGCCGTTGAGCACCCGGCTTCCGGTCGTTCCCGATCCATATTCGTCGAGCGCCTTCTTGCCGGCGGCGACGACGTCCGGATCGAAGGTCATGCCCATATAATTATAGGTGCCGAGGAGGATCGTCTCCTTGCCCTGGACGATCGCCCGCGTCGGCGAGAGCACCTTCTCCATGACGAGCGCGAAGGGATCGCGGACGCCCGTCGAAAGCAGCGCCGCGCGCTCCTCGATCAGCGGATCGAACTTTGAGAAGAGATCGCGGCCGTGGCTCGGCGCCACGCCGGTCTCGTCGGCCGGGTCCATCGGGCTGCGGACGGCTTCGGTCACTTGCCGCTCTTCAGCTTGTCGACCGCGTCGACGAGCTGGCCGACCGTCTCGATCTCGGCCTGCATGTTCATCGTGATCAGGATGTCGAACTCGTCCTCGATCGCGGCGACGAAGTCCATGACGGTGAGGCTGTCCCATTCGAGGTCGCCGGCGAAGGTGGTCGCGTCGGAGAGCGCAACGCCCTTCTTGTTGAACGGCTCGATCAGCTCGGCCACCTTGGCGAAAGTCTCGGCTCTGTCGGTCATGCGCTGCCCTTTAGGTTCCGGGTCCGGCTCTGCCAAGACAATAGGACCTTAATGGGGCGCCGGCTTGGCAAGCGCAGCGGCGCCATGCCATGAATCGGTCACGCCGCAAGGGAGGGGGAATTGCGCCAGGACGAGCCGAGCTATCCGCCGAATGCCATCCACCTGATGCGCACCACCCAGCTCGCCCATGTCCAATATTCGGCCATGGCCGATCACAAGGCGAGCATCCTAATGGGCGCCACCTTCGTGATCTTCACGATCACGGTCAGCCAGGCGCGAGGCGAGACGGGTGCGCCGATTGCGCTTCTGATCCTCGGCGGCTTCGCCTTCCTCTCCGCGGTCTGCGCGGTCGCGGCGGTGCTCCCGGCGATCAGGACGCCGAAGGACGTGCCCCTGAACCTGCTCTTCTTCGGCTCCTTCACGCAATTGGGCGAGGAGGAGTTCATCGACAGGATCACCGGCCGCCTCGCCAGCGACGACCTCATCTACCGGACGATGGCGGAGGACATCTACCAGAACGGCCGAATCCTCCAGCGCAAGAAATACCGGATGCTGGGCTGGGCCTATCGCATCTTCCTGATCGGCCTCGTCGCCAGCGCGAGCGCATTCGTGATCGACTATTGGGCCTGAGCTAGAGCCAGCCCTGCGCCTTGTACCAGTCGGCCGTCTGCTTGAGCCCGGTTGGCGTGCGGATTTCTGGGACCCACAAGGCCGCCGGGGGCTTGCGCTCGGCGCGGGCCACCCAGTCCGGGTGGCAGAAATAGCTGACCCGGTCCGGCGTCAGCTTCGCCTTGGAGCGGCGCACCAGCCGGTCCATGCGCGCTGCGACCCGGAGCAGCGGGCGCGGCATCGCCAGAGTCAGCGCGCGGCGGCCGAACAGCCGCCCCAGCGTTCGCGCGAAATAGCGGTGCTCCCAGCCGCCCTCGCGGCCGTCGTCGGGCTCGTAGGTCTCCGAGACCGTGTCCGGCTCGTCGAGGAGCGCGAGGATCAGCCGGCAGAGATCCTCGACATGGATGAGCGAGAAGCGCCCGCGCGGCGGCAGCGCGACGACTCCGCGGCGCGCCATCCGGAACAGCTCAAGGGTCTCACGGTCGCCGGGGCCGTAGACGGCAGGCGGGCGAAGGATCGTCCAGTCGAGGCCCGAGGCCGCGATCAGCCGCTCGGACTTCGCCTTGGACCAGCCGTAATCGGAAAGCTTCGGCTCGCGCGCCGAGAGCGAGGAGATCTGGACGAAGCGGCGGATCCCGGCGGCGCGCGCGGCGTCGATCATGTTCGCGGTGCCCCCGACATTGACGGCCTCGAAGCCTGCCCGGTTGGCGGCATTGATCGCGCCGGCGATATGGACGACCGCGTCGGCGCCCTCGCACAGCTTTCTCAGACTCTCCGGCCGGTCGAGCGCGCCGTCCACCCATTCGAGGCCGTCCTCGGGCGGCTTCCAGCCACGGGTGAGCGCCCGGACCTCATAGCCCGCATCGCGGGCCATGCGCAGGAAATGTGCGCCGACGAAGCCGGTGCCGCCGGTGACGGCTAGGGTGCGGATCTGGGGGGAGGGGCGGCGGCTCAAAGCGGCGACCAGCTCGCTTCGTCCGCCTCCTCGCCCGCCGCCGCGGCTGCCTCGCCGACATGGAGGATGAGGGCGTCGAGCACCGGATCGACCCCGGTCAGCGCCGCCGCCGACACGATCATCGGCCGCACGCAGGCCTCGGCCTCAAGCTCGTCGGCGAGCGCGTCAAGCAGCTCCGCGTCGAGCGTGTCTGCCTTGGTCAGAGCGAGCACTTCGGGCTTGTCCTCGAGGCCTTCCCCATAGGCTTCGAGCTCGTCCCGCACCGTCCGATAGGCCTCGGCGACATCGTCGACATTGGCGTCGACCAGGTGGAGCAGCACCCGCGTGCGCTCGATATGGCCGAGGAAGCGGTCGCCGATCCCGGCGCCCTCGGCGGCGCCTTCGATCAGCCCCGGAATGTCCGCCATCACGAACTCGCGGCCGCGATGCTGGACCACGCCGAGCTTGGGATGGAGGGTGGTGAACGGATAGGCGCCGACCTTCGCCTTGGCGTTGGTCACGGCGTTGATGAAGGTGGACTTGCCGGCATTGGGGAGCCCGACCAGCCCGACGTCCGCAAGCAGCTTCAGCCGAAGCCAGACCCAGGCCTCCTCGGCCGGCCAGCCGGTGCCGTGCTGGCGCGGGGCGCGATTGGTTGCGGTCTTGTAGCTGGCATTGCCGCGGCCGCCGTCGCCGCCGCGCAGCAGAACGATGCGCTGGCCCACGTCGGTGAGGTCCGCGAGCACCACCTCCTTGTCCTCGGACAAGATCTGGGTGCCGACCGGGACCTTGATGACCAGGTCCTTGCCGCCGGCGCCGGTCTGGTTGCGCCCGGCGCCGCCCTTGCCGCGCGGCGCCTTGAAATGCTGGGTGTAGCGGAAGTCGATCAGCGTATTGA
>JAEWCW010000218.1 GCA_023390415.1 Pseudomonadota bacterium | reverse complement strand
TCCCTCGACCTCCGTCTCCCGTCCCGGCGCCACGAAGGTGAGGGCGGCACTGGTATCGGCTGCGCCGAAAAGGCCCCGCAACGCGCGGTAGGCGGGGGTCGGAATGGCCGGGCCCAGCGAGGCGTTGAGGATGCTCCTCCAGCCGCAGCCTTCGCGCCGTGCCAGCGCGCGCGCTTCGCGCAGCCAGCGCGTCGGCCGGCCGCGGCGGAGGAGGTCGGCGAGATCGTCGAGACCGAGGCCGGCAGTCAGCGTGAAATTGCCGGCTTCCCCGGTCAGCATCACGGTCACGCCTTGAGCCTTCGCCGCCGCGGCGATTTCGGACCACCAGAGGTTGCCGACGACATGGCCGACGGGCTGACCGGTCAGCCGATGGTCGCGGTCGAGGAGGGGCAGGGGAGAAAGGCCCGGCCCGGGGCGGATGACATGATGATCGATGTTCGGGTAGAGCGCGCCGACCGCCGCGGCGGCTTCGCTCTCGTCGGGGACGTAGCCGGGCGGTGCGGGCCCGTCGAAGCCGGCACGCGGCGCCGAGGTGAAGGCGTGGAGAGGCTCGCCGCCCAGCAACAGCGCGGCCGAGCTGGTCACGGCGCCGCTGTCGAGCCCCCCGCTGAGATGGCTCCCGACCGCGCCGGAGGCTCGGCGGAGGCGGCGTGCGACGGCGGCGTCGAGCTCTGCGCGCAGGGCCTCGCCATAGGCCTCGGGGCCTGGAAGGCTGATCTCGGGCCCTCGCGGATCCCACCAGCGGCGGGATCGGATGCCGTCGCGGCCGACGACGACGACATGGCCGGGCTCGACCCGATGGACTCCGCGATAGAAGCTGCGCGATCCGCGGCGCGGATGATCGGCGACGAAATCCACCAGCGCTGCGTCATCCACTGCGCCGTCGATGAAGTGCAGGGCGGCCAATGCGGGGGCGATGCTGGCGAAGGCGACGACGCCGTCCGCCACGCCGTAATGGAGCGGCCGCTCGCCCAGCGGGTCGCGGGCGAGCGTCAGTCGCTCAGCCGCTGGTTCCCAGACAGCAAGGGCGAAATCGCCGAGCAGGCGGTCGAGCAGCCCCTCGCGCCAGCGCTGCCAGCCGCGGAGGAGAATGTCGGAGTCGGCGAGCTGGCTGCCCGGGCCGAGATCGAGCGCCGCTAGCAATTCGTCGCGATTGTCGATCCGTACGTCTGCGACGAGCAGCAGCCCGTCGCCGGCCGCGAGCGGCTGGCGGTCGAACAGGTCCTCGACAAGGCTCCGGTAGAGACAGCGCCCGAAAGCGAGTTCGCCGGACGCGCGAACGTCCCTTGCATGCGGCCCGAAAGCCGCCTGCGCATCAAGCAGCCGCTCGCAAAAAGGAACCGGCGGCATCGCGCCGCCGGTAGACCAAAGGCCGGCGATGGCGGACAGGTGAGTGCCCTTCTCAGCCGCGCCGGAGGCGCGCGCCGATCACCGCCATCGCCGCAATGGGATTAGGAGCGGGCGTTGCCGACGGGGCCGCCGTCGTTGATGCCCGTCCCGTTTGCCTCGGCCGATCCGGCCTCGATCTTACGGGTCTCCGGCTTGCGCCAGGTCTTCTTCGATTCGGTCTTGGTCATGTGTGACACTTTACTCTCCCCATGAAGCATGCATTAGGCTTAGCGATATGCTCTCGTCTTGACAATCCGTCAGTTCATCTTTGCGCACCGGGCTGAGAGCGCACTGCGAGACCGTGAAGCCTCCAGCCGCGTTCCCAGACAAATGCCACGTCGAAGACGACCGGCGCAGTCCGTATCGGAAAGCTGCCGCTCATCCTCAATTGCCCGCCCTGGACGGTCGGAACTTGGGTCCAGTTGGGCATCGTCAACAAGGTGTCGCCGAGATCGATTCCCTGACTACGCAGCGGCGTGAAAGCCGCTGCCAGGCTGGTCGGATTGCTGCCGGCCTGGAAGGCCGACGATCCGAGATCTCGAAGCACCGAATAATTGCCGGTCCGGTTGGCCTGGTCGACTGCGGCCATCGTGCTCCAGAGCAGCTTCAGAATAGTGAGCTGGTCCGGAACAGGCGCCGCAGCCGGCGCCTGGGCTTGGGCCGGCTGTGGCTGCTGCGCCGCGAGCGGTTGGCCCGCGGCGAGCAGCGCAAGCAACACGCCGAACTGGGCCGGGGCGCGAAGCCCCGGCACAATCCGTAACGACCGACGTGTCACCATGCGTGCTGGAAGCCCGCACGCGCACCGACTTCGCCGCTGTTGAAGCCGACGCCGACGCCGGCCGAGAAGGCGGACATCGGGCCGATTCGGGCAGTGAAGGCCGCGGTGCCCGCGGTCCGCTCGTTGAAGTAGCCGACCGCGCCCGAGAGGGCGAAATTGGCTCCCGAGGGCAGCGACGGCGAATCCATCGCCAGCGCCATCGCGACGCCGTCATTCGCACGGCGGATGTCCCGGCGATTGACTTCGGCCAGATCGAACAAGGTGCCGATCTGGGTCGTGTGGGTCGCGGTGGTGGCCTGCAGCGCACTGATCTGCGTCGCCTGTGTCGCCTGCGTGGTCTGCAGGGCGGTGACGGCGGGCAGCAGCGTGGTGTTGCGCCCGAGGACGCCGTTGGCGTCGACAGTCGCCACACCCACCGAGGCCGCGGTCTGCGCAGCGGTGCTCGCCGTGATGTCGCCGAGGCGGACCGACGTGCCGGTGCCGCCCAGGGTCACCTGATTGGCGGCGGTGCTGGTCGCGCCGTTGCCGATCGCGGTCGAGTTGGCATGGGTGGCGCTTGCACCGTTGCCGACGGCGGTCGAGTTGGCGGCGGTTGCACGGGCATTGTCGCCGATCGCCGTCGAATTCGCCCCGGTCGCCTGGGCCTGGCGACCGGCGGCGAGCGAGAGGTTCCCGGTGGCCTGCGCCTGCCAGCCGAAGGCCTGCGCGCCGCGGCCCGAAGCGACCGATTCGCCGCCGACGGCGGTCGAATGGAAGCCGCTGGCGAGAGCGGCGTCGCCCATCGCAACCGCATCCTCATCGCTCGCAATCGCACCCTGACCCACCGCGACCGACGCATTTCCACTGGCGCTGGCCCGATTGCCGAACGCGCTCGAACGCGGGCCCGAGGCCGTGGCGACCGTGCCGATCGCAGTCGAATTGTCGCCGGAGGCAAGGGAATCGGCACCGACGGCAACCGATTCCGCACCGGTCGCACGCGACAGGGCGCCGACGGAGGTAGAGGCGTTGCCGCTCGCGCTCGAACGGTTGCCGAAGGCGCTCGCCAGGTTGCCGGAGGCGGTGGAAACCGTGCCGACCGCGGTCGATTGGCTGCCGCTAGCCTCGCTGTCCCCGCCGACGGCTACGGCCTCAAGGCCGGTGGCATCGGACAGGCTGCCGATGGCGGTGTTGAACGCGCTGCTAGCGCGCGAGAGCGTGCCGATCGCGACTCCGCTCTCGGCGCTCGTCAGCGCGGCGGTGCCGATCGCCGTGCCGTTGACCGCACTCGCCGTCGCGCTGTTGCCGATCGCGATGCCGCTCGACGCGCTGACGGTGTTGAACGCGCCGATCGCGACTGAGAACGAGCCGCCGTTGGTGACGGTGTTGAAGTCGCCCATTGCGGTCGCGCCAGTGGCGCCCGCGGCGATCTGCGTGCCGCTCCCGATTGCGGTGCTGAAGCCGCCCGCGGCGACGACCGGACGGCTGGCGGTGCCGCCGCTGCCGATCGCCGTCGAGGAGCGGCCGGTGGCTTGCGATCCGGCGCCGACAGCGGTTGAATTGACGTCGGCGGCGGAGGAGCGGTCACCGAGCGCGGTGCTGTCGTCGGCGAGCGCGGTCGAGACGACGCCCACGGCGGTCGATCGCTGTCCGCTGGCGAGTGAATCGGTGCCGACCGCTGTGCTTTCGACGCCCGTGGCCCTCGAGAGCTGCCCCACGGCGGTGCCGAAATTCCCGGTCGCGACGGAGTTTGTGCCGCATTCGGTGCTGAGCGAGCCGGGGCCGTTATTGCACTCCGGAGTCGGGTCGGCGGAAGCAGGCACTGCCCAGGCGATCGCGGCGAGGCCGGCGGCGCCGAGTAGTGACGAACGAATTGTGATCTTGGACATCGAAATCCTCCCTTGACGGTCGATTCCGACACTGGCGACGGTTCGCAACTGACTCTCCCCCGAAGCAGTGTCCGATTTGTGCGGCTGAATGACTCAACCGCCGCGCGATTCTCCTCCAGAAGCACGCAGCGCTGCGACAATGTTTGCTTTACTTGGCCAAATCAATGGAGAATCCGATTTGGACCCTCTTTTTCGCCTGATCTGAATTCGCGGCCTCGACGGTCTTTTGCGCATCGCAAGTCCCCGCTAAGGGCGGGCGGTGCGCGAGATCCGCAATATCGTCATTCTGACCGGCGCGGGCATATCGGCGGAAAGCGGCCTTGCCACCTTCCGCGGCGCGGACGGTCTCTGGGAAGGACATCGGGTCGAGGATGTCGCGACTCCGCAGGCCTTTGCGCGGGACCCTGCCTTGGTCCACGCCTTCTACGACGCGCGCCGCGCGCGGCTGGAGGAGGTCGAGCCCAACGCCGCGCACCGGGCGCTCGCGCGGCTCGATGCGGAATGGGCGGGCGACCTGCTGATCGTCACCCAGAATGTCGACGACCTCCACGAGCGCGCGGGCGCCAGGCGGCTGCTCCACATGCATGGCGAGCTGAAGTCCGCCTGGTGCCGGGCCTGCGACGCCCGCATTCCCTGGAGCCGGGCACTCGGCGATTCCCCCGCTTGCCCGGAATGCGGCGCGGGCGGCCATATGCGCCCGGACATCGTCTGGTTCGGCGAGATGCCCTATGACATGGAGCGGATCGACCGGGCGCTGATGGACGCGGACCTGTTCGTCTCGATCGGCACATCGGGCAATGTCTATCCAGCCGCCGGATTCGTCCAGACCGCCCGCTATGCCGGCGCGCGCACGCTCGAGATCAATCTCGAGCCGTCGGCTGGCAGCTTCCTGTTCCATGAGAGCCGGACCGGGCCTGCGAGCGCGCTGGTGCCGGCCTGGGTGGACGAGATGATCGAGGGGCGCTGAAGCGCTACTCGACCCAGTCGAGCCCGATCTCGCGGTAAAGGCCGCGATCCTCTTCCCAGCGGGGGTTGACCTTCACGTGGAGGAAGAGGTGGACCTTGCGGCCCAGCAGGTTGGCCAGCTCCTCGCGGGCGCGGGCGCCGATCTCCTTGATCCGCGCGCCGCCCTTGCCGAGCACGATCGCCTTCTGGGTGTCGCGCCCAACGAGGATCTGCTGGTGGATGGCGACCGAGCCGTCCTTCCTCTCCTCGAACTTCTCGGTCTCGATCGCGCTCGAATAAGGCAGCTCCTGGTGGAGCTGGAGATAGAGCTGCTCGCGGGTGATCTCGGCCGCGAGCATCCGGTCCGTCGCGTCGGACACCTGGTCGGCCGGGAAGTGCCAAGGCCCCTCGGGCACGCGCTCGGCGAGCCACGACTTGAGGTCCTGGACGCCGTCGCCGGTCAGCGCCGAGACCATGAAGATGTCGTCGATCGTCATCCGCTCGCCGAGCTTGGTGATGAGGGCGAGCAGGCTCTCCTTCTTCACCTTGTCGACCTTGTTGAGGACGAGGATCTTGGGCTCGCGGCGGTCGCGCAGGCGATCGACCATGTCCTCGATCCGGCGCGAGAAGCCGGTCTCGGCGTCGATCACCACTGCGATCAGATCGGCGTCGGTCGCGCCGCCCCACGCCGCCGCGACCATCGCCCGGTCGAGGCGCCGGCGCGGCTCGAAGATCCCGGGCGTGTCGAGCAAAAGGATCTGGCTCTCGCCCTCGATCGCGATGCCCATGATCCGGGTGCGCGTGGTCTGCGCCTTGGCACTGACGATCGCGACCTTCTGGCCGACCAGGGCATTGACGAGGGTGGACTTGCCCGCATTTGGCGCCCCGACCACCGCCACGAGCCCGCATTTCTCGGTCACTTCAATTTCTCCAGCAGCGCTCGGGCTGCTTCCGTTTCGGCTTCCTGCTTGGACTGGCCCTCGGCGTCGGCCTTGCCGGTGCCGGGAACCTCGACCTCGACCCGGAAGCGGGGAGCGTGGTGGGGGCCGCTGCGCTCGGCCAGGCTGTAGACGGGCGGGCGACGGTTGTTCGCGGCGGCCCATTCCTGGAGCGCCGATTTGGGATGCTGCGGCGCCTTGCCCTGGCCGCGCACCCGCTCGCCCCAGGCGCGCCGGACGAGGCCGGATGCGGCGTCCATCCCGGCCTCCAGGAAGAGCGCGCCGATCAGCGCCTCGACGACATCGCCCAGCACATTGTCGCTGTCCGCGGCGCCGTCGTCGCGCGCCTGCTTGCCCAAGCGGACGAGGCCGCGAAGCCCGAGCTCGCGGCCCACGTCGGCGCAGGTCTCGCGGGCGACCAGGACGTTGAGGCGGCGCGACAGCTTGCCCTCCGGCTCTTCGGGGAAGAGTTCGTAGAGCCAGGCGGCGACCGCGAGGCCGAGCACGCGGTCGCCGAGGAATTCGAGCCGCTCGTAGCTGCCTTCGCCGGCGCGGCTGGAATGGGTCAGCGCGCGCTCGAACAGGGCGACGTCGCGCGGGCGGTGGCCGAGCTTGGCCTCGACCCAGCTTCCGACATCCTCGGCCATCACTCGGTCGTCCCGATGCGGTCCCAGCGTGCGGCGGTGAACCAGGTCCAGGGCAGCAGCCAGTGAGCCGAGCCGTCGGTCGACCAGAAGGTGACCAGCACGCGGCCGAGGACGTTCTCGACCGGAACCATGCCGAAGCCGCCGCGCGCGGCCGAGAAGCGGCTGTCCTGGCTGTCGTCGCGATTGTCCCCCATCATGAACAGATGGCCTTCGGGCACGCGGAAGATCTCCGTATTGTCGGCCTCGGCGTCGGCGATCTGGTCGAGCACGTCGTAGCTGAAGCCGCCCGGAAGCGTCTCGCGATAGCGGGGATAGGCGCAGACCTGGCCGTCGGCGGACAGCTGCGCCTCCCGCATTGCGGGCGTGCCGACTCGGCGGCACGGGCTGTTCGCGCTGACCGGCATCGCATAGTCGGCGATGCGCGTGCGCGGCAGCGGCTGGCCGTTGAGGATGACCTGGCCTGCAATGACCTGGACCGTGTCGCCAGGAAGGCCGATCACCCGCTTGACGATATCCTCGTTTTGGGCGGGATCGCGGAAGACGAGGACGTCGCCACGCTCGGGAAGCGTGTCGGAGGTCCGCCCGTCGAAGCTCGCGATTCCGAACGGGAAGGAATAGCGCGAATAGCCATAGGGCCATTTGGCGACGAACAGATAGTCGCCGATCATCAGCCGCGGCAGCATCGAGCCGGAGGGGATGCTGAACGGCGCGACGATGAAGCTGCGGATGATCACCGCGAAGACGAAGACGTAGACGAGGAAGCGGAGCGTGTCCCACCAGCTCTCCTTCTTCTTCGGCTTGGCGGGCGAGGCGGAAGGCGGCGCGGCCGACGCGGGACGCGCGTCTGCGGGCGCGGCGGCCGGGGCGGCGGGAGGCGGTTCTGGGCTCGGCTCGTCCATCACGCCTCGCTTTCGCTTGGGCCCGATCCCCGGTCAAGCCGAACTAGGCAGGGCGAAGTCCCGTCTCTAGATAGGCGCCCGAACCAGGAGGCGAGCGATGGACGAGGCTTGGAGAGCGATCGAGCAAGCGGGCGACGCCCGGCTCTCGGCCTTGTTCGAGTCCGAGCCGGACCGTCTGGAGCGCATGGCGATCGACGAAGCTGGCATCCGCTTCGATTTTTCAAAGACCCATCTCTCCGCCGCGCATCTTCAGGGCTTTGCCCGTCTCGCCGGAGCGGCGGATCTCGACGGCCGGCGCGAGGCTTTGTTCGGCGGCGAGATCGTCAATCCGACGGAGGGCAGGGCTGCCGAGCATACCGCCGAGCGCGGGCTCGGGGCGCCGGACAGCGTCGCCCAGGCCCGCGGGCTTCACGCCCGGATGCGGGCGCTGATCGACGCGATCGAGGCGGATGCCTTTGGGCCGGTCCGCCACATCCTCCACCTCGGCATCGGCGGGTCGGCGCTCGGCCCCGATTTCCTGATCGACGCGCTCGGCCGCGGCGCGCCGCGCTACGAGGCGCGCATCGTCTCCAACGTCGACGGCGCGGCGCTCGACGAGGCGCTCGAAGGACTGGATCCGCAGGCGACCTTGGTGGCGATCGCCTCCAAGACCTTCACGACGATGGAGACGATGCTCAACGCCCGTTCGGCCATCGCCTGGCTGGAGGAAGGCGGCGTCGAAGACCCTTATGGCAAGATGGTCGCGCTCACCGCTGCGCCCGAGCGCGCGGTCGAGTTCGGGATCGACGAGACCCGCATCCTGCCCTTTTCGGAGAGCGTTGGCGGGCGCTATTCGCTCTGGTCCTCGATCGGCTTCCCGGCGGCGCTGGCGCTCGGCTGGGATTCGTTCGAGAGCCTGCTCGAAGGCGCGGCGGCGATGGACCGTCACTTCCGCTACGCGCCGCTCGAAGCCAACGCGCCCGTCCTCGCGGCGTTCGTCGATCGTTATTATGCGAACGTCCGAGGCGCCGAGACCCGCGGCGTCTTCGCCTATGACGAGCGGCTCCGGCTTCTGCCCGCCTATCTCCAGCAGCTGGAGATGGAATCGAACGGCAAATCGGTCCGGCTGGACGGCGCGCCCGTCGGCCGCGCCTCCGCGCCGATCACCTGGGGCGGGACCGGGACCGACGCCCAGCATGCCGTCTTCCAATTGCTTCACCAGGGCACGCACCTGGTCCCCGTCGAGTTCGTGGCCGCGGTCGAGGCCGGCGACCATCAGGACGAGGAGCATCACCGCCAGCTGCTGCTGAGCTGCTTCGCCCAGGGCGCGGCGCTGATGGCGGGCAGGCCTTCCGACGATCCGCATCGCCATTATCCCGGCGACCGGCCCTCGACGACGATCCTCCTCGACCGGCTGGATCCGGCGACCCTCGGGGCCCTCATCGCCTTCTACGAGCACCGCACATTCGCCAATGCCGTCCTGCTCGGGATCAATCCATTCGACCAGTTCGGGGTGGAGCTCGGCAAGGAGATGGCGCGGGCGCTCGACGCCGGCGACGATCTCGGCTTCGACGCCTCGACCGAGGCCCTCATCGACCGCGCTTTCGGGAATCAGGAATGAGCAGGAAATTCGACTACGACCTTTTCGTCATCGGCGCTGGATCGGGCGGCGTGCGCGCCTCGCGAGTCTCCGCCGCTTATGGCGCGAAGGTGGCGGTGGCCGAGGAGCATAAGGTCGGCGGCACCTGCGTGATCCGCGGCTGCGTGCCCAAGAAATTGCTCGTCTACGGCGCCCATTTCGCGGAGGATCTGGCGGACGCGCGCCGCTTCGGCTGGGAGGTGCCGGAGTGCAGCTTCAACTGGCCGACGCTTCGCGACAACGTCCTCGCCGAGGTCTCACGCCTTGAGGGCGCCTACACGGACACGCTCGGCAATCACGGCGTCGAAGTGATCAAGAGCCGCGCCACCGTCGCCGGCCCGCACGACATCAAGCTCGCCGACGGCCGCACCGTCACCGCGGAACGCATCCTAATCGCCACCGGCGCGCGGCCGGTGGTGCCGAACTTCCCCGGCGCCGAGCATGGCATCACCTCGAACGAGGCCTTCCATCTCGAAAGCCTGCCCAAGCGCGTGGTCATCGCCGGCGCCGGCTATATCGCCAATGAATTCGCCGGCATCTTCCACCAGTTCGGAAGCGACGTGACTTTGGTCAACCGCTCCGACGTGATCCTTCGCGGCTATGACGAGACGGTGCGCGACCGGCTGCTCACCATCTCGATGATGAAGGGCATCCAGTTCCGCTTCCACGTCGCCTTCGAGCGGGTCGAGAAGGCGAAGGACGGCGCGCTGACCATCCACATGAACGGCTGCGACCCGATCGAGGCGGACATGCTGATGTACGCGATCGGCCGCGCGCCCAATACGGAAGGGCTCGGCCTGGAGAGCGCCGGAGTCGAGATCGACGACAAGGGCGCGGTCAAGGTCGATGCCGACAACAAGTCGACGTGCGACAGCATCTATGCGGTCGGAGACGTCACCAACCGGGTCCAGCTCACCCCGGTCGCGATCCGCGAGGGCCAGGCCTTCGCCGACACCATCTTCGGGGGCAAGCCGACCCGGGTCGATTACGAGGCGATCCCGTCCGCCGTCTTCTCCCACCCGCCGCTCGCCGGCGTCGGAATGACCGAGGGGCAGGCGCGCAACAAGCTGGGCACGGTGAAGACCTACACGTCCGATTTCCGCGCGATGAAGAATGTCCTCGCCGGCCGCAACGAGCGCGCCCTCTACAAGCTCGTGGTCGATGGCGAGACCGACGTCGTGGTCGGGATCCACATGATCGGCCCCGACGCGCCCGAGATCCTCCAGGCCGCCGCGATCGCGGTGAAGGCCGGCCTCAAGAAGGAGGATTTCGACGCCGTCGTCGCGCTCCACCCCACTATGGCCGAAGAGCTGGTGCTGATGCGCTGAGTCTATTGGGTCCGTTCGTAGCGGCCCTGGACCGGGCCGCCGACCGGGCCCATTTCGAAGGCCGAGACCGAGGTGCCGCTGGCCGCGAAGACGAGCTGGGTGACCGGATTGTCAGCGAAGGCGAAGCGATTGCCGCCGAGCGAGATCAAGGACATCGGCGCGCGGTTGCCGCGGCGGTAGAAGAGGCGGCCGTCCTGGGCGACCACGCTACGCTCCCCGTAGCTCCCCGCATAGGCCGCCAGCGGGAGCGCGGTGGGGCGACGCTCGGCGGCTGCAGCGAGCGTGTCGGCAATGGCTTCGAGCCGCGCGCGCTGGCCGGCCGGCGCTGCGGCGGCGAGGCGGCGAAGCGCAGCCGACTGGGCGGCATCGAGCGCAGCGGCGACGTCGGTTCGCATGGTCGGCGCGATCCCGACCGCTTCCCAATCCCGTCCGGTCGAGGCGAGCACGGCGCGGCCGACCGAGACGCTGAACACGAATCCGCCCTCCACCGGCACCAACTGGTTGCGGAAGCCGGCGCCGCCGGTCGTGTCGCCCACCACCTCGCCGAGGCGATAGCCGGCGACATGGCCGACGAATTCCTCGGCCGCCGAGGCGGTGCCGTTGCTCGTGAGGACGTAGAGCGGCTTGCCGACCATGCGGCCGGCGGGAACCTCGGCAAGCGTCTGAAGGGTTTGGCCCGGCTGCCCAGCAAAGTGGAAGGTCACCAGCGGCCGACCGGCTTCCATGAAGTGGCTGACCAGATATTGGACGGCCTCCGGGCTGCCGCCGCCATTGTACCGAAGATCGATGATCGCGGCCTCGCCGCCCGAGAGGAAGCGCATCGCATTGTCCAGCGCGGCGGCGCTCTCCGGCCCGATCCAGTCGAACCCGCGATAATCCATGTAGCGGACGTTGCCCGGTAGAACGCGAAGCGCGTTGATGCCGTGGTTGCCGGCGCGGACCTCGCGCTCATAGTCGCTGTTGTCCGGCGCGTTGCCGGGCCCGCGGGCCGAAAGCTGGGCGGCGCGGTCCGGCGCATAGGTGAAGTTGAGGTGACGGTCGCGGCCAACCCGGGTGAGATCCGCGTTGATCCGCTCCGCCAGGGTCGCGGGGTCCGCGGTCCGGTAGCGGCCCGAGCTCAGGCCCTCGGCGAGCACCGCATCGAGCGCGGCGCGACGCTCGGGAAGGACGTAGCGCTCGGCGATCACCGCCCGGACCTGGGATACCACGGCCTCCGGGTTGACCTGCGCGGCGGCTGCCGGGGCCGGCTGGGCCGGTGCGGCTGCAGGCGCGAGCAGGGCACCTGAAAGAGCGATGACGAAAGCGCGCATATCGAAGCTCCAAGTCCGTGTTCGCCACCAATATTCCCTTGGCCGCGCAGCGATTTGAGGCAAAGGTGGCGCCGGACTTGCCAGATTCTGGCAAAAGATGGAGGCGGAATGGTCAGGCAAGGCAGGCTCGATGCGCTCGATATGAAGCTGCTCGACTGCCTTCAGGAGGACAATCTGCAGACCGCGGACGTGCTCGCCGAAAAGGTCGGCCGTTCGCCGTCAGCGGTCGCGCGGCGGGTCCGGCGACTGCGCTCGAGCGGCGCGATCACTGCCGACGTCGCCTTGCTTTCGGAAGCCGCCGTCGGCTTCCCGCTGTCCGCGATCGTTCACGTCCAGCTGGAGCGCCACGCGCCGCAGGCGGAGGACAGCCTCCGCCGTCGGTTGGTCGCAAGCCCGAACGTCCAGCTCTGCCTCGATATTTCGGGGACGTTCGACATCCTGCTGCTCGTCGCCGCCGCTGACATGGACGCCTACAATGCGTTCGCAGCCGCCACCCTGGAAGGGCAGCCTGCGGTCCGCCGCTTCGAATCGACCTTCGTCAAGCGGCGCTGCAAGGCGACTCTCGCGCTCCCGCTCGGCGCGCTGGCGCCGGCGGAACGGGCCGGTTAGGAAGTCCGCATGACCGACGCTTCCTACATGCCGGGCTTCGGCAACCATTTCTCGACCGAGGCGGTGGCGGGGGCGCTGCCGGTGGGGCGGAATTCGCCGCAGCGGCCGGCCTTCGGCCTCTATGCCGAGCAGCTTTCGGGGACCGCCTTCACGGCGCCGCGGCACGAGAACAGGCGCTCCTGGCTCTATCGGATGCGGCCCTCTGCGGAACATCCGCCTTATCGGCGATACGAGGGTGCCAAGCTGTTCGCGCCGGGGACCGAGAGCGCGCCGCTGCCGCCCAACCGACTGCGTTGGGACCCGGTCGCCATGCCGTCGGAGCCCACCGACTTCGTCGACGGGCTGGTGACGATGATGGCCAATCGCGATCCGGCCGAGCTCGAGGGGGTCGCTGTCCACGTCTATCGCGCCAATCGCGACATGGAGCGGCGCTACTTCTTCAGCGCCGACGGCGAGCTCCTGCTTATCCCGCAGCAGGGGCGGCTCCGGATCGACACCGAGATGGGGCGGATGGAGATCGAGCCGCAGGAGGTGGCGCTGGTGCCGCGCGGCGTGCGCTTCCGGGTTTCGCTGCCGGACGGGGAGGCGAGGGGCTATGTCGCCGAGAATCACGGCGCCCTCTTCCGCCTTCCGGACCTCGGCCCGATCGGCTCGAACGGCCTCGCCAATCCGCGCGATTTCCTGACTCCCATCGCCGCTTATGAGGATGTCGACGGCGCCTGCGAGCTGATCCAGAAGCATCTCGGATCCTTGTGGGCGACCGAGCTCGATCACAGCCCGCTCGACGTCGTCGCCTGGCACGGCAATTTGTCCCCGTTCAAATATGATCTGAGGCGCTTCAATACGATCGGGACGGTGAGCTTCGATCATCCGGACCCGTCCATCTTCACCGTCCTGACCAGCCCGAGCGACGTTGCGGGCCGTGCCAATGCCGATTTCGTGATCTTCCCGCCGCGCTGGATGGTTGCCGAGGACACGTTCCGGCCGCCCTGGTTCCACCGCAACGTGATGAGCGAGTGCATGGGCCTGATCCACGGCGACTACGACGCCAAGGCGGAGGGCTTCGCACCCGGCGGGCTGAGCCTGCACAATATCATGTCAGGCCACGGGCCGGACGTCGCGAGCTGGAAGGGGGCGAGCGAGGCGAAGCTCGAGCCGAAGAAGATCGAAGGCACGATGGCGTTCATGGTCGAAAGCTGCTGGCCCTATCGCCCGACGGCCTATGCGCTCGATCAGGCCCAGAGCGATTATGACTCCGCCTGGGGCGGCTTTCCGAAGGCCGAGCTCCCGGGATGAAGGGGCCGATGCCGCCCTGGCATCATTATCGGGACGTGCTCGCCCCGGACGAGCTTTCCAGGCTGCTGGACTTCACGCTGGCGAGCCGCGACGAGTTCAAGCCTTCCAAGCTTGCCGGCGGGATCATCGATCCCGAGCGCCGAATCTCGACCCGGTTGAAGGCCCCCGATGCGGTTCGGCCGATGCTCGAAGCGCGGCTGGGCGCATTGTTCCCGGATATGCTGGAACGCACCGGCGTCCGGCCGTTCGACCTCGAATATCTCGAGCTCGAGATCGCCGCCCATGGCGACGGTGCATTCTTCGCCCGCCACCGCGACATTCCAGTCGGTCCGGGCCGCACGCCGCTGGGCGGGGACGAGAGCGGCACCCAGGATCGCCTGCTGAGCGCGGTCTTCTATTTCCATCGCGAGCCCAAGGGCTTTTCGGGCGGAGCGCTGCGGCTCTACCGGATCGGCGCGGAGGTGGACTCGGCGGAGGACATGGTCGAGATCGAGCCGCTGCAGAACAGCCTGCTCGTCTTCCCCGCCTGGGCGACCCACGAAGTGTGTCGGGTTTCCTGCCCGGGAAACCGGTTCGAGGACCATCGCTTCGCGGTCAACGCCTGGTTCTGCAAGACCTTAGCCTGACGCCGAGCCCGAGCTCGCCTCGGCAAGGGCGCGGGCGAGGACCGCGCCGAGCGTGTCGGCGCCATAGGGCTTGTTGAGGATCTCGACCCCGGGCGGCGCGCCGCTCACCGTCTCGTGGCTGAAGCCGGTGGCGAGGACGACCGGGAGGCCGGGCCTGGTCTCGGCAAGGATCGCGGCGAGATCGAGGCCGCTCCGGTCCGGCATGACCACGTCGGAGAAGACGATGTCGACATGCTGCTCTTCGAGCTGTTGAAGCGCATCGGCGGCCGAGACTGCGCTTAGCACCCGATAATCGAGATCGACCAGGAGCTGCTCGGCGAATTCGCGGACGTGATCATTGTCCTCGACCAGAAGGACGACCCGGCCATTCCCCCGCCCCGCGATCGCCTCGCTGTCGCGGGCGACCGACGCCTGCTTGTCGGAGCGGGGGAGGAGCAGGCGCACGATCGTGCCCTCGCCCGGCGTCGAATCGATCTCCGCCCGCCCGCCGGACTGGGCCGCGAAGCCGAAGATCTGGCTGAGTCCGAGGCCGGTGCCCTTGCCGACCGGCTTGGTGGTGAAGAAGGGCTCGAACGCGCGCGACAAAGTCTCCTCATCCATGCCCTCCCCGCTGTCGCAGATCTCGATCGCGACCATGTCCTCCTCGCCCTCGCGCGGGGCGGGCACGTTGAAGGTGCGGATGGTGAGAGTCCCGCCCCCCGGCATCGCGTCGCGCGAATTGATCGCCGCGTTCAGCAGGGCGGTCTCGAGCTGGGTCGGGTCGACCTCGGTCGGCCACATCGCGGGGGCGAGATCGAGCTTCACTTCGATGGGCTCGCCGAGCGTGCGGCCGATCACCTCGCCGAACGCGTCGAGCCGGACGTTGAGATCGATCACCTCGGGTTTCAAGCGCTGGCGCCGGCTGAAGGCGAGGAGCTGGCTGGTCAAAGTGGTCGCGCGGTCCGCGGTTTCGACGATCGCCTCAAGGTAGCGGCGGCGCTTCTGCTCGGCGAGGTACTCGCGGCGGAGGAGGTCGGCCGAGCCGCGGATCACGGTCATGAGGTTGTTGAAATCGGGGGCGATGCCGCCGGTCAGCTCGCCAAGCGCCTGGAGCTTCTGCGCCTGGAACAAAGCGGCGCGCGCCTCCTCCAGGTCGATCTGCGCCTGGCGCCGTTCGGTGATGTCGCGGGTGATCTTGGCGAAGCCGGCGAGCCTGCCCTGGTCGTCGTAGATCGGATCGATGACGACATGGGCGAAGAAGCGGGTGCCGTCCTTGCGCACGCGCCAGGCCTCGCGCTCATATTTGCCTTCGCGGAGCGCGGTCTCGAGCGCCCGCTGCGGCTCGCCGCCGGCGCGGTCCTCCTCAGTGTAGAAACGGGAGAAATGCTGGCCGACGATCTCGTCGCGCCCATAGCCCTTGATCCGCTGGGCGCCCGCATTCCAGTTCGAGACATGGCCCTCGGGGTCGAGCATGTAGATGGCGTAATCGTGGACGCCTTCGACCAGCATCCGGAACCTCTGCTCGCTCTCGAACAAAGCGCGGTCGCGCTCCCGCCGCTCGGTGACGTCGCGGGTGATCTTGGCGAAGCCGACCAGGGTTCCGCTGTCGTCGTAGATCGGATCGACGACGACATGGACCCACATAAGGCTGCCGTCCTTGCGGACCCGCCAGCCTTCGTCCTCGAACTTGCCCTCGCGCGCTGCGGTTTCGAGGACCCGCTCGGGAAGCCCGGCTTCGCGATCCTCGGGGCGGAAGAAGCGGGAGAAATGCTGGCCGATGATCTCGTCCGGCTCATAGCCCTTGAAGCGGCGCGCGCCCGGGTTCCAGGTCGCGATATAGCCTTCGCGATCCAGCATGTAGAGGGCGTAGTCTGTGACCGCGTTGACGAGCAGCTGGAAGCGCTGCTCGCCGACGTGGGACTCGTACCGGGCGTTGTCGGCCATGCGTTCTCGTTACCAGGCCCCCGCCCGATGCCGCTGGACTAGTAGCGCCGTGCCCCGTGCGCAAGCTGCGACGTGACCCGGTTCGGGTCAGATCAAAGCGGCGTAGATCATCGTCTTGAGCTGCCGGCGGACCGGATAGGCGGTTGAGGGGAGCAATTGGGTCATGAACACAGCGGAGAGGCGCTCGGCCGGATCGACGAAGAAGTAGGTCGAGAAGATGCCGCCCCAATAATATTCGCCGGCGCTTCCGGGAGCCATCGCCCGGGCCGGATCCATGTTGACCGCGAAGCCGAGGCCGAAGCCCTGCCCCTGGTAGATGGCCTCGCTGAACATCGAACGGCTGAGCGCGGTGAGGTCGGCGCCGCCGGGGAGGTGGTTGACCGTCATCAGCTCGATCGTCTTGCGGCCGACGAGACGGACTCCGTCGAGCGTCCCGCGGCCGAGCAGCATCCGGCAGAAGCGGTGATAGTCGGCCGTGGTCGAGACGAGGCCGCCGCCGCCCGAGACGAAGGTCGGATGAGCGCTCCAGCTGCCGCCCTCGGCCTTGTCGTAGATCACCGTCCCGCGCTCGGCATCGAGCATCCAGGCGTCGGTCAGGCGGTGGATCTTCTCGGGCGGAACATGGAAGCCGGTGTCGACCATGCCGAGGGGCTGGAAGATCCGGCTCTCGAGGAACTTCTCGAACTTCTCGCCGGCGATGCGTTCGACGACAAGCGCGAGAATGTCTGTAGAAACGGAATAATTCCAGGCGGTTCCGGGAGAAAATTCAAGCGGAACCTCGCCGAGCGCGGCGGCGAACTCGGCGAGCCCCAGCTTGCCGCGCAACGTCGTCAGCCCGCGCTTGCGATAGGCGGCATCGACCGCCGTGCGCTCCTGGAAATCGTAGGTGAGGCCGGAGCTGTGGCGAAGCAGGTCGATCATCTGCATCGGCCGCTCCGGCTCGACCGTCGCGAACGGGGCATCGCCGCCGCCGCCCTGATAGACCCTGGCGCCGGCCAACTCCGGCACGATCGTGTGCACCGGCTGGTCGAGCGAGGTCCGACCGGCTTCGACCAGCATCATGAAGGCGAGCGAGGTGATGGGCTTGGTCATCGAGGCGATGCGGAAGATCGCATCCTCGCGCAGCGCGCCGCCTTCGGCGCGGTGGACGCCCTGGCTGCTGAAATAAGCGGGCATTCCGTCGCGCGCGATCAGCAGCTGCGCGTTGGGCAGGAGCCCCTTGTCGACATAGGTTTCGGCGAGGAAGGCTGTGATCCGGCCAAGCCGTTCGGGATCGAAGCCGAGCGCGGCCGCGTCGCAGATATCCATCGGCGCCTCATGCTCGACAATCGCGCGCGGCGCCAGCATAGAAGCGCGCCATGGGCCGCGGGGATTGCGACATACTGATCATCGGCGCGGGCCATAACGGCCTCGTCTGCGCTTATTATCTCGCCCGCGCGGGCATGAAGGTGACGGTGCTGGAGCGCCGGCACGTGGTCGGCGGCGCCGCCGTCACCGAGGAGTTCGCGCCCGGCTTCCGCAATTCGACGGCGAGCTACACGGTGAGCCTTCTCCAGCCCAAGGTCATCGCCGACATGGGCCTCGAGCGCCACGGCCTGAAGGTCGTGCTGCGGAAGGTCGACAACATGCTGCCCACCGTCGAGGGGCCCTATATCCTCGGCGGCCGGGGCGGCCTCACCAGGCGCGAGATCGCGCGCCACAGCGCCGCCGACGCCGAAGCCTATGACGATTATGCGGCGGCTCTGGACGGAGTCGTCCGGGTGCTCCGCAAATGGATTCTGCGGGCGCCGCCCAATGTCGGCGGCGGCCTCGGCGACATTGGGGCGGCGCTCTCGCTGGGCAACGACGTGCGCGGGCTCGATCCGGAAGAGCGGCGCAACCTCCTCGATTTCTTCACCAAGTCGGCCGGCGACATCCTCCGCCGTTATTTCTCCAACGATCTCGTCCAGGCCCTGTTCGGCTTCGATGCGGTGGTCGGCAATTATGCGAGCCCGGAAAGCCCCGGCTCGGCCTACGTCCTCCTCCATCATGTCTTCGGCGAGGCGGCCGGCGTTCCCGGCGCCTGGGGGCACGCGATCGGCGGCATGGGCGCGATCACCCAGGCGATGGCCAAGGCCTGCCACGCTGCGGGCGTCGAGATCGTCCTCGAGGCGCCGGTCGAGGAGCTGATCGTCGAGGAGGGCAGGGCAGTTGGCGCGGTCGCGAAGGGCAAAGCCTGGCGCGCGCGGGCGGTCGCCGCCGGCGTCAATCCGAAGCTGCTCTTCCGCGATCTCGTGCCGGACGGCGCGGTGGCGCCCGAGATTGCGCGGCGCATGGCCGGCTGGGCGAGCGAATCGGCGACCTTCCGGATGAACGTCGCTTTGTCGGAGCTGCCGCGCTTCACCAGCCTGCCGCAGCCGGGCGATCATCTCACCGCCGGGATCGTGATGTCGCCGTCGCTTGCGCATATGGACCGCGCCTACCTGACCGCTCGCGCCGGCCCGTGGTCGGCGGATCCGGTGATCGAAATGCTGATCCCGTCCACCCTCGACGACAGCCTCGCGCCGCCGGGCGCCCATGTCGCGAGCCTGTTCTGCCAGCATTTCCCCTACGACGTTGAAGGGGGCTGGGAGGCCCGGGTCGACGAGGCGGCGGACCACGTCATCGCGACCGTCGATCGCTACGCGCCCGGCTTCGCCGCCTCGGTGGTCGGCCGGCTGGCGCTCTCGCCCTGGCATCTCGAGCAGCGCTTCGGCCTGGTCGGCGGCGACATCTTCCACGGCAAGATGGGGCTGGACCAGCTTTTCTCGTCGCGCCCGATGCTCGGCCATGCCGATCACCGGATGCCGCTCGAAGGGCTCTATCTCTGCGGTTCGGGCGCCCATCCCGGCGGCGGAGTCACCGGTGCCCCCGGCCACAATGCCGCGCGCACGATCCTCGCCGATCGAAAGAAGCTCGCCCGCCTGCGCTAGGCGTCAGATGATCGGATGGCGCTCGAGGTCGGCGGTGACGGCGCGCTTGTAGAGGCGATCGTGGAGGCCGCGGATGGTCGCGCTTCCGGTGCGCTGGAACAGGAAAGGCAGCAATCCGTGGACGATGCAGGCGAGGCCGCCCGCGATCATCCTGAAGCCGAAGCCGCTGGCGGTGCGCAGATGCTCGCCATAGGTTTCGCCCACCTCCTTGGGATGGCTCGTGAAAGGATTGTGCGCCATGCCGGCCTTGTCCGCCCTTGCTTCCATTCCCGGTCATTACAGCCGCGAAGCCTGACCCGCCAGTGAATAGGTCGGTCAGCATCGCGAAGGGCAGGGTACGTTAAGATGGATGCCGAACGACCCTTGGGACTCGACGACATCATGACCCGCACCACTGCCGCCATCGCGCTCGCCTTGCTTGCCGCCTGCGCCCAGGATGCGCCCGCCAACGCCCAGGCCGTCTCGGCACGCGATGCCGGCGCCTGGACGATCGGCCCGATCATCCGCGGCCGGAATTATTCGAACAACATGCCGCTGCGCCCGAGCCCGCGGCGCGGCGGCGGATTCCAGATCGATCTGCCGCAGGCGCCGGGCAGCGTCCATTACGTCACCTTCCCGCACGGTCCGCTCGCCGGGAAGAGCCGGATCGTGATGCGCTATCGGATCGAGGCCGATCCAGGCGTTCGGATCCTCCCGCGGACCGACCCGAGCTCCGCCTCGATCATCACCCTCTATTTCCAGCGCGGCGGCGACAATTGGACCGGCCGTGGGCGCTACGAGGCCTATCGCTGGTATGCGACCTTCGCCTCGCAAACGCCGCTGACGGCGGGTGATCACGTCATGGTCGCGCCGCTGAACGGCAATTGGACCGCGGTCGAACGGTCGAGCGCGCGAACTGACCCTGCCGCATTCCGCGAAGCGCTCGCCGGCGCCGACCAGGTCGGCTTCGTCCTCGGCGGCGGCGACGGCTACGGGCACGGCGTGTTCGCCACCGGCCGTGCCCGGCTGATCGTCACCGACTTCCGAGTCGAATAGCTCAGCCGCCCGTGCGCCGTCCGGGAAGCTGGCGGCCGCCCTGGTGGATGACCAGGCCGGTGGCTCGGCCGCCCTCGCTCTCGAAGACGATCCGGGCCCCGACCTGGTCGACGTTGAACTCGGTCGCGCTGACAGCACGGAGCGGGAAGGCCGGCTGCCCGGCGAGCTGGATGGTGAGTCCGCCGGCCTCGGTGAGGGCGATCGTCGCGAGCGGACCCGCTGTCTGATAGGCGCCCACATAGGAACGGAGCACGGTGGGATCGACCGCGACGGCCGCCGGGGCCGCCGGTATCGGCCCGGTGCGGACCGCGAGCTCGGCAGAATTGCCGCCCTGCTGGTGCATTTCCATCACCCGCGTACCGTCCGGCCGCGCGGCGAGGCGGAACCAGGTGAAATCGTTGGGGCCGTAGAAGAAACGGCCGTCCGCGGTCGCGAACGCCTCGCGTTCCGAGCCGCCCTCGCGCTGGGTATAGAGCTTTCCATCGCGGGCGAAGAAGTGGCGGTTTGGTCCATTCTCGCCGACCCGGTAGACGCCGAAGGCCGGCTCCAGGGCCCGCAAATCGACAGGAGCGGCGGTAAATTCCGGATAAGGATCGCCCATTGCCAGCGCCGCGATCCGGTGGACGACCACGCCCGGGGGCGTGGCAGGGCCGTCGCTGTTTGCGAAGACGGCGACGAACATGTCCTGCGACGGGATGTAGGCGCTCTCCGTGTTGAAGCCGAAGATGCCGCCGCCATGGCCGATCGCCGGCTGGCTGCGCACTTCGGCGAGGCCCAAGCCGAACCCGTAGGGGTGGGTGCGCCCGCCGGGCAGCGGCGCCGGGCTCGTCATCGCGCGATAGAGCTCCGGCGAGACGACGCGGCCGTGATGGAGTGCGTGCGCCCAGCGGGCGAGATCGCCCACCGTCCCGACCAACGCGCCGGCCGCATGGGGAACGCTCATGTGGATGAGGCGCGCAGGGCCCGGGCGGCCGTCGGCATCGGTATAGCCCCGCGCCATCGCCGGCACGTCCTCGCCGCCGACTCCATAGCGGATCGTGGTGAGGCCCAGCGGGCGGGTGATGCGCTGCTCCACCGCCTGGTGCCAGGGCATGCCGGTGACCGCCTCGATCACTGCACCGAGCAGGACATAGCCGCTGTTGTTATAGTCCCAGGTCTCGCCCGGCCGGCTCGGCGAGGGCAGATTGCGGAAGGTGCCGACCAATTCGGCGGTGGTGTAGGCGCGGTTGGTGTTCGCCTCGACCATCCAGCCGGGGATCCCGGTATAGGATTGCACGCCGGACGTGTGGTTGAGCAGCTGGCGGATGGTCGCCGAGCCGCCGGGCTGGGGATAATCGGGCAGGAAGCGGGTCAGCGGATCGTCGAGCGAGACCTTCCCCTCGGCGACCAGCTGGAGGATCACGGCGGCGGTGAACTGCTTGGTGATCGAGCCGAGGCGGAAGACCGTGTCCGGAGCGATTCGGCGGCCGCCCTCGATATCGGCGAGGCCGCGGCCGCGCGTGTAGACGATCTGCCCCCCGCGCATCACCACCACCGCGGCGCCCGGGCCGTCCGCCGGATAGGCCGCGTCGAGGATCGCGTCGGCGCGGGCCGCGAAGTTTGCCGGCTGCGCCGCGGCGGGCGGCTGGGCGAGGGCAATGGACGCGGTCCCCAGAGTCGCGGTTGCGATCGCGATAGCGCTGACAAGTTTCATGAATCCTCCCGGTGACTTGGCGTATTATGTAGGTGATACACAATGAAGCTGGGCGGCGCCCGCGTCAAGCCCGGCTATCGGGCTCGCCCGCGGGAAGACTGATGCAGATCCGGGTGCCTTCGCCGCCGCTGGGATCGGCCCAGATCTTTCCGTCGAAGGAATCGACGATCATGCGCGAGATGGAGAGGCCGAGGCCCAGACCGGCGCCCTTGGTGGTCGCGAACGGGCTGAAGATGTCGCGCACCGCGGAATCGATGCCGGGGCCGGTGTCGGCGACGCAGATCTCCACCATGTCGCCGTCGAGGCGGCTGGAGACGACGACGCGCGGTTCGGCGGAGCCCGACGCCGCTTCGGCGGCGTTGCGGATGAGGTTGGTGAGCACCTGCTGGATCTGGATCTTGTCGGCGCGGACATAGCGGGCGTCGGGCGCGAGCTGCTGCAGGATCGGCACATGGGGGTGCTCGTTGGCGATCTTGACCAGGCCGACCGCGTCCTGGACCGCGTCGGCAAGCGAGGCGCGCTGGACCGAGCTGCGCCGGTTGGCGACCATCTCCCACACGCGGCGGACGATCGTCCGGGTGACGTCGATCTGCCGTCCGACCTGTTCCAGCGTGTCGCGCAGCCGCTCTTCGAAGCCGGCCGGGCGCCGCTGCGAGATCATCTTGGCGCTTGCGAGATAGTTGGAAGCCGCTGTGAGCGGCTGGGCGAGCTCGTGCGCGACCGTGGCCGCGATCGCGTTCATCACCTCGACCCGGGAAGAATGGGCGACCTGGTCGCGGAGCCGCCGATGCTCCTTCTCGCGGCTGATGTCCTGATCAGTGCCGACGATCTTGTCCACCGACCCGTCGGCGGCCAGCCGCGGCACCATCCGGACCCGCCGGTAGGAGGGGCCGCTCGCCAGATCGGCCTCGAGCTCGCATTCCTGCGGCAGCCGCTCGGCCACCGTCCGGTCGATTCCTTCCAGCCAGACCTTCTGCTGCGAGGGCCGGAAGAAGGGAGACAGTTCCGCCTGGTCGCGCTCGCCCTCCATCCGCGGCAGGCCATACATGTCGCAAAGCTCGTCCGAGAGGTGGATGCGTCCGGTCTTTGGATCATATTCCCAGTCGCCGATCCGCGCGATCCTCTGCGCCTCGCTGAGCCGCGAATTGGCGATTCCGAGATCGCGCGCAACCGCCTCGCGGCGGCGGATTCCGAGCACCGTGGAGAAGGCGAAGGCGAGGACGGTGATCGTCAGCGCGCCGAGGCCGGCAACCACGAAGCGGGTCCTTGCCCTGACGTCCGCGACGACGTCGCTCTCGCCGACCCCCACGGTCACGAAGACCCCATAGCCTTCGAGCCGGCGGTGGCTGAAGAAGCGGCGGATTCCGTCGATGGCGCTCGGCCCCAGATAGGTGCCGTGGGGATTGGCCGCCTGTTCCCGCATCACCCGGGCGCCGCGCAAGTCTTCGCCGAAGCTGAGCGCCTGGCCCTGGCGGCGCGCGAGCGAGATCCCGTCGCTGCGAATGACGGAGACGAGGTCGCGCGGGCGGGTGGTGGCGCCGCGGTTGAAATCGACCAGCCGCTCGGCGACGATCTGGACGATCACGACCCCGTCGAAGCGGCCGTCATCGCCGCGGATCGGGCGCGATATCGCCACCAGCGGCCGGTCCGCGAACGGGGAGGTGCTGGGCCGCGAGATGAGCGGGCCTTCGTCGGTGGGATTGTCGCGGAAGCGGCGGAAGGTGAGCGAGGACGCGATGTTGAGCGCGGGCGCGTCGCGGAAGGTGGTGCTGCGCACGTCGCCATTGGCATCCGCGACGACCACGCCGGCGAAGATCGGATTCTTCGCGACCCGGTCCGCAAGCAGGGCAGGGCGGCCCGGCGCCTCGGCGAGCGGCCGATGGTCCGCGTAGAGCTCGGCGACGTGGAGCGCGGCGAGGTTCGCGGTCTCGAGCGTCCGCGCCAGATATTGCTCGAAGGCGGCGGCGCGATTCTGGTTCTCGCGGATCGCCGCCTCGATCGTCCGCCGTTCCTCGGCGCGCAGCTCGGTGATCGCGACCAGCCAGAGCAGCCCGATGAGCAGGATGCTGCCGATCACCACCGCCTTCTGGATGCGCGAGGTCGAAGAAGGGTGTCGCTGCGGCGGCATGAAGGTCCGGAGAGGTTGCGGGGCGCCGAGCTTAGGCCCTAGGCAGGGGGCACGTCCACCGAGGGAGCAGGTCCATGTCCGAAGCCTATATCGTCGCCGCAGCCCGCACCGCGGGGGGCAAGCGCGGCGGCGCATTGAAGGACTGGCATCCCGCCGACATGGCGGCCGAATTGCTCGACGCCGTGGTCGAGCGCGCCGGAATCGATCCCGCGGCGGTCGAGGACGTGATCATGGGCTGCGTCGGCCAGGCGGGGGAGCAGGCCTTCCATGTCGGCCGCAATGCGGTGCTCGCCTCCTCGCTTCCGGTCTCGGTCCCGGCGGTGACGATCGACCGCCAGTGCGGAAGCTCGCAGCAGGCGATCCAGTTCGCGGCCCAGGCGGTGATGAGCGGGACCCAGGACGTGGTGATCGCCGCCGGAGTCGAATCGATGACCCGCGTGCCGATGGGCCTCCCCGTCACCCTGCCGATGCAGCACGGGATCGGCACCGGCCCCTTCTCCAAGCGGATCCAGCAAAGGTTCGGCGTGCCGATGTTCTCGCAGTTCGTCGGCGCAGAGATGATCGCCGAGAAATACCAGATGCGGAAGGAGGCGCTCGACCGGTTCGCGCTGGAAAGCCACCGCAAGGCCGCGCGCGCGACCGAGGACGGCGCGTTCGAGGCCGAGATCGTGC
Source organism: Pseudomonadota bacterium (assembly GCA_023390415.1). Classification (GTDB taxonomy): domain Bacteria; phylum Pseudomonadota; class Alphaproteobacteria; order Sphingomonadales; family Sphingomonadaceae; genus Allosphingosinicella. The sequence continues at coordinate 4,252 of JAEWCW010000218.1, read as the reverse complement.
CACTGAGAGTGGCGGATGCGGACGGCAATGAGAGCCTCCACACGCGCGACGAGGGCATTCGCTTCGACGCGACCCTGGAGGGGATCGCCTCGGTCAAGCTGCTGAGCGAGGGCGGACGGATCAGCGCCGCCAACGCCTCGCAGATCTGCGACGGCGCGTCGGGCGTGATCGTCGTCTCGGAGCGCGCGCTGAAGGCGCATGGCCTCACCCCGATGGCGCGGATCGTGAACCTGACGGTGACCGGCGGCGATCCGGTGATCATGCTCGAGGAGGTGATCCCCGCCACCCGCCGGGCCCTGGAACGCTCGGGGATGACGATCGACGACATCGACCTTTACGAGGTCAACGAGGCGTTCGCGCCGGTGCCGATGGCCTGGCTGAGCGAAATCGGGGCCAACCCGGAGAAGCTCAACGTCAATGGCGGCGCGATCGCGCTGGGCCACCCGCTCGGCGCCTCGGGCACCAAGCTGATGGCGACTTTGGTCCACGCGCTCAAGGCGCGGGGCAAGCGCTACGGGCTGCAGACCATGTGCGAGGGCGGCGGGCTCGCCAACGTGACGATCGTCGAGAGCCTCGCCTAACCTCAGCGCGCCGCTGCGCGCGCCTCCATCCCGAGCCGGCGATAGCGCAACACCATCGCCAGATGCTCCTCGCGCTCGTCGCGCGAATCGGCCTCGGCGGCGAGGAAGCGCGCGCCGGCCTCGAGCTGGGCGTAATAAGTGGCCTGGTCGCGCGGCGGCGCGACCCGATCGGTCATCCGGACGTGCATCACTTGCCCGACCTCTGCTCGGCACCCGAGCGGCGGCTGCGAACGACGGCGGCCGCGACGGCCCCGGCGACGACGGCCCCGGCCGCGACCTGCGCGACTCGGCTTCCGGCGACCTTGTTCACGGCGGCGCCGGCGCGCTCGCCGAGGCTCGGCGCGCCATCGTCATAGATGAGCTTCTCGATATCCTGTGTGTCCTCGCCTTCGGGGGCGAAGGCGTGCGGCATGGCTTTGGTCGGAATACGCGACATTCAGATCTCCCTCGTCCCCACACAACGGATTGGAAAGAGGGCAGTTCCTCGGTTCAGCGCGGGCGGCCGCGAAAACGGTTGCGCATGTTGGGAAGATCGCCGCCATATTGCTCGATGTCTTCGTTGAAGCGGAGCGCGGCGCAGCCCATCATGCCGTTCGCCCCAACCGGCGAGCAGGAGGCAGCGCCGCTCCGCGCCGGGCCCAGCAGCCGGTGACGCTCGCGCGAGACGCTGTCGACCGCCCCGCCCGGATCGAAGCCGCGATCCGGCTCTTCGGGTAGGCGGTAGCGGGAGCGACTCTCGCGGCGGCCGCAAACGAGGATCTCGTCGCCATTCGCGGTCTCGCATTCGGGCGTGAGCGCCTGGATCCGGACGAGCTCGGTGGAATTCTGCGCTTTCGAGCCGGCCGGCAGAAAGAAGACGGCCACGGCCGCACCACAGATCGCCCGCCCGGTCGCACACGCCATCCGCACCTCCCCAATGAAGCATGAGAGATTTCGGGCGCGGCGGCTGCACCGGAGATGAATGCGTTCGGCATCTGCGCGTGCCGCCCCGCCCTCAGGCGTCCCCGCGCCCTAGCCGCGAAGCCGGCGGAGCAGGTGGCGGCGGCGCGGCTCGAACGATTCTTTCGAGGCCTCGGGATCGAGCAATTCGGCGCGCGCCATCTTCTTCATCGGCTCTGCCGGTTCCTCGGCCGGGAGCGGCACCAGGGTCCGGCCGTCGCCGCGCATCGTCTCGATGCAGCCGATCAGCGAGCCGGTCTCTCCGAAGCAGGCCGCGACATGCTCGGGCTCGCTTCCGAGATGCTCTGCGAGAAGGTCGCTTCGGAGCTGGGCGATCGTCCGGCGCGCCGCCTTGTCGCCGGCGGAATCAATGAGGAGGTCGCACTCGCTGTCGAGGCCCATGGAGCGGTTGTTCATATTGGCCGAACCGACGCGAAGGATACGGTCGTCGACGATCATGATCTTGGCGTGGACATAGATGTCCTCGCCGCCCTTGGTGACCGGATAATAGATCCGGAAGCGGCCGAGCCTGTCTTTCTCCCCGATCCCCTTCATCAGCTCGTAGCGAGCGGGACTCATCACTGCCTCGTCGAGCCAGCCCGATGCTTCGCGCGGGTTGACGATGACGAATTCGGGCGGATCGGGCTCGTCGAGCCGCGCCGCGATCGCCTCCGCGATCACGCGCGAGGCGAAATATTGGGTTTCGACATAGACGAAGCGACGCGCGCTCCGGATCATGTCAACGAACAAGGCCTCGATCTCGCGGATCTCCTCGAGCTTTCCGCAGGCTGCGCGGGTCCGCGCCACCGCGACCTCGGTGTCGCGGAAATGGGGTTCCAGCCCGTCCGGCCAGGGATCATGGTCCGATCGCGGAGGGACGGGCAGGTCCTCTCCGGTCGCGCACCCCCAGCGGATTCGGGCGAGGTCGCCGATCGCACGGGCCGCATCCTCGTCAACCGCCATGGTCGCGTCGTGCCAGGGATCGTAGCGGCGGCGGGTAAATGGGTGGCGGCGGCCCGGCTCCTCGTCGCGATGGGCGCGCGTGTCCCAGCGCGTGTCGGTCATGTCGATGCCGCCGCAGAAGGCGACACGATCGTCGATCGTCAGGATCTTCTGATGGTGGCTCCCCTCGAGCGGATGCAGGCTGTCCCATTTGACGTGGATCCGGGAGTCGAAGCGCCAGCGCAGCAGCCGCAGGAAGGTGGTGCCGCGGGCGGGCACGCTGAGCAGCGCCTGGTCCCAGGCGAGGATGTGGATCTGGAGGTGCGGCTTGCGGTCGGCGAGCCAGGTCAGAAAGGCGCCGAGAGTGGCAGGGGCGCCGCAGGGCGGCTCCTCGTCGTAGATCAAGGTGATCCGGGTGTCGAAGTCCCAGCCGATCAGCATGATCTGATGCTCGGCCTCGATCATGGCTTGGACCGCGTGGCGATAATAATCGGCTGCGTCGACGATCAGCGCAGCGCGGCCCGCGCGCTCGACCCGCCAGCAATTGCGGCCCGGTTCGAGGAGCGGGGAGGTGAGACTCCGACAGGAAGCTGTATCAGCCACGGCCGCCGAACGCGCCAAATCGCGCCCGGTTGCGCGGCCGAAACGGATCAGGCTGCGATGCGGTCTTCGGGCATCGTCCACACCTTGGCCGCCGCCGTCCGGGCGTCACGGCGTGGGCCCGGCGCCGTCCAGCCGCAGCGTGGGCAATCCTCGTCGATTCGGATGGCCGGGTGAATGCCCCAAGGTCTGTCAGGCGAGCAGGTCATGCTGCATAATTATGCATTGTAATGCATAATACAAGATGAACGGGCCGAGCGCGGGTGCTTGTCGAGGGCCGCCGCTTGGCTCTACTGACCGCTCAACGAGAGGGAGAGAACATGAAGCTCGACAGCAATATCGCCGCGGTCGTCACCGGCGGCGCGTCCGGCCTCGGCGAGGCCACCGCCCGCGCGCTTGCCGCCAAGGACGTGAAGGTCGCAATCTTCGACCGCGACGCGGACAAGGGCGAGAAGGTCGCGGCGGAGATCGGGGGGATTTTTTGCCAGGTCGACGTCACCTCCAACGAGGCGGTCGACGCCGGCTTCGCCAAGGCGCGCGAGGCGCACGGCCAGGAGCGGATCTGCGTCAATTGCGCCGGCGTCGCCAATGCGGTGAAGACGGTCGGCCGCGACAAGCAGACCGGCGAGATCAAGCGCTACCCGATCCACCAATTCGAACTCGCCATCCAGATCAACCTGATCGGCACCTTCCGCGTCCTTTCCGCCTCTGCGGCCGGCATGGCGGCGCTGGAGCCGCTCGAGGACGGCGAGAAGGGCCTGATCGTCAACACCGCCTCGGTCGCGGCGCAGGACGGCCAGATCGGCCAGGCGGCCTATAGCGCGTCAAAGGCGGGCGTGCTCGGCATGGCGCTGCCGATCGCGCGCGACCTGATGGGCGAGGGGATCCGGGTCAACACCATCCTCCCGGGCGTGTTCGAGACTCCGATGGTGGCGATGATGCCGCAGCAGGTGAAGGACGCGCTCGCCGCCCAGGTGCCCTTCCCGAAGCGCCTCGGCCAGCCCGAGGAATATGCCCGCCTCGCCGTCTTCATGGCGGAGAACCCGTACCTCAACGGCGAATATGTGAGGCTCGACGGCGCGATCCGGATGGCGCCGCGGTGACGAACTGAAGCACAGGGAGTCGTTCGTCCCGAGCGAAGTCGAGGGGCGCTGACACTGAGTCCGAGCGGGCGCCCCTCGACTACGCTC
>JAEWCW010000185.1 GCA_023390415.1 Pseudomonadota bacterium | reverse complement strand
ACATAAGCGAGGATGGCGGTTCCGCCGGGCGAGCCGATCGCGCCGGCGAACCGGCCATCGCGGAGCAGGATGGCCGGCGTCATCGACGAGCGCGGCCTCTTGCCCGGCGCAACCGCATTGGCCGCGGTCCGGCCGCTTGCGTCGCGGGGCAGGAAGGAGAAATCGGTCATCTGGTTGTTGAGGAAGAAGCCGTCGACCATGCGGCCGGAGCCGAAGATCGATTCCACCGTCGAGGTGATCGAGACGACGTTCCCCTCAGCGTCGCCGACGACGAAATGGGTGGTGCCGGCCGGCTCCATCGTGAAATCCGGCGCCGCGGCGAGCGCACCGGGCGGCGTCCCCGGGAGCGGCGGCTGGCCGGCCCGGTCGCCGACCATGCGACGGCGCTGGGCGACGTAGGACGGATCCAGCAGCCCCGCGACCGGCACCGAGACGAAGGCCGGATCGGCGACATATTGGTCCCGGTCCGCATACATGAGCCGGCTCGCCTCCGCGAAGAGGAACCAGGCCTGGGCGTCGGCGGGGCCGCGTCCGGCAATGTCCGTGCCTTCGAGGATCGCGAGCAGCTGGAGCAGCGCCACGCCGCTGGACGGCGGCGGTGGAACGCAGACGAGATAGATACGATAGGTGCGGCAAAGCGGCTCACGCTCGACGGCGCGGTAGCCGGTGAGATCGTCGAGGGTGAGGCTGCCGGGCAGAGCGCCCTCGCGCACCTTTGCGACGATCCGCGCCGCGGTCGGCCCGCGATAGAGCGCGTCCGGACCCTGGGCGGCGAGGCGGCGCAGGAAATCGGCATAGGCCGGGTTGAGCAGGCGATCTCCGGCGTCGAGCAACGTGCCGTCGGCCTCGGCGAAATAGGCGCGGACGTCGGCGGACCGGTTCTGCGGGTAGCTGCCGGCGATCATCCGCGCGAGCCGCGGGCTGACGACGAAGCCGTCGCGCGCGGTCCGCTCGGCATCGTCGAACAGCCTGCTCCAGGGAAGCGAGCCATGCTCGCCGTGCGCCTGGTGGAGCATTCGCACGACCCCGGGAACGCCAGTCGCCCGGCCTGAGACCACCGCCTCCGCAAACGGGATCGCCTCGCCGTTCGCGCGCACGAACATGTCCGGCGTCGCGCCCGCGGGCGCGGTCTCGCGGCCGTCATAGACGGTCACGCGGCGCCTTCCCGCGTCATAATAGGTCATGAAGGCGCCGCCGCCGATTCCGGAGCTTTGCGGCTCGACCAGCGAGAGCATGGCCTGGACCGCGATCGCCGCGTCGACCGCGCTTCCGCCGCGGCGAAGCACATTCATACCCGCCTCGGCGGCGAGTGGATTGGCCGCGGTGACGTAGATCGGGTGGCGCTCGGCGGGCTCGTCGGGGACGGTGGTGCAGCCCGCGACGGCGAGCGCGGCGAACAGCCAGAACAGACGCAGGTTCCTCAACATCGCGGGCCTTCGCAGTCTTTGGGTCCCGGGGCCGTAGCCGAGACGCGCGGGCTGGCCAAGGCGCTTCAATCGGCTAAGAAACCTCGTTCCGAGCGCGGAAACCGCGCCGGCCCCGGGGAGGGACCATGCGTCAGTTCGAACATTTTCCGAATCTTGTCTCCATGTTCTTCACCCGCGCGGCGGAGAAGGGCGATTCGCCTTTTCTCTGGGCGAAGAAGGGGGGCGCCTGGCAATCGACGAGCTGGCGCGAGGCCGCGGGGCAGGTCGCGCGGCTAGCCTCCGCGCTGGAGAAGGTCGGCCTGACGCCCGGTGATCGGGTGATGCTGGTCTCAGAGAATCGTCCGGAATGGCTGATCTCGGACCTCGCGATCATGGCCGCGGGCTGCGTCACCGTCCCCGCCTACACGACCAACACCGAGCGCGATCACCAGCATATCCTCGACGACAGCGGCGCCCGCGCGGTGATCGTCTCGGGCGCCAAGCTCGCCAAGCCGCTGCTTCCGGCGGCGCACCAATCCGCCTGCGAACATGTGATCGCGATGGAGCCGGTCCGTGCGGGCCAGGGCTTCCAGTGCCACGACTGGGCCGAGCTGGTGGCGGGTGGAGAGGAGGACGTCGCCGGTCGCGCGACTGCTGCGGCGCGCGTGGGCCGGGGAGACCTTGCCTGCATCATCTACACGTCCGGCACCGGCGGGGCGCCGCGCGGCGTGATGCAGCATCACGGCGCATTGCTCCACAATGTCGAGGGCTGCGTCGAGGTCATCTCCGAGGATTTCGGCTGGGAGGACGAGATCTTCCTCTCCTTCCTCCCGTCCAGCCACGCCTACGAGCATACGGGCGGGCAGATGTTCCCGATCGGGCTCGGCGCGCAGATCTATTATTCCGAAGGCATCGAGAAGCTCGCCTCCAACATCGAGGAGGTCCGGCCCACGATCATGGTCGTCGTGCCGCGACTGTTCGAGGTGCTCCGCCAGCGGATCCTCAACAATGTCGAGAAGCAGGGCAAGCTCACCAATTATCTGATGAAGCGCGCGCTGCAGATCGGAGAGCGCGATTATCGCGGCGGCGTGCCGCTGCTCGACAAGCCCATGGACTTCATCCTCGGCCGGACGCTTCGCCCGAAGATCGCGGCGCGATTCGGCGGCCGGATCAAGGCGATGGTCGCCGGCGGCGCGCCGCTCAACCCGGACGTCGGCATTTTCTTCCACTCGATCGGGCTCACCGTGCTCCAGGGCTACGGCCAGACCGAGTCAGGCCCGGTGATCAGCTGCAACCGGCCGAAGGCCGGGATCCGGATGGACACGGTCGGCCCGCCGCTCGGGAGGACCCAGGTCCGGATCGCAGAGGACGGCGAGATCCTGGTGCGCGGCGAGCTCGTCATGCATGGCTACTGGCGCAACCCGGCGCTGACCGAGAAGACGATTGTCGACGGCTGGCTGCACACTGGCGACATCGGCCATTTCGACGAGCGCGGCCGGATCGCGATCACCGATCGGAAGAAGGACCTGATCGTCCTCGACAAGGGCGACAATGTCGCGCCCCAGCGCGTCGAGGGCATGCTCACGCTTCAGCCGGAGATCGCCCAGGCAATGGTGGCGGGCGACAAGCGGCCCTACATCGTCGGCCTGATCGTCCCCGATCCGGAGTGGACTGCCGGATGGGCGGCCGGGAAGGGGAAGTCCGCCCGCACGCCCGAGGCGCTGCGCGACGATCCCGATTATCTGCGCGCGATCGGCGCGGCGGTCGATCGGGTCAATGCCGGCCTCTCGGTGATCGAGAAGGTGCGCCGGTTCATCCTCGCCGATGAGCCGTTCACCACCGACAACGAGATGCTCACGCCCTCGATCAAGATCCGCCGCCACGTGATCAAGGCCGTCTACGGCGAGCGGCTCGACGCACTCTACAAGAAGTGATCAGCGCTCGCGCCTGTACGGGGTGAATTCGCCCAGGCTGCACCCGCCATATTCGGTACCCGTCGTCGGGTCGAACACCTGGACCAACTCGTTCGAGCAGAGCGAATTGCCCATCGACCGGATCCGGATCGCGTTCCAGGGGCGGAGGCGAGGGCACGCGCTCCGGGTACGGTTGACGTATTGCGTGTCGCCCGGGCCCTCGAAGACGATCGTCCCCTCGCCATAGCCGCGGTTGCCGCGAAGGGTGCTGCGTTGCACGCATTGCTGCGGCGGTCCTGCGGTGCGGCCCGCAAGGGCCTCGGCCAGGGCGCGGCTGTCGTCGGCGGACGTCGCAGCGGCCGCTTCGGGGCCATCGGACATGGCGCAGCCGCCAAGCGCCGCGGCGGCCGCGAACGGCAGGATGAACCGTCTCATCGGAACTCTCCTCCTTCTGCCCCCTTGAAACGCTTCAGCCGACGAAACTGTCCTTCGCGGCCCGGCGCTCGGCGAGCTCCTCCACGGAGCGCGCCCGCATGAACGGGTTGGTCGCCCGCTCGAGCGCGATCGTCGTCGGAACCGTGGCCCTGCCGTCGGCGCGCGCGGCCACGACCGCCTCGAGCCGCTCCGCGACCGCAGGATTGTCAGGTTCGGCCGCTGCAGCGAATCGGCCATTGGCCAGCGTATATTCGTGGGCGCAATAGACGTGCGTTTCGCCGGGAAGCGCGGCGAGCCGCTGCATGTTCGCGTGCATCTGCGCCGCCGTGCCCTCGAACAGCCGGCCGCAGCCCATCGCGAACAAGGTGTCGCCGACGAAGATCGCGCCCTCCGAAGGCAGGTGATAGGCGATATGGCCGGCGGTGTGGCCGTGCACCTCAAGCACCCGGCCGACGATCGCGCCGATCGAGACGCTGTCCCCCTCCCGCACCAAGCGGTCGGCGGTCGGGATCCGCGCATGCTCGGCCGCGGGCGCGGTCACCGTACAGCCGGTCGAGTCCTTGATCGCCTGGTTGCCGCCGGTGTGATCGGGGTGCCAGTGCGTGTTCCAGATCTGCGTGATCCGCCAGCCGCGGGCTTCCGCCTCGGCAAGCACCGGATCGGCGACGGCCGGATCAACGACCACCGTCTCGCCCGAACCCGGCTCGTGCACCAGCCAGACATAATTGTCGCTGAGGACGGGGATTCGAACGATCTCGATCATCAGCCCCTAATACGCCTCGCCGGCCCGGCTCACCAGTGGCCGGTGTTCGGCATCGAGGCCCAGGGCTCCTGGGGCGGCAGGCTGCCGCCGGCCTGGAGCAACTCGACCGAAATATTGTCGGGCGACCGGACGAAGGCCATGTGGCCGTCACGCGGCGGGCGGTTGATCGTCACGCCGGCGTCCATCAGCCGCTGGCAAGTCTCGTAAATGTCGTCGACCCGGTAGGCGACGTGGCCGAAATTGCGCCCTTCGGAATAGCCCTTCTCGTCCCAATTGTGAGTGAGCTCGATCTGCGCCTGCTCGTCGCCCGGCGCCGCCAGAAAGATGAGCGTATAGCGCCCCGCTTCATTCTCCATCCGCCGGACCTCCTTGAGGCCGAGCAGCTCGAAGAAGCGGATCGTCTCCTCGGGATCGGAGACGCGGATCATGGTGTGGAGATATTTCACGGGGCCGTCCTCAGTTCGTCGTTATAAATGCACGGTTCATCGGTGTGGGCGCACTTCTGCCGCTGGGCCGTCGGGGGATTTGCCCGCGACCGCCTTCCGGTGGAGGATATCATGGCGATCGTCTCCCGCTTCAACCGCAACATCCTGTTCGTCGTCTCGGCCCTGATCCTGGCCGCAGGACTCGTCGCCGGCGGCTATCTGCTCGGCGACGGCATTCGCCGCGCACGGATGGCCGACCGCGCCGTCACAGTGCGCGGCCTTGCCGAACGCAACGTCACGGCAGACCTCGCGACCTGGACGATCTCGCTCTCCGCGCAGGACACGGATCTCGCCGCCGCCCGCAATGCGGTCGAGGAGGATGCGCGGACGGTAACGGCGTTCTTCCGTCGCGCCGGGTTCCGGGCCGAGGACCTCACCGATGCCGGGGCCACGGTCAGCCAATATTATGACAGCAATCGCGGCGTGAATTCGATCACGGTGCGCCGCCAGCTGCAGCTGCGAACGAACGACGTGATGCGCGCCAGTTCGAGCTGATCCGCGACGGGGTTGCGATCGATGAGAGCTCGTCATTGGTCTACAGCTTCACGCGCCTCAATGACGTCAAGCCGGCGATGATCGCCGAGGCGACGAGGGACGCGCGCCGCGGAGCCGAGCAGTTTGCGCGGGACTCGGGCAATGCCGTGCGCGGGATCCGGTCCGCGACCCAGGGCTATTTCTCGATCACCGCGCGCGACGGCGACGACAATGAAGGATCCGGCCGCGACTCCCCGTTCCAGAAGGTCCGGGTGGTGACGACGATCGAATTCTACCTGGGCTGAGGCGGCTGCGGCGCCGTCTGGGGTGCGGGTGTCGAAGGTGCCGGGGCCGGCGCAGCATCCTGCATCGTGTTCAGCGCCGCGGTCGCTGCCCGGCCGGCCTCGCTGTCCGGCGCCGCGGCGGCGACCTGGCGGTAGAGACGCTCGGCCTCGGCGCCGTTGCCGGCAAGCCCCGCAAGCGTCCCGGCGAGGAGCAGGATGTCGGGGTCGTTGGGTGCGAGCTCCCGGGCGCGGGCGATGTCCGTCGCGGCGCGCGCCATGTCGTTCTGACGCCGCGCCAGGCCCGCAGACAGATACCAGGCAAACGGGTCGGCGGCGACGAGCTGGAGCGCGCGATCGAGGTCGACGCGCGCGGCGGCGGGATTGTCGAGCGCGACCAAGGCCCGGGCCCGGTCGAGATGGGCCTCGCCGCGCAATTCGTCGGAGAGGTGCGGGGTGGCAAGCGCCGCGTCGAACGCCTGGATCGCCTTGGCGCCCTCCTCGGCAGCCAGCCAGGCATTGCCGGCCTGGACCCAGAAATCGGCGCGGTGGGGCTCGTCCGCGGTCTCGGCCTCGCGCGCCGCCTGCTCGTAGACGGTCGCGGCCGAATGCCAGCGTCCGAGCGCGACGTAGGCGAGGCCGAGGCACTGCCGGGCCTCGAAGCGGCCCCCCTCGGCCCGCCAGGCATTGGCGGCGGCGATCGCGGCTTCGGGGGCGGTGCGCGCCTGCTCGGCGCAGGTGCGGAAGCGGGCCTGCTCGGTGGCCGGCGCCGCGGGCGTCGTCGCGGCCGCCTGGGCGAGGCCGAATGCGATGAGGATCGGGGTCACAGGCTCTCCAGCAGGGTGCCCACCGTCGCGATTAGGAGGGCGATGTCCGGATCGCGCGACAGGCGGTGGTCGCCGTCCTTGACCAGAATCGTCTGCACGTCGGCTGAACGGAGCCTTTCGGCAAGAAGTAGCGAGTTCCGCCACGGCACGTCGGCGTCGCGCTGGCCGTGCAGGAGCCGAACCGGAACGTCGATCGCGATTTTGCCTCCGAGGAGCAGGTTGCGCTCACCGCTCTCCCAGAAGGTCCGGCTGGTCACCGTCGGAAGGTCGCCATAGGGCGAGGGCTGCTCGAGCCGGCCGTCGCGGCGGATCGTCTCTTTTTCCGCTTCGGTGAAGCCCCAGCTCGTGAAGTCGGGCGCAGCGGCGATCCCGACCATCCCCACGACCCGCTCCGGCCGCGCCAGTGCCGCCAGGAGCATCAGCCAGCCGCCCATGGACGAGCCGACCAGGATCACCGGCCCCTCGACGGAGTCGATCGCCGCCAAGACGTCATCGCGCCAGTCTTCCAGGCTCTGCGCCTCGAAAGAGCCCGCGCTCGCGCCGCAGCCGCCATAATCGAAGCGGAGCATCGCGCGGCCCTGCTCGTCCGCCCAGGCGTCGAGCGCGCTCGCCTTGCCGCCCTCCATGTCGGAGGCATAGCCGGGGAGGAACAGGATCGTCGGCCCGCGGCCGTCACGGCGGCGGAAGGCCAGCCTGCGGCCGGCGCCGGCATCGAGCATCTCGGTCATCCGGTCCCCAAATCACAGTGGCCGGCCCGCGGCAATCGCTCAGCGCAAGGGCGCCTGCGCCTTGACGCCGCAAATGCCGCGCAGCGCCTGCCATTCCGCCGGCGAAAGCGGCGATTTGTAGCCGCGGGCGCCAGCGGCGGTCCGGAAGCGCCGCTCGCGCGCGGCGGGATCGGGATGGGTGGAGATGTAGGAGAGGCCCTGGCCGAGGACCCCCAGCTGCTCTTCGTCATCCGAGACCCGTGCGAAGAAATCGGCGGCGCCGGCAGGCGAGATCCCGGCCCGCTGGAGCATCCGGATCGCATCCTCGTCCGCCTCCGCCTCGGCGCTCCGGCTGTAGCGCGCGCCGAGGAAGGTCTCGAGATTGGCGCCGGTATTGCCACCGACCATCGCGACGAACAGGCCGAAGGTGAGCTGGCGGACCATCGCCTCGGCGACGTGTCGGTTCTCGATATGGGCGATCTCGTGGGCAAGCACCCCCGCCACCTCGTCCGGCCCGTCCGCCTGCCGGAGCAAAGGCTCGAAGATCAGCACATGGTCGCCCGGAAGCGCTGCCGCGTTGACGATCGGGATCGAGACGATGCGCGCGTCGAGGTCGCCCATCTCCGGCGCAAGCGCGGCGCTCAGCCGGCTAAGCGCGGCATCGCCCTCGGGAGTCGAGCAGAAGCGGCCGTCGAGCCCGGCCATGACTGGCGCGCCGACCGCCTCTTCCATTGCCTTCGGCAGGATCGGCGCGATCAGAGCGGGCAGGTAGCTGGCGCCGATCACGACGAATACGGAGACGAGCGCCGCCGCGGCCGCAGCCTTCCACAGGCCGATGCGATCGATCCAGCGCCCGTAGCGTCGCCGCGGCGGAAGCAGCCCCTCGCCGAAATCCTTCGGAACGCCGAGCCGCCAGCCGTCGACGCCATTCAGGCCGTAGACCTCGAAGTCGCCGCGGCTGTCGACATGGGCGAGCCGGCCGCGGTCGATCCGGCTGGTCTCGCCGTCGGCATAACGGACGACGAGCGTCTCGCCTTCGCAGCCGACCTCGACCGCGTGGCGCACGGCACTGGCGCCATCATAGAGCCAGGCCTGGGTCACCCGAGCCTCAGATCGCCCCGATATCGAAGGCGTCGGCCAAGCCCTCGGCGTCGGTTGGCGCCCGGGTCGAGGACTGGGTGAGCGCGGCGACATCGACCGTGCCTTCGGCATCGAGATGGCGGACCGCGAAGGCATAATTGCGGTAGCTGATGAATAATGCGCCGATTCCGAGCGTGATGATGATCAGGCCGATATGGCCGAGGAACAGGAACAGCCAGTCCATCGTCCGCGCCTCGAACCGGAAGCGAATGCCGGCCACCGAGGTCGCCCCTGCAACCTGCCGGTAATAAGCGGCGAAATAGGCGAGCGCCGCCATCGGCACGACGATGTAGAAGCCGACGAAGATCAGCAGGATGATGAACAGCCCGCTGCCTGCCCTCTGCTGGATCTCCGCCTCGCTGAGGCCCTGCATGGACATCGCGAACCCAATCATCACGACGAAGACGGCCGCGATCACCGCGTAGATGATCAGCCAGCGCTTCCACAGCCCCTCGGTCGTCGCCTCCGCGTGGAATCGGTGCTGGCCGAAGCTCATCTTGTTGAAGCGCGCGTTCCACAGGCGGGTCTGCGCCCAGGGGAGGGCGATGAACAGCGAGAGGATCGTCGCCCAGGTCCGCCACATGTAGGACCAGCCATAGCCCCAGCCGCCGTCCTCGCTGCCGCCGCGTATGCCGTGCCAGTAGGTGCGGCTCAGCCGGTAGCGAAGCGCCCGAAGCACAGCGACTCCGGTCATGTAGACCAGGCCGAGATAGACGCCGAGGATGAGCAGCCCGCCAAGCAGCTTGGCGAGCTCGTTGCCCGTGAACAGGTACATGGCGAGATAGATGAGGCCGATCACCGGGATCAGCGCCAGGAAGACCATGAGGAAGCCGAGGAACATCTCCTTGCCGGTGCCGGTCCATTCGAGATGGTCGTCGAGGAAGCGGGTCCGGCTCCAGAAATATTGGCGCTCGCGCGCCTTCGCCCAGAAGCGGTAGATTCCGAGCGTGACGATGGTCAGCAGCAGGTTGGTGAGCGCGATCGGCAGGAATTCCTGCCAGCGGCCGGTAAATTCGAAGGCACGCCCGCCCTCGGGCGTTGCGCTGGTCGTCGCGTCCATCTGATTTTCCCCCATCGGTCCCCGACGCGAGACTGCAACGCCCGCGCCCGCTTCGCAAGCAGGTTCGGGGCTGGAGCAAATCGCCTGGCATCGCTACATGCCCCGCCATGACGCAGCATTTCCGCATCACCCTTCCCGACGGCTCGGTTCGCGAGGTCGAGCCGGGGACCACGCCGGCCGACGTCGCTGCAGCGATCGGGCCCGGCCTCGCCAAGGCCGCGCTCGCGGCGCGGGTCAATGGCGAGGTGCGCGACATCATGCGCCCGTTCGAGGGCGACACCGAGCTCGCTTTGATCACGGCGCGCGACGAGGCCGACGCGCTCGAGCTTGTCCGCCACGATTATGCGCACATCCTCGCGGAGGCGGTCCAGAACCTGTTCCCCGGCACCCAGATCACCTTCGGCCCGGCGACCGAGGACGGCTTCTATTACGATTTCGCGCCGGCGCCCGAGCGGGGCCCGTTCACCGACGAGGATCTGCCCGCCATCGAGGAGGAGATGCGGCGCATCATCGCCCGCGACGAGCCGCTCGTCCGCGAGGTGTGGTCGCGCGATGACGTCCGCGCCTTCTTCGAGAAGCAGGGCGAGGCGTTCAAGGCCGAGTGGGTGATGGAGCTCCCCGCCGACGAGACCATCACCATGTACCGGACCGGCGAATGGGTGGACCTCTGCCGCGGCCCGCACCTCGCCTCGACCGGCAAGCTCGATCCGCAGGCGTTCAAGCTGACGCGCGTGTCCGGCGCCTATTGGCGCGGCGACCAGAAGAACGCGATGCTCAGCCGCATCTACGGCACCGGCTGGCTCAACAAGAAGCAGCTCGACGCGCATCTGGTCCGGCTCGAGGAGGCGGCCAAGCGCGACCATCGCAAGATCGGCCAGGAGATGGACCTGTTCCACCTCCAGCCCGAGGCGCAGGGCAGCGTGTTCTGGCACCCCAAGGGATACCTGATCTGGCGCGCGCTCGAAGCCTATATGCGCCGCCGCCTCGACGCCGCCGGCTATGAGGAGGTCAAGACCCCGCAGCTGATGGACGCCAAGCAGTGGGAGCAGTCCGGTCACTGGGGCAAATATCGCGAGAACATGTTCGTCGTCCCCGACGAGATCCCCTCGACCGAGGACGACGCGCCGATCCTCTCCGGCGACGCGGACCTGATGGCGCTGAAGCCGATGAACTGCCCGGCCCACGTCCTCATCTTCCGCCAGGGCATCAAGTCGTATCGCGACCTGCCGATCCGGATGGCCGAGTTCGGCTGCTGCCACAGGAACGAGCCGCACGGCGCGCTGCACGGGATCATGCGGGTGCGCCAGTTCACCCAGGACGACGCCCATATCTTCGTCCGCGAGGACCAGCTGATCGACGAGATTAAGGATTTCTGCGACCTGCTCGACAGCGTCTATCGCGATCTCGGCTTCGAAAGCTACGCGATCAAGCTCGCGCTCCGGCCCGAGCAGCGCTTCGGCAGCGACGCGGAGTGGGACAAGGCCGAGCAGATCCTCCGCGACGCCGTCGCCGCGACGGGGCGCAACACCGCCGAATATGGCTGGGAGGAGCTTCCCGGCGAGGGCGCCTTCTACGCGCCCAAGCTCGAATTCCACCTCACCGACGCGATCGGCCGGACCTGGCAGGTCGGCACGATCCAGGCGGACACCGTGCTGCCGGAGCGTCTTGACGCCACTTATGTCGGCGAGGACGGCCAGCGCCACCGCCCGGTCATGCTCCACCGCGCCATCCTCGGCACGTTCGAGCGCTTCATCGGGATCCTGATCGAGCACCATGCGGGGCGCTTCCCGCTCTGGCTGGCGCCGGTCCAGGCGGTGGTCGCGACGATCGTCTCGGACGCCGACGATTATGCGCTGGAGGTGGTCGAGGCGCTGAAGGCGGCCGGGCTGCGCGCCGAGGCGGATCTTCGCAACGAGAAGATCAACTATAAGGTGCGCGAGCACAGCCTCGCCAAGGTCCCTAACCTGCTCGTCGTCGGCAAGCGCGAGGCCGAGGAGCGCACCATCGCCCTCCGCCGTCTCGGCGCCGAAGGGAGGCAGGAGATCCTCAGCCTCGACGAGCTGGTCGCCCGCCTCCGCGACGAAGCCCTGCCGCCGGACCAGCGCTGAGGGTCAGGCGCAGGCCTTAGCGCGGGCCGTTCTGCAGAGACGCCAGGACGCGCCGGGCGCGGACGCCTTGGTCCTCGGGCAAGCGGCCGCTTTCGAGCATCATCTGCAGCGCCTGGGCGCGGCCGGCATCGTCTGCCGTCGCCTCGGCCAGCCGATAGGCATAATGGCCGACATAATAGCGCTCCCACGACGTCATGTGCCGCCGCTCCAGCAGCGGAACCAGCGCTTGACGCGCGGAATCAAAGTCTCCGGCCTCGGTATTGCGCTTCACCCGAAACAGCATGCAGGCGACCGCCTCGCTCACCTGCTCGTGATCGGCGACGCATTCGGTGACGAGGCGCGTGCGCACTGCATGGTTTGAGCTGCCGGTGCCGTCCCAGCTGCCATGGCCGCTATTTCCGATCATTCCGGCGAGCCCGCTCTCGGTCGCAACCGAGCGGAACGGCCGCCGCTCGACCCGGCGGGCGATCCGCGATCCGAGCAGGACTCGGTCGGTCTCCGGATATGGCTGCTCGACCCCGCCGCGCGGATCACGCTCCGGCCGCGTGCCGGTGACCACGATCGGCGAATTGGGCGGTTCGGCCGACGGTACTGCGGCCGGCTCCTGCGGCGCGAAGATGATCGAGAATGCGAACGCGAATAACGACATCGGCTCTCTCCCCCGCGCAAGTCTAGCTGAAAGTCAGCTAGCTGAACAGGAGCGGCCTCGTCACTCCGCGGCTTGCGCTTCCTCTTCCTCGCGCTCGGCCTGCTGGCGGGCCCACATTTCTGCGTAGAGTCCGTTCTTGCGCAGCAGGCGGGCGTGGGTGCCGCGCTCGGCGACGCGGCCTTCGTTCAGGACGATGATCTCGTCGGCGTCGACCACGGTCGAGAGGCGGTGGGCGATGACGATGGCGGTGCGGCGGGCGGTGACGCTTCGAAGGGTCTCCTGGATTGCAGCCTCGGTTCGGCTGTCCAGCGCCGACGTCGCCTCGTCCAGGATCAGGATCGGCGGGTCCTTGAGCAGGGTTCGGGCGATCGCCACCCTTTGCTTCTCGCCGCCCGAAAGCTTGAGCCCGCGCTCGCCCACCATGGACTCATAACCGTCGGGCAGACTGGTCACGAAATCGTGGATCGCCGCGCCGCGCGCAGCTGCCTCGATCTCCGCTTGGGAGGCGCCCTCGCGGCCGTAGCCGATATTGTAGCCGATCGTGTCGTTGAACAGCACCGTGTCCTGCGGGACGATTCCGATCGCCGCGCGCAGGCTCTCCTGAGTCACCGCGGCAATGTCCTGCCCGTCGATCGTGATCCGGCCCTGCTGCGGGTCGTAAAATCGGAACAGGAGCCGCGAGAGGGTCGACTTGCCCGCGCCCGACGGCCCGACCACCGCCACGGTCTTCCCCGCCGGAACTTCGATGTCGACGCCCTTCAGGATCGGCCGCTCGGGATCGTAGGCGAAGTGGACGTTCTCGAGCCGGACATGGCCGGTGCTGACGTGCAGCGGCGGCGCGCCGGGCGCGTCGGCGACCTCGGCGGGCGTGTCGAGCAGGCCGAACATCTGCTCCATGTCGACCAGTCCCTGGCGGATCGTCCGATAGACCCAGCCGAGCATGTCGAGCGGCCGGAAGAGCTGGGCAAGCAAGGTGTTGACCAGGACGACATCGCCGGTGGTGAACCAGCCCCGGCTCCAGCCCCAGACGGTGTAGCCCATCGCGCCCGCCATCATCGCATTGGTGATGAAGGACTGGCCGATGTTCAGCCAGGCGAGCGAGGCCTCGTTCCTGATCGAGCGCTCATTGAGGCCGCGAAGCGCCTCGTCGTAGCGCTTGGCCTCGCGCTCCTCGGCGCCGAAATATTTGACCGTCTCGTAGTTGAGCAGGCTGTCCACCGCGCGGCCGACGGTGCGGTTGTCGAGCTCGTTGATCTCGCGCTGGAGCCGGGCGCGCCACTCGGTGACGGCGCGGGTGAAGGCGATATAGGCGGCGACCATCGCCAGCGTCGCGACCACCAGGCCGGCGCCGAACTTGACCCCGAAGATGACGCAGATCACCGCCAGCTCGACGATCGTCGGGGCGATGTTGAAGAGCAGGAAATAGAGCATCATGTCGATGCTCTTGATCCCGCGCTCGACGATCTTGGTGAGCGCGCCGGTGCGCCGCTCGAGGTGGAAGCGAAGCGACAGCGCGTGGATGTGGCGGAAGACACTGTCGGCGAAGCGCCGGGCGGCGTCGAGACCGACCCGCTCAAAGATCGCGTTCCTCACATTCTCGAACAGGACGCCGGCGAAGCGCGCGCCGGCATAAGCGACGACCAGGGCCACGGCGAGCCCGACCGCTTCCGACATACCCGCGGACATCCGGTCGATCGCGGCCTTGTAGACGAAGCCGGTCGAGAGCGAGACGCCCTTGGCGAGCAGCACCAAAGCGACCGCGATCACCACCCGCGCGCGCAGCGCCGGCGCGTGGGCGGGCCAGAGATAGGGCAGGAAGCGGCGCAGCACGCGCCAGTCGCCCGCGCCCGCCTGATCGGGGGTGGAAGCCATCCTCCTCAAGATAGGTTCCCAGGAGGGCGCCGCCAACCGGATGCGACGAAACGAGGAACGGCCTTTTCGACCAGACATTTAGCAGGCCATGAACCCGGTCCTCTACGTCATTGCGATCCTCGGCTGCGGCGAAGGCGAGGCGCCGTGCCAGCCCGTCGCGCTCGCCGAGACGCGCTATGAGAGCCGCGAGGCCTGCCTCGCTGCGACCGACACCGTGCTCGCCCGCCACGAGAGCCTCGATTTCCCGATCGTGGTCGCCGAGTGCCGCCAGTCCGGCGCCGCGCCGACCGAGCTCCGCCCGGCCGACATCCGCCTCCCCGAGCCCGACCGCCGTCCGAGCGCCTGGGACGCCCGCTAGAACCCACTTCTCCGGTAGGCGACGTAGAGCGCGCTTCCCACAAGCGTGGCGAGCAGCCCGACGACGAGCGCGTCGAGCCCCATCACCAGCCATACGATCGGCTCCGGAGATCCGATGGCAAGCCAGTGCGCGCCCATATGGAGCGCCATGGCCGGCAGGTAAGCGGCGGCGCCCAGCAACGCGATCCAGGGCACGAAGCGCCAGCCCCGCTTCAGCGATCGGCCGATCGTCATCTCCTGGTCGCCGATCGCCGCGCCGACCGCATAAGCGAGCAGCAGCAGCGACAGGATCCAGCCGATCGCGACCAGCACGTAATGAAGCGCCGCGGGGACCGCGCCATAGGAGGCCGGAAGGCTGACCAGGACGTTGAGCGCGACGGCGAACAGCGTGCGGCCGACGTCACGAAGCGGCATCGCGAAGGTCCGCTTCAGCGATCCCTCGCACGCCCAATAGCGCGCCGCCGCAAGCATGCAGAGGATCAGCCCCGCCACCTTGACCGCGCCGAACGCCATGCGTGTCGGGTCGTTCGCGAGCGCGATGAACGAATCGCGCGATTTGAACATGCCGAGCGCGATCTCGGCGACATGCTGGGCCAGTTCGGGCAGTACCGCGATCGCCGCGACCGCCGGCACGGCCAGCATCAGCACGAAGCCCTTGCGATAGACCTCGGCCACCGCCTGCGCGGCCTCGACAATCCACCGCCATGGCCCCCGCTTCGTCTCAATCCTTGCCGTCGTCGCCATTCTCTCCCCCCTCTTCATAGGACAGCAGGTCGCCCGGCTGGCAGCCGAGCACCGCGCAGATCGCCTCGAGCGTCGAGAAACGGATGGCCTTCGCCTTGCCGGTCTTCAGGATCGACAGGTTCGCGACCGTGATCCCGACGCGGTCGGCAAGCTCGGTCAAGGTCATCCGCCGCGCGTGCAGCAGGTCGTCGAGCTTCACCAGGATCGCCATCTCAGATCGTCCCCGCCAGCTCGTCGCGCATGCGCGTCCCATGGCGGAAGACGGAGGCGAGCACGAACAGCAAGGCGACCGCCAGCCACCCGGTCAGCCCGAACGACCATTCGAAGCCCTCGACGTCCCGAGCGAGCGTCCGGGCCATCACCCCGAAGCCGAGATCGCAGACCTGGATCCCGAGCAGCGCCCAGGCGATCACGGTCAGCCGGCCGGCATTGTCCGGGACGAAGGGATCGCCCGCCGCCACCGTCGCGACGATTGCGCGCAGGCGGGTGAGCAGCAGATGGGCGAGGGGAACCATGGCCATTCCGATGAGCATGGTGAGGCGCACGGCGCTGACGAGCTGCTCAATCCGCGCCTGGGGGTGGCTTTCGGCCAGGGCTGCACTCATCACGTCCGCGGCAGCGAATGTCAGGACGATCACGCCGGTGAAGAGCACCAGGGCGAGGATGTTCAGCCAGATCAGAAGCGCCAGTAGGGCGTGGACCAGGCGAAGCCCGGTGGAAGATGTCATTTCACGTCTCCCCTTACCGAAGATCGATGCCGAATATATCGATAATCGATAAATAACAACCTGTTTTTCGATATGGGGAACGCAGCGCTCGCGCGTCGGTTGTTGCTGCAAAACAGCCACCGGAGACCCAATGTCCGTCAGCCAGCACTGCCATGCCAACATCAATTCGAGCGCCAACCAGAAGAACCAGATGTCCAAGCATCCCGGCGACGGCGTCCGCGATGAGCCGAGCAACCAAATCCCCGACGAGCAGCGTCGGGACGTGTCGCTGATCGAGGCCTTCAGCGAAGAAGGCGCGGGCATCGCGGCGAAGGAGTGACGCCATGAGCGACGACACCGAAACTCTCGACATGATCGACGAGGATGCCCTCCCGGGACATGAGAGCGAGCTCGAGCCGAAGCCGGACTGGGAGCCGCGCTATCCCGGCTCGGGTCGGCTCCAAGGCAAGGTCGCGCTGATCACCGGCGCCGACAGCGGCATCGGCCGCGCCGTCGCCGCTTTGTTCGCGCGCGAGGGCGCCGACATCGCCATCCTCTACCTCTGCGAGCATGACGACGCCGCGAAGACGAAACAGATCGTCGAAGCCGAGGGCAGCAAGGCGATCACGATCGCCGGCGACATCGGCGACAAGGACTTCTGCGACCGCGCCGTCGCCGAGACGATCGAGAAGCTCGGCCGGCTCGACGTGCTCGTCAACAATGCCGGCGAGCAGCATCCCGACGAGGAGATCACCGACATCACCGAGGAGCAGCTGAAGCGCACCTTCCAGACCAACGTCTTCGGGATGTTCTTCATCACCCAGGCCGCGCGCCCACACCTCAAGGAAGGCGCGGCGATCATCAACTGCACCTCGATCACCGCCTACCAAGGCTCTAAGCTGCTGCTCGATTATTCCTCGACCAAGGGGGCGATCACCGCCTTCACCCGCTCGCTCGCCGAGAATCTGGTCGACAAGGGAATCCGGGTGAACGGCGTTGCGCCCGGGCCGATCTGGACCCCGCTCAATCCGTTCGGCGGCCAGCCGCCCGAGAAGATCCCGGAATTCGGCAAGGACACGCCGATGGGCCGTCCGGGCCAGCCCAACGAGGTCGCGCCGAGCTTCCTGTTCCTCGCCTGCGAGGATTCGAGCTACATGACCGGCCAGGTCCTCCATCCGAACGGCGGCCAGGTCGTCAACGCCTAGGCTGCGTCCGCGCGGCTATGCTATGCCCCCTCCGGGACACAGCAATAGGGAGGGGGCGATGCGGATTTTCCTTGGGCTCTTGGCGGGGATTGTGGTCGCGTTCGCGACGATCTGGATCGTCGATCTCGGCGGGCACAGCCTCTACCCGGTCCCGAGCGACCTCAATCTCCGCGATTATGAGGCGATCGGCTCGTTCATCCAGTCGATGCCGCCCCTGGTCCTGTTCATCGTTGCGCTCGCCTGGTTCCTCGGCGCCGCGGTGGGCGGCTATGTCGCCGCCGCCGTTTCGCAGCGCGATTGGCCGATCTGGGTCGTTGCCGGCCTGGTCGTGGTCGGTGGAATCGCCAATATCATGATGATCCCCCATCCGCTTGTGCTGCAGATCGGCGCCGTCGCCGCGCCGCTGCTCGGCGGCGTGGTCGCCCATGCCTTGTACCGGAGGAGCCGCGTTCCGGCATGAGCGAACGCTTTCGCAGCTTCGCCGAATTCTGGCCCTATTACCTGCGCGAGCATGCCAAGCCGGGGACCCGGGCGCTTCATTATGCGGGGACCAGCCTGGTCGTCCTGATCATGCTCGGCGCGCTGGCGACGCGCAGCTGGTGGCTGCTCGCGGCGCTTCCGATCGCCGGCTACGGCTTCGCCTGGGCCGCGCATTTCGCGGTCGAGCGCAACCGGCCGGCGACCTTCACCTATCCCTTATGGTCGCTACGCGCGGATTTCAGGATGTGGTGGCTGTGGCTCACCGGCCGGCTAAAGCGCGAGCTTCGCGCCGCCGGCCTGAACCCCGCGAACAGCGCGACCTGACGCCGCTCGTCAGTCGAAGATTTCCTCCAGCCAGCTCTTGCGCCGCTTGTGGGGCTTGCGGCCGTAATAGGGATCCTGGCCGCGATAGGGGTCGCCATAATGCGGCTGGGGCGGCTGCGGCGGATAGGGCGCCTGGGGCGCGGCGGGCGCCGGGGGCGGGGGCGGTGCGGCCTCGACGCCGCTCCGCTCGATGATCTTGTCGAGCTCGCCGCGGTCGAGCCAGACGCCGCGGCAGGTTGGGCAGTAATCGATCTCGATATTCTGCCGCTCGCTCATCACCAGGGTCGTCCCGTCCACCGGACAGGCCATCGGGCCGCTTCTGTTCGCCATTCACGTCTCTCCTTGATTTCGTACTGCAAGTAAGGAGGCGGCCCGCCCTGCGCAACGCGCCACGGCGCAGGCCAACAGGTGGGAAATTTCACCACTAGTTCGCTAACGCCAGGCGAGACAATTTCCACTGTCACGCGGAAAATGGCGGTTATCAGCCATTTTCCGCGTTTGGCACGCTCCCTGCTCAATCAGGGCATGGCCGCCGGATGGACCGGCAGCCGCACAAAGGGAGACTAGAAATGACCTTCACCAACGTTCCGCAGTTCGCGGTTTCGCTCTTCGCGGCCCTCATCACCAGCGCGATGCTGGTCTCCGCCGCGGTCGGCCCGGTCGCCCAGCTCGTCTGAACGACCGGCCTCCACACCATTCGAATATCAGGACCTCGCAATGAACCGCTTCGCTCTCGATCGCCGCTCCGCCAAGCTGATGGGCGTCTGCGCCGGAATCGGCCGCACCTTCGACGTCGACACGACCGTCGTCCGCCTGGCCGCGGTGCTGAGTCTCTTCGTCCTCGGCCCGATCGCGATCGCCCTCTATCTCGTCGCCGGCTGGGTCGCCCCGAACGCCTGATCGCCGCGCCGCCCCCGCGCGCGGCTTGCCCGAACCGCCCGGCTCGTCCAGAAGCCGGGCGATGAACCAGACGATACCGGTGCTCGAGATCGCCCAGCTGATCCAGCTCGCAATCGCGCCGGTCTTCCTCCTCGCCGGGATCGGCGCCATCCTCAACGTCGTCGCCCAGCGCCTCGCCCGGGTCGTCGACCGCGCGCGGCTGCTGGAGGCCGAATATTCCTCCTACAATGAGGATCAGCGCGCCCGCGCCGCGGCGGAGCTGCTGCTGCTCGACCGGCGGATGACGGCGGCCAATTACGCGACCAGCGCCTGCACCGCGAGCGCGCTGTTCACCTGCCTCGTGGTGGCGATACTGTTCGTCTCGGACCTCACGCACATCAATTTCGGAAATGCGGTCGCTTTGCTGTTCGTGATCACGATGCTGCTGCTGATCACCGGGCTCGTCCTCTTCCTCTACGAGATCCGGATCGCGATGCGCGCGCTCCGCGTCCGCCGCGAACTCCTGCCCGGCGCCCGGCTTCCCTGATCATTCGGCAGCGATCCGCGCCTCGGCGTCGAGCACGGGCGCGACGATGCGCGCGAACTCGGCGATCGCTTCCTCCACCGGCCGAAGGAGCTGGCCGCGTCGGCTTTCGAGCATCGTCGCGCTCTCGCGTTCGCCGGGCGCTGCCTCCACCAAGTTCGGATCGAAGCCGCAAGCCTGGGCGACCGCGCGGGCGAAATCGTACCAGCTGAGGGCGCCCTGGTTGGCGAGGTGCCAAAG
The DNA here is from genome assembly GCA_023390415.1 of Pseudomonadota bacterium. Classification (GTDB taxonomy): domain Bacteria; phylum Pseudomonadota; class Alphaproteobacteria; order Sphingomonadales; family Sphingomonadaceae; genus Allosphingosinicella. The sequence goes on along the minus strand of JAEWCW010000185.1, from coordinate 4,837 downwards.
CCCGCCTTCGCCGTCGACGATCAGGTCGAGCACGACATGGACGAGATCTGGCACCCAGGTCGGCGAAACCGTCGCCACCGGATCTGCGCGGAAGGTCTCGCCCGCGGACAGGGCCGAGACCACGCCCCAGGCGAAATTATAGCGGTCCCAGGGGCCGAAGAAGGCGGATGTCCGTGCGACCAACGCCTCGGGCATCGCTTCGAGCACCCGCCGCTCGGCCTCCGCCTTGGACTCGCCATAGGCGCCGACCGGGCTGACCGGATCCTCCTCGCGATAGGGACGGCCGAGCGAGCCGTCGAACACGAGGTCCGAGGAGAAGGTGGCGAGGCCGATCCCCGCTTCGGCGCAGGCGCGGGCGAGGTGGGCGGGCCCATCGGCGTTCCACGCGAAGCAGGACTCGCGCTCGCGCTCGGCATCGGCGGTCCGGACGAAGCCGGCCGTGTTGATCACCGCCCAGGGCCGGTGGCGCTCGATCGCGGCGTCGATCGAGGCCGGATCGCAAATGTCGAGCTCGTCGCGGGCGGTGAGGCAGAAGGGCAAAGCCCGCTCCTCGCAGATGCGTGCGAAGGCCCGGCCGAGCGTGCCGGTCGCGCCGGTGATCAGCAATTTGCGGCCGCGCCAGTCCATCGGCTTGCAGGCGCCGTTCCACGGGTAGAGCCGCGGCGGGCGCCGCCACCAGCCGGGTGAATCGAGCGCGGGATGATCGAAGGGTTCGCCTCGCGCGAAAGCCTTGGCGGCAGCGGCGATGACCGTCGGCCGGGGCGGCCCGTCGCCGCGTACATCGAACACGCCTGGATCGTAGAAGCCCCGCCGCTCGGTCAGCAGAGTGCGCCAGTCGACATTGCCGAAGGCGGACCAGAGCGTGACGGCGCGAAGGTCCACGCCCTCCTCGCGAAGTCGGCCCGCAGTTGCCCAGACTTCGGCGCACCAGCGCAATTGCTCGTCACGGTGGCAGCCGTGATGGACTTCTGTGATCGCGAGCGGAATCCCGTAGCGCGCCCAGGCCTCGCGCAGCCGGGGAGCGATACCGGTATCCGCCTCGAGCCGTTTCACCCGCACCGCCTCGGCATCGACATAGGAATCGCGCTTATTCCCGCCGGCCGGGTGACCGGGATAGAGGTGCGTGCGGTGATCGAGGAAGCGCTCGCTGGTCAGATAATGGTTGATCCCGAGAATGTCGGGCCGACCCTCGCCGCTCTCGAACGCCTTGATGTCGGTCTGGCCGACGCCTGCATCGCGCAGGATCCTGAGCCAGGGGTGGCGCGAATCGACCCGGCCGCAGAGCAGATCGAGGCTCAGCCAGCGCCGCTCATTCTCGTGCGCGGCTTGATAACGCAGCGGCGCGGTCGAGAAGGTCTTGCCGAGATCCTCGGTCTGGACGAGCTCGGCATCCGGGATCGCCGCGCGGATCGCCCTCATCGCCTCGAGCGTGCCGCGGCACTGGTTGACGAGGCATCTCAGGAAGGTCGGATAGTCGCGCCCGTGCGGATACCAGTGGCCGTAGAGGCCGGAGAAGCGCGCCGTGGTGAGCGGCTCGTTGACGGGGGTCCAGCGCCGGATCCAGGGGTAGTGCTCGGCGACCCGCGCCGCATAATCGGCCAGCTTCGCCGGAAAATCGGGGTCGGTAAGGTCGGTATAGGCCGGCCCCGATCCGTGGTGGAGCAGGCCGCCGATCACCTCGATGCCGCGCTCGCGAAGCATCGCCAGCCGATCGTCCGTCCAGGAGAAATCGAGCCGGTCGGGCCTATCTGGCGCCACTTTTTCCCAGAGGATCGGGTAGCGGACTGCCTCGATGCCCAGCCCGGCGAGGAGGTGGATGTCGGCGCTGCGGGCAGAATGGCCGGTTTCCTCGCACTGGTCGCGGTATGAGTCGCCAAGCCTGACGACCGTGCATTCGACGCCGCCCCAAAGCTCCGGCGGCGTACCCTCATCAGCCATCGACATCCCCTGTTCGGGACCGCCTCTTCGGAGCGGACCGAGAACGAACGGGAGCGCGCGCATGCCGGTTCCGGGGCTTTGATCTCGATCAGCGACTCTCTTGCTGCAGCGCAGTGTCTTTCCCGCCTTGCGCGGAGCCCGGAATCTGTTGCACCGAACGGCTCCTCGTTGCGCCTCCGGAAGGTCCCTCAGATGATCAAAGGCATTGCCGCTTTCAGCCTGCTCCTCGCCTCCACCTCTTTGGTCGCGGCCCCCGCCGACGCGCAGCAGCGCGAGAACCGCAGGAGCTCAGGCAACAATGAGAGCGCGCAGAGCTGGGACGTCGCCAACCCGCCGCTGCCGCGCCGCCAGGTCCGGATCGACGTCCGCGAGGGCACCTGGATGAACCTTGACGTCAGCCCCGACGGGCGGACCATCGCCTTCGATCTTCTCGGCGACATCTACACTTTGCCCATCGAGGGCGGCCGCGCCACGCGCATCTCGGATGGGCTTCCGTTCGAATCGCAGCCGCGCTTCTCGCCGGACGGCAATCAAATCGCCTTCACCTCTGATCGCGGCGGCGGCGACAACATCTGGGTGATGAACCGCGACGGATCGGGCCGCCGCCAGATCACGCGCGAGACGTTCGAGCTGCTCAACGGCCCGACCTGGTCGCCCGACGGCCAGTATATCGCGGCGCGCAAGCACTTCACGACGCAGCGCTCGCTCGGCACCGGCGAGATCTGGCTCTACCATGTCAGCGGCACCGGATCGGGTGTCCAGCTCGTCCAGCGGCCCAACCCGCAGCACCAGAAGGAGCTCGGCGAGCCGGTCTTCGCGCCCGACGGCAGCGCCATCTATTTCAGCCGCGACACGACGCCCGGTCCGATCTTCGAATATGCGCAGAATTCGAACGTCCAGGTGTTCGCGATCGAGCGCTACGACATGCGCACCGGCGAGCGCAGCCAGGTCGCGGGCGGCGCCGGCGGCGCGGTCCGCCCGACTCCCTCACCCGACGGCCGCCAGCTCGCCTTCGTCCGCCGGCAGGGCGGCAAGTCGCGCCTGTTCGTCAAGGACCTGCGCACCGGCGAGGAGCGCAAGATCTACGACGACATGGACCTGGATCTCCAGGAGACCTGGGCGGTCCACGGAGTCTATCCGCAGATGGACTGGCTGCCCGACAACCGCACCATCGTCTTCTGGTCGGGCGGGCGCATCCGTCGGATCAACTCGGACGGCACCGGTCTTGCCGAAATCCCCTTCCAGGTCTCCGACACGCGCGACGTGATCGATCCGCCGCGGCCGACCGTCGAGGTCGCGCCGGACACGGTCACCACCCGCATGCCGCGCTTCGCGACTTTGTCGCCGGATGGCCGCCGGATCGTCTTCGAGAGCCTCGGCCGGCTCTGGGTGCGAGATGCGACCGGCAATGCCGCGCCGCAGCCGCTGCTCGCGGCCAATGACGGCGATTTCCAGCTCTATCCGAGCTGGTCGCGCGACGGCTCGCGGATCGCCTTCGTCAGCTGGAACGACCAGCGGCTCGGCGAGATCAGGACCGTCTCCGCGGACGGCTCCGACCTGCGCACCGTCACCCGCGAGCCCGGCCATTATCGCCGCCCGCGCTTCTCACCCGACGGCCAGACCATCGTCTTCGAGCGCGGCGGTGGCGGCTATCTCACCTCGGACAATTGGTCCGAGAACAATGGCGTGTTTCGAGTGCCCGCAGGCGGCGGCGACGCGGTCCGCCTGACCCGCAACGGCGACAATCCCCATTTCGGCGCGGCCAACGACCGCGTGTTCATGGAGGTGAGCGAGGAGCAGCAGCGGCGGCTGATCAGCACCGATCTCAATGGCGCCGACCGCCGAGTCCATGCCGGCGGCCAGATGGCGATCGGCTACGAAGTGTCGCCCGACGGGCGCAACCTCGCCTTCCGCGAGAATTACAACGTCTTCGTCATGCCGTTCGCGCCGGGCGCTGCCACCCTCAACGTCTCCGCGCGCGGCGGCCAGCTTCCGGTCACCCGCGCGACCGCGGACGGCGGCGCCTATTTCCACTTCGCGAACGGCGGTCGGACCGTCGGCTGGAGCCTCGGCCCGACCTTCTACTCGGCCGACGTCGCGAACATGATCCGCACCGCGCCGGGCGGAAGCTACGCGGCGCCGCGCCAGGGCGTCTCGCTCGCCGTCTCGACCCGCGCGGACCGGCCGGAGGGCCAGGTTGCGCTCGTCGGCGCGCGGATCGTGACGATGAACGGCGATAACGGCGGCGTGATCGAGGACGGAGTCGTCCTGATCGACGGCAACAGGATCCGGGCGGTCGGCCCGCGCGCCTCGGTCCAGATCCCGGCCGGCGCGCGCACCGTCGACGTCGCCGGGCGCACGATCATCCCGGGCCTGATCGACGGCCACGCCCACGGGCCGCAGGGTGAGGACGATCTCGTCCCGCAGCAGAACTGGTCTGCCCACGCCCATCTCGCGCTCGGCGTCACCACGGTCCACGATCCGAGCTCGACCGCGTCGGAGATCTTCTCGGCCGGCGAGATGCAGCGCGCCGGGATCATCCTCGCGCCGCGTACCTTCTCTTCGGGCGAGATCGTCTACGGCGCGCGAAGCCCCGGCCGCTATGCTTTGATCGACAGCTATGAGGACGCGCTCGCCCATGTCCGCCGGCTGCGGCTGCAGGGCGCGCATTCGATCAAGAACTATAACCAGCCGCGCCGCGACCAGCGCCAGCAGGTGGTCGCTGCTGCCCGGGCCGAGAATCTCGCGGTGGTGGCCGAGGGCGGTTCGCTTTTCGGGATGGACCTCACCATCATCCAGGACGGCAACACCACGCTCGAGCACAACATCCCGCAGAACCGGCTCTACGAGGACGTCCGCTCCTTCTTCGCCCAGACCCGGGTCGGCTACACGCCGACTC
>JAEWCW010000057.1 GCA_023390415.1 Pseudomonadota bacterium | reverse complement strand
CCCCTGCCCCCGCCCCGGCGCCCGCCCCGATCGAGCTTCCCGCGGACGTTCCCTATCCGAACGGCTTCGCCGATCCGACCGCGCCTTACGGCAACGACATGTCGGTGACCGTGCGCGAATCCGAGAGCTTCTGGGACTGGGGGATGCTCGGCCTGCTCGGCCTGTTCGGGCTGCTCGGCCTCAGGGGCCGCAACGGCGGCTACCGCCAGATCATCCGCGACGAGCGCTACGAGGAGGACCGCTTCCGGCGCGACGGGCCCCGGTAGCGAAACGGAAAGCATTTGAGGGGCATAAGGCGCGCCAACCGTCCGTTGGAAGGAAGTTGGCGATGCGCGAGGTGCGTTCGAAGCTGGCCGGAGATGAGCAGGCGCTGGTGGTAAGGCGCGGCGACAAGGCCCCTCGCGGCGAGGCGAACCTCGCCGGCCTCGCCATCGCCCGCACGGAGGTGCGAACCTCGAACCAGCGGCGCGAGGAGCGGCAGGTCATGGTCTCAGAGACCGCGTCGCTGAGATTCCGCGACGCTGACTATGAGGTGCGGGTCACCAACGTCTCGAACCATGGCGCGATGATCGAGGCCGATATCGCGCCGCATATCGGCGAGCGCGTGCAGATCGCCTTCGAAGGCTGCATCGGCACCGATTGCACGGTGCGCTGGGTCCGAAGCCCGCGGATCGGCCTGGAATTCTTCACCGAGACTGTGATCGCCGGGGATCGCGGGAGGGGCAAGGACGCCGCTCCCGAGCCGCGCCAGGTCAAGCCCAGGCCGCCGCGCCAGGCCCTGCTCTGGACCGCTGTGATCCACTGGACCGAGGGCTCGCAGCACGCGCGACTGCGCAACGTCTCTGCCGCGGGCGCGATGCTGGAGGCTCAAGAGGATTTGGAGCGGGATCTTCCAGTGGTGCTCGATCTCGGCAGGGGGGGCGCCGTCGCCGGACGGGTGCGCTGGTCGCGTGCCGGGCAGATCGGAGTGGCGTTCGACGAGCGCTACGACCTGCGCCAGCTTGGCGGCGGCACGGCACCAGACGTCGCAAGCGCGTCCGATGTCGCCTCGCCTTGGGAGGCACCCTGGGAGCGGCAGGGGCCGCAGGACCTGGGCGTGTAAGCGCGCATGGCCCGCAACGATAGCGAACCCAGCCTGGCGGGCTTCGCCATCCCGAGGCGGGAGCGGCGGCGTGCCGATCAAAGGTCGGAGACGCGCCACCCCGACGTCTGCGAGAGCGCCGAAATCCGGTTCCGCGGCAGGACCGCTCGGGTTCCGGTGCACAACGTCTCGAGCCACGGCGCGATGATCGAGGCGGACATCGCCCCGCATATCGGCGAGACGATCGAGATCAGCTTCGATTCCTGCTTCCTCACCCGATGCGCGGTGCGCTGGGTGCGCGGGCAGATGGTCGGCCTGGAGTTCCTGGCCGAGCGGCCGATCGCCGCCAAGGGCAGGACGGCGAAGACGGCCGGACGCCGCGCCGGCGAAGAGCCGACGCGGCGCCGATCCTGACCACGCGCCTTAGCGGGCGTCGACCAATACCACCTCGGTATCTTCGAGGGCGCGGATCGCGATCCGCTCCTCGCCGGTCACCGCGACTCCGTCGCGGGCCTTGGCGGCAACCCCGTTGACCTCGATCCGGCCGTCGACCGGGACGAGATAGACGTGGCGGCTCGGCTCGACGTCGAGCTCGACCGTCTCGCCCGCCTTCAGCGTCGCGCCCTGGACGCGGGCCGCCGCGTTGATCTTCAGCGCCTCCTCGTCCTCGGCGAAGCCGCTGGCGAGCGTGACGAAGCTCCCCGCGCGGTCCGTCTTGGGAAACTTGCGCGCGCCCCAGCTCGGCTGGGCGCCGCGCTTGTCGGTCTCCACCCAGATCTGGAACAAGGTGGTCTGCTCGTCCTCCAGATTATATTCGGCGTGGCGGACGCCGGTCCCGGCCGACATCACCTGAACGTCGCCGGCTTCGGTGCGGCCCTTGTTGCCCATCGAATCCTGGTGGGTGATCGCACCCTTCCGGACATAGGTGATGATCTCCATGTCCGAATGGGGATGGGGCGGGAAGCCGGACTTGGCCGCGATCTCGTCGTCGTTCCAGACTCGGATCGCGCCCCAGCCCATTCGCCGCGGTTCGTAATAATTGGCGAAGCTGAAATGGTGGCGGGCGTTGAGCCAGCCATGGTCGGCATGGCCGAGGCTCTCGAATGTGCGGATGTCGATCATCTCATATTCCTTAGACTGGCCAGCGGCTGCTGGGAAAGTATTCAGGCGGCGAGCGCAGGCTCCTGCGCCGCGAGCCGATCGAGCGTAGCGGCTGCGTCCGCGATCGCCGCCTCGGCGGCTTCGGGACCGAAAGCGAGCTTCTCGGCACTGACGAAGGTAACGTCCTCGTCGAGGCCCATGAAGCCGAGCAGCGTGCGTAGATGCGGCTCCTGGCTGTCCATCGCGGCGGCCGGGCCCTCGCTGTAGAGGCCGGCACGGCTCTGGATCACGATCACCTTCTTGCCCTTGAGCAGGCCCTCGGGGCCGGCCTCGGTGTAGCGGAACGTGACCCCGGCGCGCAGGACATGGTCGAACCAGGTCCGGAGAGTCGAGCTCATGCCGAAATTGTACATGGGCGATCCGATCACGATCAGATCGGCGGCCTGGAGCTCGGCGATCAGCGCGTCCGAGAGGGCGCGCGCCTCGAGCTCGGCCGGCGTCGACGGCGTCGCGCGGATCGCCGCGACCGTCTCGGGGACGAGGTGCGGCAGCGGCTGCGCGCCGACGTCGCGCACGGTGACCTGGGCCCCGTCGAGCTTGGCGAGGAAGGCGTCTGCAAGGCGGTTCGAAACGGATCCGGCGCCGTTGGCGCTCGAGCGGATATTGAGGACGTTCATGGCAATAAGCCCCTTTCAAGCGGTTGTCTCAGCGGAGGTAGGGGGCTAGAAGTGTTGTCGGAAGATCGATGAAACGCATTGCGATGTTGCGCTAGATGGAACGCTCGACCGCCGACCTCGTCGACGTGCTCGCCTTCGTGCGGGTCGTAGAGACCGGCTCCTTCGCCCGCGCCGCCGAGCGTATGGGCCTCTCAAAGCCGGTCCTCTCCCGCCGGGTGGCGCGGCTCGAGGAAAAGCTCGGCGCGCGGCTCCTCACCCGCACTGCCCGCGGCGCCCAGCCGACCGACATCGGCGAGGCTTATTATGCGCGCGCGTCGAACATCCTCTCGGACCTTGAGGCCGCGCAGGAGGTGGTGGCCGAGGCCGTGACGCAGATCGCCGGCCCGGTGCGGGTCACCGCCCCCCTCTCCTTCGGAGTCGGCTATCTCGCCCCGGCGCTCGCCGAATTCGCCGCAGCCCACCCCAAAGTGGAGCTGGACGTCGAGCTGGAGGACCGCAATGTCGATCTCGCAGCCGGCGGCTACGACCTCGCCCTGAGGATCGGCAAGCTCGCCGACTCGGCCCTGATCGCGCGGCGGATTGCGCCGGTGCGCAAGGTGGTGGTGGGGAGCCCCGCCTATTTGGATGCGCACGGCCGACCGCAGCGCCCCGCCGACCTCACTGCGCACGACATCCTGCTCTACGCCCACGAGACCTGGCGCTTCCGGGTCGGAGACCGCTGGGAGGCGGTGCGGGTCGCGCCGGTGATGCGGAGCAACAATGGCGACATGCTGCTCGCCGCCGCGGCCGCCGGGCTCGGCCTCTGCCTGCTCCCGACCTTCATCGCCGCGCCTGCGCTCGAGGCGGGGACTGTCGAGCCGGTGCTCGCCGACTATCCGCTCGAAGAGGCGGCGCTGCACGCGGTGATGCCGCCCGGGCGGGCCGCGACCGCAAGGGTCCGCGCGCTCGTCGACTTCCTTGTCGGCCGCTTCGGGCCCGAGCCGAGCTGGGACCCCTGCTGGACAGCGCAACGACGCTAGACGGGCGCGCAGGCCGCGCTAAGAACGGCTCGCCTCCGATCGAAGGAACATGATGTTGAAGAAGCCGCTTCCGATCCTCGCCCTTCTCCTCGCAACCGCCGCCTGCGCCACCGCCCCCAGCCCGGCGCCCGAGACTGCGGCGGCGCAGCCTTCCGCCCAGGCCGAGGACGCGCGTTTGCTGGCCTTCCTCGATTCCGCCTTCGAGGAATCGATCGCGTCAAACCCGCAGACTTTGACCAGCCTCGGCTCGAAGCGACTCTACCACCGGCTCAACGATTATACGGACGCCTATCGCCAGCAGCAGCTTCAGCTCGCCGAGAGCCAGCTCGCGCGGCTCCGCGCCGAATTCGATCCCGCCCGCCTCTCGCCCGCCGGCCGGATCAGCTACCGGATGTTCGAGGAGGAGGTTGAGGATTCCCGGCGCAACTTCGCCTGGCGCTGGCACAATTTCCCGGCCTCGACCAACGGCAGCCCGATGGGCTCGATTCCGGTCTTCCTGATCAACAACCACCGCATCGACACGATCGAGGATGCCGAGGCCTATGTCTCGCGCCTGGTCGAGGTCGAGCGGGTGATGAACGAGATCGCGGCCAACATGCGGCGCCAGACCGCGATGGGCATCGTCCCACCGCGTTTCAACTTCGCGCCGGTGCGCGCCGACGGCCGCCGAATCCTCACCGGCGCGCCCTTCACCGAGGGCAATGACAGCGCCGTCTTCGCCGATTTCCACGCCAAGGTCGGCCGGCTGCAGATCGCCGACGACGTCAAGGCGCGGCTCATCGCGGACGCGCGCGCGGCGCTGACCGGCCCGTTCCGCCGCGGCTACGACACGTTCCTGCGCACGCTCGACGAGATCGAGCCGCGCGCGACCGCGAACAACGGCGCCTGGAGCCTTCCCAACGGCGCCGAATATTATGCCAACCGGCTGCGCAACTCGACCACGACCGACCTGAGCGCGGAGCAGATCCACCGGATCGGGCTGGACCAGGTCGCGCGAATCCATGGCGAGATGGAGCGGATCAAGCGCCAGGTCGGCTTCACCGGCACGCTCCAGCAATTCTTCCGCCACATCAACGAGGGCCAGGAGTTCAAATATCCGAACACCGATGCGGGCCGGCAGCAATATCTCGCCGACGCGCGGCGCTTCATCGCCCAGGTGATGGAGGCGGCGCCCCGCTGGTTCCGCCGCCTGCCGCAGGCGCCGCTCGAGGTGCGCGCGGTCGAGACCTGGCGGCAGGACACGGCCGCGGTCGCCTTCTACAACCGGCCGTCGGCGGACGGCTCGCGCCCCGGCATCTACTACGTCAACCTCGCCGACATGAACCAGGTGCTCCGCCCGCAAACCGAGGCGATCTCCTACCATGAGGGCGCGCCGGGCCATCACTTCCAGATCGCGCTCGCCCAGGAGCTTCCGAACATTCCGAAGTTCCGCCGCTTCGGGGGCTACGGCGCCTATTCGGAGGGCTGGGGCCTCTATGCCGAACAGCTCGGCAAGGAGATGGGCTTTTATCAGGAGCCGATTTCCGAGTTCGGCATGCTCTCGACCGCCTTGTGGCGGGCGATCCGGCTGGTCGTCGACACCGGCATCCATTCGCAGCGCTGGACCCGCGAGCAGGCGATCCAATATTTCCGCGACAACGGCCTGCTCTCCGAGCGCGACGCCGCCAAGGAAGTGGAGCGCTACTTCAACAATCCCGGCCAGGCGACCAGCTACATGATCGGCCAGCTCAAGATCCTGGAGCTGCGCGAGCGCGCCCGCCAGGCGCTTGGAAGCCGCTTCGACATCAGGGATTTCCACGCAGCGGTGCTCGAGAACGGCGCCGTACCGCTCGACCTGCTCGAAGAGCTGGTCGACGCCTATATCGCGCGCACCCGCGCCCAATAAGCAGGAGCTTCAACATCATGGCGGACACGCCCCCCGACCACCTCTCGATCAACCCCCGGAGCCCGCATTTCGACGGGGACGCGCTTCGCCGCGGGGTCGGGATCCGCTTCAAGGAGCGCGAGCGCACCGACGTCGAGGAATATTGCATCTCCGAAGGCTGGATCCGGGTCGCCGCCGGCAAGGCGCTCGACCGCTACGGCAATCCGGTGACGATCAAGCTCTCCGGGCCCGTCGAGGCCTGGTACCAGGACCAGGCCGAAGGCGGCGAGGAAGCCGCGGCCGAGGGCGACGCCTAGGCGCTAGCCCGGCGTCGGGACCTGATCCGGCCCGGGCGGCAGCGGCTGCGGGTTGAGCTGCGTCGTGTAATCCTCCTCGGCCGCATGGAAGAAGGCCCTGACGGTCGCTTCGGTCATGCCTGGGCCCAGCTTGTCCGCGAAGTGGAATCCGAGGTTGCGGTAGCTCTCGAACTGCGATTCCGAGAACCACTGATCGCCCGTCGATTCGTGCGGAAAGGTCGCGCTCTCGTTCGCGTAGGAAATGACGTCGACCGGGAGTTCGTCGTCGAAATAGCTCGGCTTCAGATAGAGGATCGTCCCGGTTCCGCCTTCGGGATAGGCCACCTTGCCGATCGCCCAGGCAAGCTGTGGTTCCGGGATCGGGTCGGGGTCACGCCTGGCGATGCAGAGCCGTCCGAACTCGATGTCGATGTCGAAATCGATCTTCGCCTTCCGGACCGCACCGCCGAGATCCCCGAAGGCGCAAAGGGGGTCCGCGCCGGCATCGCTGACCACGATATAGGTGCAGCGCCGGCGAAGCATCTCGTAGAGCCCCAGATTCTCGAAATGCCCGCCGTCGGACAGGTAGACGTCCTCCCCGCGATCGTCGGTTGACCCGCCGAGTTCCGCCAGGAGGGGACGAAGCGAATTCCTCGGGCTGGACCGAGTCATCTCGTCCGGTAGATCGGCTGCGCGCGCAGGGTTGGGCAGCCAGGCGCCGAGTCGGACGTTGAACAACGTCATCAGGAAGGCGGTGGCGGCGGACGAATGATAGCCCATGTTCGGGCTGGCAGCGGCGCCGGAGATCGACATCGCCGTCGCCAGGGTCACGCCCGTGCTCGAAGCTAGCGCGAGGTCCGGTTCGCTTCCGCCATAGCAGGCGGACGAGACATAGGCGCCGGCGCCTCCTCGCAGCGATCCCCCGCCACTGTAGAGCGGCGAGAAGATGAAAGGCTGGGCTTGGCGTTCCTGCCAGGCGAGATTCTCACTTCGGGTCACGTTCAGAGCACAATTGATCACCGGAAAGAGGACGCGTGGCCCGCTCGCCGCGCCCGGCTCGCCGCGAAGCAGGTGCATCCGGATATTGTCGTAGCTGTCGAAGCCGGTGAACGGATTGGGATCGCGCGGCGGATCGGCCGTTGCCCTCGCGGCGCCGAGGAAGGCGCGGGCAAGCCGATTGCGATAGAGGCCGTTCAGCGAAAAGCGATTGGCCTCGATCTCCGTCGAGAAGATCCAGAGCAGCAACGAAAGCACGAGAGCGATTCCGAAATGGGCCGCGACCCAGGGATCGACCCAGTCGAGCCACGGGACATCGCCTAGCTCGGCTCGAAGCGGTTTCTCGAGAAAGGCGGCCAGGCGGAATTCGAGGCCGCCCAGCAGGACGAACATCGCGACGATGAAGAGAAAGGTCGCGATCGAGATGAGCATCGACATCGGGATGATGCGGAAAAGCGAGGCGCCGGACTCGGTCAGCGAATTCCCGCTCTTTGCGCTCCGGCCTCCGGCCACCGCACTGCCGCCGGCAAGTGCCGCGATAACCGAGGAGATCGACAGGTCGCCAGCATTCCAGCTCCGCAATATGTCGCTGAGCAGAAGGGCCGAAAATCCGGCCACGGCCCAGCCGAGCATCGGCTTGAACTTGATCGCCGAGATACGGGCTATCAGTTCGCGATCGGCATCGGGCTTGATCCTCGGCCCCTGGGAGCGGCGAAAGGCCACGAACACGACTGCCGCCATCATCGTCGCCCCCGTGAGCCACAAGGGGGTGAGAACCGTGAGCAGCGCCGCATTCCAATTCGGGTCCGGACCCTCGACGACGCGAGCGAAGAGCAGCGGCCACGCGAGCGTCCACAGGGACACGAACAGGAAGCTCATCGGCCATACGATCGCGTCGCGCCAGAATGTCGAGCGGTTCTCAGCCTGCACCCGGAATGCCGCCAATAACCAGCCGAGAAGCATCGCACCGAAGGTGGCGAGGGCGAGCTTGCCGCCCGCAGGCCAGGCAGTGTCGATCCCGCCTTCCGCCTTGGCGAGAACGTCCAGTAATTCCGGCGCCAAAGCGAGGGTGCCGAGCGTCGCCCAGATCAGGATGGGCAGGATAACCCGGACGAACAGCCAGCTGTCGCCGGCGCCCGGTCGGACCGCGAGGCGGTGGCTCCGATAGCTGACGAGCAGCGGGATGGTGAAGGCGACCGACAGGAAGATGCAGAGCCCCGCTCCGGCCAGCAGCGCTTCATCGAACCACCATCGGCGGGCGACGGCGATCGGCACCGAGCGAACGCCGCTGTAGAACAGGTTCGGAAGCAGCGCGACCAGGAGCAGGAGCGGCAGGAACACGAACCAGTTGACGATGATGTTTCGGATCGAGATCGCGACCGCGGTCCAGGTGTCGTTCGAACCGAGGCCCACGCGCGGCGTGATGAAGTTGGAATATTCGCGGAGCGCCTTGATTTCGGGCCGCTCGCGACGATCCGAGAGGCCATGCATGACGTCGTCCGCGCCCCTTGGGGACTCGCTGATCCAGCGCTCGACGAAGCTTCCGATATAGCCGCCGCCCGAGACGGTGCTGAGATAGTGGAAGCCGGTCAGTATCCGCTTCCGGCTGAGCGCTTGAAGCACGCCGAGCGCGAAGGATGCGCTGCGGATTCCACCCCCGGAGAGGCACAAGGCCGCCTGCTCCTGATGCTGGACCTTGGAGCAGTAATCGGCCTCATCCTCGGGCGCGTTGGCGCTGCCGTAGAGCCAGCAATATTCCTCGCGAAGCACGTCCTCCGACGTGACCGCCCGTGTTCCGGTCGCCGCTTGGCCGCAAGCCTCGCGCTCCGTCGGTCTCGAATCGCTCATGCCGTCCCCCCAGCCTGCCGGCCGCGGCGCCCCCAGCCGCGAGTCGTGCCGGCACCGGAAACATATAGCAGAGCAGAGGCCTTTGCGGGTCCATTGGGTCCGATTCGGACCCAATGGCTGAACCCCCGCGCCGCACTCGCGCATTGAGCGGCCATGCGGATCACGACTTTCAACGTGAACGGGGTGAACAAGCGGCTGGAATTGCTGCTCGAGTGGCTGGCAGAGACCAAGCCGGACGTCGTCTGCCTGCAGGAGCTGAAGGCGCCGCAGGAGAAGTTTCCGAGGGGGCCGATCGAGAAGGCCGGCTACGGCGCGATCTGGCAGGGGCAGAGCCGGTGGAACGGAGTCGCCATCCTCGCCCGCGGCGCTGAGCCGGTCGAGACCCGGCGCGCGCTTCCCGGCGACGCGGACGACAGCCAGGCGCGCTATATCGAGGCGGCTGTGAACGGCGTGCTGGTCGGCGGCCTCTACGCGCCCAACGGCAACCCGGTGGGCACGGACAAATTCGCCTACAAGCTGGCTTGGCTGGAGCGGCTGATCGCGCATGCGGCCGAACTCCAGTCGGTCGATTGCCCGATCGTCCTGGCCGGCGACTACAACGTCATCCCCGAAGATCTCGACGTCTACAAGCCGGAGCGCTGGCTTGACGACGCCCTGTTCCAGCCGGAGCCGCGCGCGCTCTATCGCAGGCTGCTCGGCCAAGGCTGGACCGACGCATTGCGCCATCTCCATCCCGACGAGCGCATCTACACCTTCTGGGATTATTGGCGCCGCGCGTGGGAGCGGAATGCGGGCATAAGGATCGACCATCTGCTGCTCAATGACCGCGCTGGGTCCCGGCTGAAGGCCGCAGGCGTGGACCGCGAGCTGCGCGGCCGGCCGGGGGCGAGCGACCATGCGCCGACCTGGATCGAGCTCGCCGACTCGGACTGATTGCTTTTCGGATCGCGCCGATTAGGAATGCGTGCCGCACCGTTCCAGACCGTGCACCCATAGGGAGTGACTAATGAAGACGCTGACGAAGATGCTGGGCGCAACTGCCCTGCTCGCGCTCGCGGCCTGCAACAGCGGCGCCGAAGCGAATGACCAGACCAACAATCAGGCTGCGCCGGCCGCGAACGAGGCCGCTCCGGCCGACGCGACCGACGCCAATGCCGCCAAGCCGACCGACGGCAACACCGCCGCTCCCGCGGGCGACGCGGCCGCCAAGCCGACCGGCGACACGCCTCCGGCCGGGGGCGATGCCGGCTCCAAGCCGACCGGCGATGGCGCAGCGGCCGAGCCGAAGACCGACGCACAGTAAGACTTGGGGGGGGCCGTCCGCCGCGCCGCTGGCGCGAGAGCGGGCGGCCCGTTTCTTTTCGGGAAGCAGGTTCGATGGCTTACGAGACCATCTTGGTCGAGCAGAAGGGCGCGGTCACCTTGATCACGCTCAACCGTCCGCAGGCGCTCAACGCGCTGAACAGCCAGGTGCTCGCCGAGCTGATCGAGGCCTTCGCGGCCTATGATTCGGACGACAGCCGGCGCTGCGCCGTCCTCACCGGCTCAGAGCGGGCCTTCGCGGCCGGTGCCGACATCAAGGAGATGTCGTCGCAAGGCTTCGCCGACATGTATTCGTCCAACTTCTTCGCCGGCTGGGAGAAGGTCACCGCGACCCGCAAGCCCTGGATCGCCGCGGTCGCCGGCTATGCGCTCGGCGGCGGCTGCGAGGTCGCGATGATGGCCGACTTCATCATCGCCGCCGATACGGCGCAATTCGGCCAGCCCGAGATCAAGCTCGGCGTGACCCCCGGCATGGGCGGATCGCAGCGCCTGACCCGCGCCGTCGGCAAGGCCAAGGCGATGGAGATGTGCCTGACTGGCCGGATGATGGGCGCCGAGGAAGCCGAGCGCTCCGGCCTGGTCGCCAGGGTCGTCCCCGCCGCGGACCTCGTCGCCGAGGCGCTGAAGACCGCCGAGACGATCGCCTCGATGGCGCCGCTCGCCGCGATCGCGACCAAGGAGATGGTCAACGCTGCCTTTGAGACCGGCCTGGCGCAGGGCATCGTCTTCGAGCGCCGCCTGTTCCACGGCCTGTTTGGCACCGAGGACCAGAAGGAAGGCATGAGCGCCTTCGTCGACAAGCGTAAGGCGGAGTGGACTGGACGCTAGTTCGGGTCACACCGTCATGCCAGCGAAGGCTGGCATCTCAGGACAAGATGTCGCAGGCGCATAGACAGAGCTAAACCCCGCCGAGATCCCAGCCTGCGCTGGGATGACGGATTTGCACCGGCGCCCCAGGGAGTTTCAAATGGCACGAATCGCATTCATCGGGCTCGGCAACATGGGCAGCGGCATGGCGGCGAACCTCGCCAAGGCCGGGCACGAAGTGCGCGCCTTCGACCTCTCCGAGGCGGCGCTCGCCAAGGCCGAGGCTTCGGGCTGCACGCGGGCCGGATCGGCCGCGGAGGCGGTGGAGGGCGCCGAAGCGGTGGTCACCATGCTCCCGGCCGGCAAGCATGTCCGCGAGGTCTATGAGACCAGCGTCATCGGCACCGCGCCGACCAGCGCGATCCTGATCGACTGCTCGACCATCGACGTCGCCACCGCACGCGAGGAGATCGGCAAGGCGGACGCCGCCGGTTACCAGATGGTCGACGCGCCCGTCTCCGGCGGAATCGCCGCGGCGGAAGCGGGCACCCTCACCTTCATGGTCGGCGGCACCGACGCGGCCTTCGCCCGCGCCGAGCCCCTGCTCGCCTTGATGGGCAAGGCCGTGATCCATGCCGGCGCGGCGGGAGCGGGCCAGGCCGCCAAGATCTGCAACAACATGCTGCTCGGCGCATCGATGGTCGCGACCTGCGAGACCTTCGTCATGGCCCAGAAGCTCGGGCTCGACCCGCAGACCTTCTTCGACATCTCGTCCAAAGCGTCGGGCCAATGCTGGTCGATGACCAGCTATTGCCCAGTTCCCGGGGTTGGCCCGGAAACCCCGGCGGACCGCAATTATGATGGCGGCTTCGCGGCGGCCTTGATGCTGAAGGACCTGCGCCTTGCCATGGAGGCGGCGCAGGCCGCCGACGCCTATACGCCGATGGGCGCGGCCGCGGAGGAGCTCTACACCCGCTTCGCCGAGGGGCTCGGCGGCGGCGGCAAGGATTTCTCGGGCATCATCAAGATGATCGACGACAGCTGGGTCGCGCCGGACGGCGCGGGGGCCCCTTCGCCGGCCGTCGGAAGCAAGGTCTGAGCGAGACCGTCATCCCGGCGAAGGCCGGGATCTCAGGACGAGAAGTCGGTGGGGTCAATGCAGCGTGCAGGGACTCTTGCGCGAACTCCCTCTGAGACCCCAGCCTTCGCTGGGGTGACGGGTCACGCTCGAAGCACCCGCTCGACCGCCTTCGCCCATCCCTCCACCCGCCGGTCCCGCACCTCCGCCTGCATCGCCGGCGTGAAGCGCTGCACCGCGCCGCGCATCGAGGCGGCTTCCTCCAGGCCCGCGAACATCCCGCAGCCGAGGCCGGCGAGCATGGCGGCGCCGAGCGCGGTCGTCTCGACGAAGGCGGGGCGCTCGACCTCGAGATCGAGCATGTCGGCGAGGTCCTGGGCCATCCAGTCGTTCGCGGCCATTCCGCCGTCGATCTTGAGACACTCCCAGGCCGCGCCGTCGGCGGCGAAGGCGCGCATCAGATCGTGGGTCTGGTGCGCCATCGCCTCCAAGGCGGCGCGGAGGATGTGGGCGCGGCCGGTGCCGAAGCTGAGGCCGGTGACTGCCGCGCGCGCCTCCGGCGCCCAGTGTGGCGCGCCGAGCCCGGCGAGCGCGGGGACGATGCTGACCCCACCATTGTCCGGCACCGAGCGGGCGAGCGCCTCGGTCTCCGCTGCGGTCGCGATCAGGCCGAGCGCGTCGCGCAGCCATTTGACCAGGCTGCCGGCGACGAACACCGAGCCTTCGAGCGCATAGGCGCGGGTGCCGCCGAGCTGCCAGGCGATGGTCGAGAGCAAGCGGTTTCGGCTGGCCTTGGGATGGGCGCCGCTATTGGTCAGGACGAAGGCGCCGGTGCCGTAGGTCGCCTTGGTCTCGCCTTCCGCCAAGCAGGCCTGGCCGATCGCCGCCGCCTGCTGGTCGCCCGCCATTCCGGCGATCGGGATCGAGGTGCCGAAATGGTTGGGATCGGTCTCGCCAAGCAGGCCGGCGCAATCGACGATCTCCGGCAGCGCTTTGGGCGGAACGTCGAACAGGTCCAGCAAGCCGGCGTCCCAGAGCCCGGACGTGATGTCCATTAGCGCCGTGCGCGAGGCGTTGGTGGCATCCGAAACATGGACGCCGCCGGTGAGCTTGAAGACCAGCCAGGATTCGATCGTGCCGATGCAAAGGTCGTCGCCGGCCTCGCGAAGCTGCGGCCAATGCTCGAGCGCCCAGGCGATCTTGGTGGCGCTGAAATAGGGATCGAGCAGGAGGCCGGTGCGTGCCTGGATGCTGGGCTCGCGCCCTTCCTCCTTGAGCCGAGCGCATAGCGCGGCCGTCCGCCGATCCTGCCAGACGATCGCGGGGGCGAGTGCGCGGCCGCTCCGCCGGCTCCAGAAGGCCACCGTCTCGCGCTGGTTGGCGATTCCCATCGCCGCGATTTTGGAAGCGCCGCCCGCCGCTTCCACCATCTCCCGAGCGCAGGCGAGGCTGGTCTGCCAAATCTCCTCCGCATCATGCTCGACCCAGCCCGGCTCGGGATAATGCTGCGTCAGCTCGCTCTGGGCGCAGCCGCGGCAGGCACCGTCCGGGGCGAAGAGCATCGCTCGGCTGCTCGTCGTCCCCGCATCGATGACCAGGATCATGACTTGGCGCCCCCGCTGAAGCTTTCGACCATCCGTGTTCATGGATGCTGAATCAAGTTCGGCATCGCGATAGAGCGGTGAGATGGACATGTTCGACATCCTCGTCGTCGGCGGCGGAATCAACGGCT
Source organism: Pseudomonadota bacterium (assembly GCA_023390415.1). GTDB lineage: Bacteria > Pseudomonadota > Alphaproteobacteria > Sphingomonadales > Sphingomonadaceae > Allosphingosinicella. Next base: position 41,322 of record JAEWCW010000057.1, on the reverse strand, counting down.
GCGCGATCGCGCGCGATGCCGCCGGACGCGGACAGAAAGTGCTGCTCGTCGAGAAGGACGACCTTGCCGGCCACACCAGCTCGGCCTCGTCGAAGCTCGCTCATGGGGGCCTGCGCTATCTCGAACAATATGAGCTTCGGCTGGTGCGCGAATCGCTGGCCGAGCGCGAGCTGCTGCTGCGCAACGCACCGCACATCGCCCGGCCTTTGCGCTTCATCCTGCCAGACGCGCCGGGGCTGAGGCCGCGCTGGATGATCCGGGTCGGCCTCTGGCTTTACGACCTGTTCGCGTTTCGCGGCAGTCTCCCGCGCGCCCGCAATGTCGGCCGCACCGACGCGGCGCGCGCGCCCCTCGCCGCGCCGAACCGGCCGCTCTTGTCCTACTGGGATGGCCGGGTGGACGATTCGCGGCTCACCGTCCTCAACGCCGTCGACGCGGCCGAGCGCGGCGCAGAGATCGCGACCCGGACGGAGTTTCTGAGCGCAGCGCGGGAGGACGGCGCCTGGCGCGCGCAGCTTTCGGGAGGACGGACGGTCTTCGCACAGGCCATTGTCAACGCTGCCGGCCCCTGGGTTTGCGAGGTGCTGGAGCAGCGGATCGACGTGGAGAGCCGGAGCCGAGTGCGGCTCGTCAAAGGCAGCCATATCATCGTCCCGGCGCTGCATGACGGCGACCAGGCCTATATCCTGCAGCAGCCGGATGGGCGGGTGGTGTTCGTGCTGCCGTTCGAGGGCCTCAGCCTGATCGGCACGACCGACATGCCGGTCACCGCGCCCGCGGACGAGACGGCGAGCGCGGAAGAGATCGACTATCTCTGCGCGGCAGCAAACCTCTATTTCGCGAAGCCGATCGCCCCCGGGGACGTCATCTGGTCCTATGCCGGAATCCGTGCCCTCCACGACGACGGCGCGAGCGCCGCGCAGGATGTGACCCGCGATTATGCGTTGGAGCTGGACGAGGAGGACGGAGCGGCGTTGCTCTCGGTCTTCGGCGGAAAGATCACGACCGCGCGTGCGCTGGCGAGCGAGGCCTTGGAGAGGCTCGAGATTCCAGGCTTCAAGTTCACCCGGACGACGCCGCTTCCCGGTGGCGACATCTTCCCGGACTTCATCGCCTGGCTCGACGAGACCGGCCACTGGATGCCGGCGGAGATGCTCAATCGCCTATCGCGCGCCTACGGGACACGGATGCGGACGATCGTGGGCGAGGCGCGGAGCCTCGCGGCGCTGGGCCGCGATCTCGGCCATGGCCTCACCGAGGCTGAGGTGCGCTACCTGGTCGAGACCGAATTCGCCCGGACGGTGGACGACATCCTCTGGAGGCGCAGCAAGCTCGGGCTGCGCTTCACCGCGGGCCAAGTGACGGCGCTGGCGGATTTCCTAGGGACCCTCGTGTAGCGGATCGGTGCCTGGCGGTGGCACCTCGTCCAGCTTCCTGCGGTTTTCCTCGGCTTCGCGCTCGATGTCCTGCTCGTGCGCCTTCCGGTCCTTCTCGCGGTCCATTGTCCGTCTCCTCGCCGGACCAACGCGGAACGGCTCAGGGCGATCCGGGTTGGTCGCTCATGGCACCGAACGCGAAAGAGGCGCACGAACGCGCGGCAAGCGGCGACAGCGTCATCGGCTGGAAGCTGGACCGCAACCAGCGCGCCGAGCTGCTCCAGCAATTCCCGCCCACCTACGCGCAGATCGATGCGGATCATGTCACGCTCAAGACCCGCACTGCGGAGGATTCCGAGCTTCCGGACGAGGCCCATGGCGAGATCGTCGGGCGGACAGACGACGGCGAGGGCGTAGAGGCGCTGGTCGTCCGCATCGACGGCACCACGGATCGGCCGGACGGAAGCACCTATCATATCACCTGGTCGCTTGAGGACGGGCGGGACGCGAAGGAATCGAACGACGTGCTGCGCGAGAAAGGCTGGCAGGAATTCGACCTGCCGATGCCCGTGATCCTCCACCCCGCCCGCTGGCCGTGAGCCGGCAGCTCTATCTCGATTGCGACGGCGTGCTTGCCGATTTCGACAAGGGCGCGACCGCAGCTCTCGGCCTCCCGCCCAAGGCCTATGAGCGCAAATATGGCATCGGCCGCTTCTGGGCGAAGCTGACGCGGACGCCGGATTTCTATTTCGGCTTGCCGCTGTTGCCGGACGCGATGGAGCTGTTCGACGCGGTCCGCCACCTCGATCCGATCATCCTCACCGGCGTTCCGCGCGGCAATTGGGCGGCGGACCAGAAGGTGCGCTGGGCGGCGCATCATTTCCCCGGCGTGCGGATCATCACCACGATGGCTCGCGACAAGCGCGACCATGCCAAGGAAGGCGACGTGCTGGTCGACGACCAGCGTCGCCATGCCCATCTCTGGGAGGAGGCGGGCGGCATCTTCGTTCATCATAAGGATGCCGAGACCAGCCTCGACGAGCTGCGGAAATACTTTCCGATCCGGGCGCTTTCCCCTTCAGATTCCTGAACCTTTACGGCCGCGGCTCGTTCTTGCCGCACACCCCCACAAAGGATGGAGAGCCGCATCATGATGCAAAGCAACGACCACGATATCAGCACGGTGAACTCGCTGATCACCACGACGATCGACAGCGCCAACGGATTCGAGCGCGCGGCCGAGGACGCGGACATGCCTCAGTTCGTCGAGATGTTCCGGACCTTCGCTCAGGAGCGCCGCCAGGTCGTCGGGATGCTCCAGGAGCATGTTCGCCATCTCGGCGGAACCCCGAATGACGACGGCTCGCTGAAGGCCGACCTCCATCGGCGCTGGGTCGATCTTCGCGACGCGATCTCGAAGGGCGGCGACAAGGAAGTGATCGAGGAGGTCGAGCGCGGCGAGGACTATATCAAGGGGAAATATGACGCTGCGCTGCAGGACACCAAGCTCTCTCCCGAGACCCAGGCCGTGATCCGCGACGCCTATCAGTCGGTCCGCGCCGGCCACGACCGCGCAAGCGCGCTCAAGCACAGCATGCAGGCGACGAACGTCTGAGCTGACACACGAGCAACCCGTCATGCCAGCGACGGCTGGCATCTCGGGACGAGAAATCTGAGGCGCCCGTGCAGGGAGATCTGCACGGGCGCCTTTGCGTACTCCCGCTGAGATCCCAGCCTTCGCTGGGATGACGGGTTGGCACGCCCGCCCTAACCCGGGGCTTTTTGTATCTTCTCCGAACCGATCGATGCGCTATGTCTCGCGGCTCTCTTTCGGGAGCCCGATGCCGATGCGCTTTGCCTCGCTTGCCGCCGCTTTCCTGCTGACCCTCGCAATTCCCGCAGCCATCCCCGCGCAAGAGCCCGCCGCCTCAGCGGCCGAGGCGCAGCTGACGGTGATCCACGCCGGGACCTTGCTCGACCGGCCCGGCCGCGCGCCGCGGCGGAACGCCACGATCCTGGTCCGCGGCAACCGCATCGAGGCGGTGCAGGACGGCTTCGTCGCACCGCCACCAGGTGCTCGCCTGATCGACCTTCGCGATGGATTCGTCCTTCCCGGCCTCATCGACAGCCATGTCCACCTGACCAGCGACCGGGCCGGGATTGAGGGGCAGCTCGCCGGGATGACCGACAGCATTCCGCTGCGCACCTACGAGGCGGCGTGGAATGCCGAGAAGACGCTGCGCGCCGGCTTCACCACGGTGCGCAATCTCGGCTCGGAGGACGGGATCACGCTCGGCCTTCGTGACGCGATCGCGCGCGGCTGGGCGGTCGGGCCGCGGATCGTCGATGCCGGCTCGGGAATCTCGGCGACCACCGGCCACATGGACCCGACGCTCGGCATGCGCGAGGAATTCCATGAGGCGCTGCGCAGCGGAATGACCACCTGCGACGGCGCCGACGACTGCCGCCGCGCGGTCCGGCGCCAGATCTCGCGCGGCGCCGACCTGATCAAGATCGCGACCACGGGCGGCGTGAACAGCCGGATCGGGCTCGGCCTCGGCGCGCAGATGTTCGAGGATGAGGTCCGCGCTTTGGTCGAGACCGCCCATCTCTACGGCAAGCGCGTCGCCGTCCACGCCCATGGCGCCGACGGCGTCAACATGGCGCTTCGCGCCGGCGCCGACTCGATCGAGCACGGCACGCTGATCGACGACGAGAGCATTCGCCTATTCCGCCAGCGCGGCGCGTTCCTGGTGCCGACGCTATCGACCATCAACGGCTATCGGGCGCGGCTCGCTGCCAACCCCAACGCCTATGTCGGCGAGGTGCGCGAGAAGATATTGTGGCGGATCTCGATCACTGGCCAGAACCTCCGCCGCGCCGTGCCCGCGGGCGTGCGGATCGCGTTCGGAACCGACGCCGGCGTGTCGATGCACGGCCGCAACGCCGACGAGTTCCTGCTGATGGTCGAGCATGGCATGACCCCGATGCAGGCGATCGTGGCCGCGACGGTCAACGCCGCGGAGCTCCTCAACCTCGCGTCCGAGATCGGTACGATCGAGCCGGGCAAGAGCGCTGACATCGTCGCCGTCTCGGGCGATCCGCTCGCCGATATCGGCACGCTGCGCAGCATGCGCTTCGTCATGCGCGCCGGCCAGATCCACCTTCAGTAGGAGCTTTCACCCATGTTCCAGCTCGACCGCCGCCAGTTCCTGCTCTCCGGCGCCGCCGCGGGCGCCTTCGCCCTCACCGGCTGCCAGACGACCGCCGGCAGAGGGACGCCGGCCGAACAGGCGCGGAGGCTCTACGGGCGGATCTTCGAGCAGATGCTGGTGACCGCGCCGGAGCTGGCGACCGGGCTCGGCCTCGACACCGGCGACAAGGCCTATTTGCGCGCCCGGCTCTCGGACAGCTCGCGGGCGGGAAAGATGGGCTCGTACCGGCCCTTCATCGACGCCTTGCCGGAGCTTCGCCGGATCGACCGGACGGCGCTTTCCGGCCGCGACCGCGCCTGGCTCGACACCGCAATCTGGGTGCCCGAGCGCATGTCGGTGTTCGAGCGCTTCGATTATGGCGGGGTCGGCGGCTATTCCTATCCGATCCCCTACATCCTGACGCAGCTGACCGGCTCCTACCAGGAGGTGCCGGACTTCCTCGACAGCCAGCACAAGGTCGAGACCGCTGCGGACGCGGAGGCCTATGTCCAGCGCCTCCAAGCCTTCGCCCGCAACATCGAGCATGAGGTCGACAATGCCCGCGCCGATGCGGGCCGGGGCGTCGTTCCGCCCGCCTACATTCTCGACAAGGCGCTGGCCCAGACGCGCTCACTCCACGACGTTCCGGCGGCGCGCAATGGCCTCGTCCAGTCGCTCGTCCGCCGCACGCGCGAGAAGAACATCCCGGGCAATTGGGAGGTGATGGCCGCGGCCGTCGTCGAGGGGCGGATCTATCCGGCGCTCGACCGGCAGATCGCTTTGCTCACCGAGCTTCGCCGCGGCGCAGGTATCGCGCCCGGCGTCGACCGGCTGCCCAATGGCGAGGCTTTCTACGCCAATGCGCTGCGCTTCCACACCAGCACGACCCTCACGCCGGAGGAGGCGCACCAGATCGGCCTCCGCCAGGTCGCCGAGCTCAGCGCCGAGGCCGATCCACTTCTCCGTGCCGAAGGGCTGACCCAGGGCGGAGTCGGCGCTCGGCTGACCCAGCTCGGCCAGCTCGACCGCTATCTCTATCCGAACACCGACGCCGGCCGCGCCCAATTGCTGGCCGATCTCAACCGCCAGATGGAAGCGGTGAAGGCGCGCATGCCCGAGGTGTTCGCCACCATCCCGCGCTCGCCGATGGAGGTGAAGCGCGTGCCCGAGGCGATCGAGCTCGGCGCGCCCCGCGGCTACGCCCAGGGCCCGAGCCTCGACGGCTCACGCCCCGGCGCTTATTATATCAACCTCGTCGACACGCGGATCTGGCCGCGCTGGGCGCTGCCGACGCTCACCTATCACGAATCGATCCCCGGACATCTCTGGCAGGGCTCGATCGTGATCGAGAACCAGGACATCCCGCTGCTCCACCGCAACATCGGCATCCCGGCCTATGGCGAGGGCTGGGGCCTCTATGCCGAGCAGCTCGCCGACGAGATCGGCATGTACCGCGAATTCCCGCAGGGCCGGATCGGCATGCTCCAATCCTTCCTTTACCGTGCGGCCCGGATCGTGGTCGACACGGGCATGCACGCCAAGGGCTGGAGCCGCGCCCAGGCGATCCAATATTTCTCGGACAATGTCGGCCTCAACCGGATCGCGTCCGAGAGCGAGATCGACCGCTACATCGTCTGGCCGGGCCAGGCGGCGAGCTACAAGCTCGGCCACAACGAGTTCGTCCGCCTCCGCGAGGATGCGCGGCGGCAGCTTGGGAACCGTTTCGATCTAAAAGGCTTTCACGATGCGGTGCTCCTCAATGGCGATATGCCGCTGGAGGTGCTCGGCACCGTGGTTTCCGAATGGGTGAGCAGCCGCCGCTAAGGTTGAGTAGGACCGTCATCCCGGCGAAGGCCGGGATCTCAGCGGGAGCAGGCACCGACGCTTCTGCCAATCGCCGGGGGTTGCATAACTATGCAGGTTTCTGCATAGGCGCCGGATGTTTCGCGTAGCCATCCTCGGCGCGTCCGGATTCGTGGGCGCAGAATTGCTCCGCCTGCTGGACCTCCATCCGCAGCTCGAGGCCGCGCGCCTGTTCGGCGACAGCCAGGCGGGGCAGGCGCTCGGCGCCGTGCACCCGCATCTCGCCGTTGCCTATCCCGGCGCCGCGGTCGAGCGCTTCTCGCCCGGGGCGCTGGACGGGATCGACCTCGTCTTCGCCGCCCTCCCCCACGGCCACAGCCAGAAGGTCGCGCCGGAGATCCTGGATCGGGGCATCGCCTTCGTCGATCTCGGCGCCGACTTCCGGCTCGACAACGCCGAGGACTATGAGCGCTGGTACAAGGAGCCGCACCAGGCGCCGGACCTGCTCTCCAGCTTCGTCTACGGCATCCCGGAGATCGATCGGGCGCGTATCGCCGGCGCCAAGGCGGTCGCGGCCGCCGGCTGCTACCCGACCTCCGCGATCCTCGCCCTGAAGCCGCTGGTCGACATGATCGAGCCAGGCTCGATCGTCGTCGACGCTGCGTCGGGAGTCTCCGGCGCTGGCAAGGGCCTAAAGGACGAAACCCACTTCAACAGTGTCGACGAGAATTTCACCGCCTACGGCCTGCTCGGCCACCGCCACACCGCTGAGATGGAGATGGTGCTGGGGAACGGAATCCTGTTCACGCCGCACCTCGCGCCGATGAACCGCGGAATCCTCGCCACCTGCTACGGCACCGCCAAGGGCGAATGCGATCCGCTGGCCGCGCTTCGGGCCGCCTATGCGGGCGAACCGTTCGTCCATGTTTCGGAGCGCCCGCCCTCGACGAAGTGGACCCAAGGGTCCAACGCCGTCCACCTCACCGCCCGCTACGATCCGCGCACCGGCCGCGTGCTCGCGATCGCCGCGCTCGACAATCTCGTCAAAGGAGCCGCCGGCCAGATGATCCAATGCGCAAACCTCATGCTGGGCCTCGGCGAGACCGCCGGCCTCCCGCGCATCGGAATCTGGCCGTGAGCGTCACCTCTGCTGAAGGGTTCGTCGCCGCCGGCTGCCACGCCGGGATCAAGCGCCGCCGCAACGACATGGCCTTGGTCGCGACCGAGGACCGCACGCCCGTCGCGGCCGGCGCGGTGTTCACCCAGAACAAGTTCTTCGCGCCGCCGGTGGGCGTGTCGCGGCAGCGGCTCGCCGACAATGGCGGGCGCGCGGCGGCGATCATCGTCAACTCGGGCAATGCCAATGCCGGCACCGGCGCAACGGGCTATGCCGATGCGGAGGCGATGTGCGCGGCGACGGCCGAGGCGCTCGGCATCGCTTCCGAGCACGTCCTCGTCTGCTCGACCGGGATCATCGGCACGCCGCTGCCGATGGACAAGATCCTCCCCGCCACGCCCAAGCTCGCCAAGAAGCTGTCGAAGGAGGGCGGCGAGGATGCGGCCAAGGGCATCCTCACCACCGATCACGTCCAGAAGGAGACGCTCGTCCAGGGCACGACCTTCACCCTCGGCGGCATGGCCAAGGGCTGCGGCATGATCGCGCCGAACATGGCGACGATGCTCGCCTTCCTGACCACCGACGCGGACGTGACCTCGGAGGAGATGACCGAGATCCTGCGCGACGCCGCCAACCGCACGTTCAACACGCTGAACGTCGACGGCGCGACCTCGACCAACGACACGGTGATCATGCTCGCCTCGGGCCGGCGCGGGCGGCCGGACATGGCCGAGTTCGCCGACGCGGTGCACAAGGCCTGCGAGGACCTCACCTACCAAATGGCGCGCGACGCCGAGGGCATGACGAAGATGGTGCTGCTCCGGGTCACCGGCGCGGTCTCGGACGAGGAAGCGCGGATCGCCGCCAAGAACATCGCCGAGAACAACCTCGTGAAGTGCAGCTGGTATGGCGGCGATCCCTATTGGGGCCGGCTGCTGGCGGCCGCGGGCTCGTCGGGCGTGGCCTTCGAGGCCGAGAAGACGACGGTGGCCTATGGCGGCATCGTGGTGGCGCGTGGCGGCACCAATGCCGAACATGACCATGAGGCGGTCGCCGAGCATATGAAGAACGAGAAGATCGACATCGAGGTCGCGCTCGGCCTCGGCACCGGCGCCGCGCAGGTGATCGGGATCGATCTCGGGCCCGGCTACATCAAGGAAAATTCGAAAACGTCATGAGCGCTACCGATACCGCCCGGGTCCTCGTCCAGGCCCTGCCCTATATCCAGCGCTTCGCCGGCAAGTCCGTCGTCGTGAAGCTGGGCGGCGCGGCGATCGACGCCGAACTCGACCGTGCGCTTGCCCAGGATGTGCTCCTGCTGCGATCGGTCGGCGTGCGCTGCGTGCTCGTCCATGGCGGCGGGCCGCAGGTCAACGCGCTGATGAAAAGGGTCGGCAAGGAGCCGGAGTTCCGCGACGGGATCCGGGTCACCGATGCCGAGACGCTCGAGCTGGTCCGGATGGTGCTGGTCGGCAAGATCAACCGCGACCTGGTCGGAACGATCAACCGCGAGACCAATGAGGAGCCGGTCGCGGTCGGAGTCTCGGGCGAGGATGGCGGGCTGCTCACGGTCGAGCCGCGGGATTCGAGCTACGGCTTTGTCGGCGACGTCTCCTACGTCCGTGCCTCGGTGCTCCACCGCCTGCTCGACGAGGGCCTCACCCCGGTCGTCTCGACCATCGGCACCGACGAGGCCGGCCAGCCCTACAACATCAACGCCGACGAAGCGGCGCGGGCGATCGCGGTGGCGATGGCGGCCGAGAAGATCGTCTATCTCACCGCCGCCCCGGGCCTGCTCGAGGACGTGAACGACGAGAGCTCGCTGATCCCGCGCCTCACCTCGGCCGAGCTGCGCGGCAAGATCGAGGACGAAAGCGTCTCGGCCGGCATGATCCCCAAGCTCAAGGCCTGCGCCGACGCGGTCGACGGCGGGGTCGGCTCGGCGCACATCATCGACGGCCGGGTGCCCCATTCGCTGCTGATCGAGATCCTCACCGACGAGGGCATCGGCACGATGGTCAAGCGGGAGAAGAATTGGTGAGCGACTTGCTTTCGATCGCGGACCTGGACCCGGCGACGCTCGAGCGGCTGATAGCCGACTCCGAGCGGGACCTCGGCACGCCTCTCGCCGGCAAGGGCGTCGCCCTCGTCTTCCAGAAGCCGAGCGCGCGCACCCGCAACTCGACCGAGATGGCGGTCGTCCAGCTGGGTGGCCATCCCGTCTACATCCAGAAGGAGGAGGTCGGCCTCGGCACCCGCGAGACTGCGGAGGACGTCGCCCGCACCCTCTCCTGCTATCACGCGATCATCGCCGCCCGGGTCATGGACCATCGCGATCTCCTCGCCATGGCCGGGGCCACCGAGACTCCTGTCCTCAACCTGCTCTCCGACCTCGCCCACCCGCTTCAGGCGCTCGCCGACCTGCTGACGGTGAAGCAGCTCGTCGGGCGGATCGAGGGCACCCGCATCGCCTATGTCGGCGACGGCGACAACAATGTCGCCCGCTCGCTCGCGGAAGCCGCGGTGATGCTCGGCGCCGAGATGCGCATCGCCAGCCCCGAAGGCTACGGCCTCTCCGGCGCGCCGGACGGCGTCATCCAGACGATCGACCCCGCCGAGGCCGTGGACGGCGCCGACATCGTCTACACCGACGTCTGGGTTTCGATGGGCCAGGATGATGAGGCCGAGACCCGGCTCGCCGCCCTCGCCCCCTACCAAGTCGACGAAGCCTTGATGGCGCGCGGCGGCGGCGCGCATTTCCTCCACTGCCTCCCCGCCCGCCGCGGCGAGGAGGTGACCGCCGAAGTCATCGACGGCCCGCAGAGCGCCGTCTGGCGCCAGGCCGAGAACCGCATGCACACCGCCCGCGCGGCGCTGGCCTGGCTGGCTCGATCGTGAGGAGGCTGGGATGACCGACGCCCGGCAGCGGCGGCAGCGGGCGGTCGCGGACCTGATCCGCGCCGAGCCGCTCGCCAGCCAGGAGGAGGTCACCGCCCGCCTCGCAGCGCTCGGCCATGAGGTCACGCAAGCAACCGTGTCGCGCGACCTCGACCAGCTCGGCGCGGTCAAGGTGAAGCGCGGCGGCACCCTCGCCTACGCCCTCCCCGACCAGATCGGCGACAGCGATTGGGCGGCCTCGCGGCTCGAGCGCATCTTCGCCGAATGGGTGCAGTCGGTCGAGCCCGCCGGCAATCTCGTCGTCCTGAAGACTCCGCCGGGCTCGGCCCATCTCGTCGGCCTGGCGCTCGATCAGGCGCGGCTCGATGAGGTCGCCGGAACCATCTGCGGCGACGACACCATCTTCGTCGCGCTCCGCGACGGCACCGCGGCGGGCGCTCTCGCCGGCCGCTTCCGCGCCCTCACCGGCGCCAACTGACCACTCGAAACCAGGTACTGAAAATGACCCTCCCCAAGCCCAAGAAAGTCGTCCTCGCTTATTCCGGCGGCCTCGACACCTCGATCATCCTCAAATGGCTGCAGACCGAATATGGCGCCGAAGTGGTGACCTTCACCGCCGATCTCGGCCAGGGCGAGGAGGTCGAGCCGGCGCGCGCCAAGGCGGAGCTGCTCGGGATCAAGCCCGAGAACATCTTCATCGACGATTTGCGCGAGGAGTTCGTGCGCGATTTCGTCTTCCCGATGTTCCGCGCCAACACCGTTTACGAGGGCCAGTATCTGCTCGGCACCTCGATCGCCCGTCCGCTGATCGCCAAGCGCCAGATCGAGATTGCGCGGCAGGTCGGTGCCGACGCCGTCTGTCACGGCGCCACCGGCAAGGGGAACGACCAGGTCCGCTTCGAGCTCGGTTACTATGCGCTGGAGCCCGACATCCGCGTCATCGCCCCGTGGCGCGAATGGGAATTCGCAAGCCGCGAGGCTTTGCTCGCCTTCGCCGAGCAGAACCAGATCCCGATCGCCAAGGACAAGAAAGGCGAGGCGCCCTTCTCGATCGACGCCAACCTCCTGCACAGCTCGTCGGAGGGCAAGGTGCTCGAGGATCCGGCGATCGAGGCGCCGGAATATGTCCACCAGCGCACCATCTCGCCCGAGGATGCGCCCGACAAGCCGACCGTGATCGAGATCGGCTTCGAGCGCGGCGATCCCGTGTCGATCGACGGCAAGGCGCTCTCGCCGGCGGCCCTCCTCACCGAGCTCAACCGGCTCGGCCACGACAACGGCATCGGCCGCCTCGACCTGGTAGAGAACCGCTTCGTCGGCATGAAGTCGCGCGGCGTCTACGAGACTCCCGGCGGCACCATCCTTCTCGCCGCCCATCGCGGCATCGAATCGATCACGCTCGACCGCGGGGCGGCGCACCTCAAGGACGAGCTGATGCCGCGCTATGCGAGCCTGATCTACAACGGCTTCTGGTTCTCGCCCGAGCGCGAGATGCTCCAGGCGATGATCGACAAGTCGCAAGAGCACGTCACCGGCACCGTCCGGGTCAAGCTCTACAAGGGCAACGCCACCGTGATCGGGCGCGACAGCGCGCTCGCGCTCTACGACCAGGACCTGGTCACCTTCGAGGAAGGATCGAGCTCCTACGACCAGCGTGACGCCGCCGGCTTCATCCGGCTGAACGCCCTGCGCCTGCGCATCGCGGCTGCCCGCGCACGGCGCCAGCAGGGCTGAACGAGACGGGGACGGCCGCTTCCGCAGCCGTCCCCGGCCCCGTCAGTTGCTGGAGCTGTCCTCGTCGTCGTCGCCGAAGCAGTCCGCGAGCAGGCAGACAGCCACGCCGGCAGCGACCAGGCCGACGACGATCCAGAGCGTGTTGCCGCTGTCCCCGGTCAGGTTCATCCGGCGCTGGGCCGCAGTCGGATCGCGGATATCGAATCCGAGCAGTTGCGCGCGGCGGAGCTCGTCGCCCGAGAAGCGGATCTCGGCGAGGTTGACGGCGCGGGTCGTCGTCGCATTGTCCATCGTCGCGAGCGGCATCGTCCGGCCCCAGGCGGCGTTGACGCCGTAGCTGGCGCGGCGGGTGCGTTCGCGATTCTGGTCGAGCGGCACGCGCAGATTGACCGTCGCCGAGACGCCGCGCGGCGAATCGAAACCGGTGAAGCGATACTCCTGCGCCATTGCGGGCGCGGCGGACGCGAACAGGAGGGCGGCCGAGACGGTCGCGGAGACGAACTTCCTCAACATGACTCCCCCTTTCTTCCTGCGCCGTTCCGTGGGTCGGACGGCACTTGCTCATAGCACGAATGGGGTCGTTTCGGGACTGTTTCGATTACTTAGCCAAGTCCTTGAGCGGCCGCGAAATGTCGGCGAGATCTGCGGCTGAGGCGGTCACGCTTTGCTCGACCAGCTTGCGCCCCTGCGCGTAATCGCGGGTGGCGTTGACGCAGTCCAGGGCGATCACCCGGCCCTGGCGGAGATAGACGAGCGCGAAGCTGCCCGTCGCGGGATCGCCGCGCTGAACGATCTCGTCATGGCCGAGCCACAGGCCGACGCTCTGCAGCCGCAGGTCATACTGATTGGACCAGAACCAGGGGACGGAATCGTAAGGCTGGTCGATCCCGACGATGTGGCGTGCGGCAATATTGGCCTGATCGTGCGCGTTCTGGACCGATTCCAGGCGGATCTCGGCCCCGCCGGCGAAACGGTTCGCATGGAGCGCGCAATCGCCGACCGCGTAGACGCCATGAAGGCTGGTCCGGCAATAGCCGTCGACCCGAACGCCGTTGCCGCCCGCGGCGCCCGCCGCGAGCAATGGGCCCGCGGCGGCGTCGATCCCGATCCCGGCGACGACGAGATCGGCCGCCACCGTCTCGCCGCCTGCGAGCCGCACATGACCCGCGCCGATTTCCCCCACTGCAGCGCCGAGACGGATGTCGACCCCCTCGGCGCGGTGCCGCGCCTCGACGAAACGCGACAGCGGCGCGCCGGCAACCCGCGAGAGCACGCGGTCTGCGGCTTCGATGAGCGCCACCTCCCTGCCGAGCTTGCGAAGAACGGCCGCCGCCTCGAGCCCGATATAGCCACCGCCGATGACGGCGATACGCCGCGCCCCCGCCAGCGCCGCGCGCAGACGATCGACGTCAGCACGGCTGCGGATGACGTGCGCGCGCTCGCCGCCGGGGCAGGTGAGCGGCTTCGGCACGCCGCCCGCCGCCCAGATCAGCCTGCCATAGCCGATTTCACCGTTCAGCCGGCGCGCCTCCGGATCGACCTCCGTCACCTCATGGCCCGTCACCAGCGCGATCCCGCGCTCCTCCCAGAAGCTGCGCGGCCGGATCTGGATACGCTCGAAACTCTTCTCGCCCGCCAGATAATCCTTGGAGAGAGGCGGCCGCTCATAGGGCGTATCGCACTCGCGCCCGATCAGCCCGATCGAGCCTGCAAAACCGAGCTGCCGAAGCTGGATCGCCGCCTGGGCGCCGCCATGGCCGGTCCCGATGATCGCGACGTCGAAATGCCTCATGCCCGGCTCCTGCCCAAGCCGCCCTGTTCCGCAAAGCGCTTTCTCGCCTATAGAGACGGCAAAGGGAGAGGTTCATGCGGATCGCATGCCTCGGCGGGGGGCCCGCCGGGCTCTATTTCGCAATCTCGATGAAGCTGCGCGATCCGGCGCACGAAATCGACCTGTTCGAGCGCAACCGCGCCGACGACACCTTTGGCTGGGGGGTCGTCTTCTCGGACCAGACGGTCGAGAATCTGATGGCGAACGATCCGGTTTCGGGCCGGATCATCGCCGACGAGTTCGCCCATTGGGACGATATCGACGTCCATATCCACGGCGCGACGATCCGCTCCTCCGGACACGGCTTCATCGGCATCGGCCGCAAGCGGCTGCTCGCGATCCTCCAGCAGCGCGCCCGCGATCTCGGCGTCCGCCTCCATTTCGAGTATGAGGCGAGCCCGGACCTCGCCGACTGGGCGGAGTACGACCTCGTCATCGCCGCCGACGGCGCCAACAGCCGCGCCCGCACCCGCTACCAGGAGCATTTCGACGTCGACATTCAGCAGCGGAAGAACCGCTTCTTCTGGTTCGGCACGACTAAGACGTTCGAGGCCTTCACCTTCGCCTTCGAGCAGACCGAGGCTGGCTGGGTCTGGGCGCACGCTTACCGTTTCGACGACGACCTCTCGACCTTCATCGTCGAGATGGCGCCGGAAACCTGGGCGAAGCTCGGGCTCGACCGGATGGAGCAGGTCGAGGCCATCACGCTCTGCGAGCGGATCTTCGCGCAGTATCTGGACGGCCACGCCCTCATGTCCAACGCAGCCCACCTCAAGGGGCCGGAGGCGTGGCTGCAGTTCCGCCGGATCGTCTGCGGGCGCTGGCACCACGACAAATTGATCCTGCTGGGCGACGCCGCGCACACCGCGCATTTCTCGATCGGATCGGGCACCAAGCTCGCGCTCGAGGATGCGATCAAGCTCGCCGAGGTGCTGAACCGGCCGGGCCTGTCGCGCGAACGGGCGCTCGAGGAATATCGCGAGGAGCGCAACCTCGAGGTGCTCAAGCTCCAGAACAGCGCGCGCAACTCGACCGAATGGTTCGAGACGCTGGAGCGCTATCTCCATTTCGAGCCGATCCAGTTCGCTTATTCCCTGCTCACCCGCTCGCAGCGGGTCAGCCACGAGAATCTGCGGCTCCGCGACAAGCCATGGCTGGAGGGGGTCGAACGCTGGTTCCAGTCCAAGGCGCGCGGAACGCCGGTGAACGACCCCGCGCCGCCGATGTTCGCACCGTACCGACTGCGCGACCTGGCGCTCGACAACCGCGTCGTCGTCTCGCCCATGGCAACCTATTCGGCACAGGACGGGACGCCGAACGATTTCCATCTGGTTCATTTGGGCACCCGAGCGCAGGGCGGCGCCGGCTTGCTCTATACCGAGATGACCTGCGTCTCGGCCGAGGGGCGGATCACGCCGGGCTGCGCCGGGCTCTACGCGCCCGCGCATCTGCCGGCATGGAAGCGGATCGTCGATTTCGTCCATTCCAACTCCAAAGCCAAATTCTGCCTCCAGCTCGGGCATAGCGGGCCCAAGGGCAGCACGCGGGTCGGCTGGGAGGGCTATGACGTGCCGCTGGAGAGCGGCAACTGGCCGGTCATGGCCGCGTCCGACGTGCCCTGGTCGCCCGACAACCAGGTGCCGCGGCCGATGACCCGCGCCGACATGGACGCGGTGGTCGCCCAGTTCGTCTCGGCGGTGGAGATGGGCCTGGAAGCCGGCTTCGACATGATCGAGCTCCACGCCGCCCACGGCTATCTCCTCTCCTCCTTCATCACCCCGCTCACCAACAGGCGGACCGACGAATATGGCGGCAGCCTGGAAAACCGGCTGCGCTTCCCGCTCGAGGTGTTCCGCGCCATGCGCACCGCCTGGCCGGCGGAGAAGCCGATGTCGGTCCGGATCTCCGCCAACGACTGGATGGGCGACAAGGGCGTGACCCCGGACGAGGCCGTGCTGATCGGCCAGGCCTTCGCGGCAGCCGGCGCCGACCTGATCGACGTCTCGGCTGGCCAGACCTGGGCGGATTGCGCCCCGGTCTACGGCCGCATGTTCCAGACCCCCTTCGCCGACCAGATCCGCAACCAGGGCCGAGTGGCAACCATGGCCGTCGGCAACATCTACGAGCCCGATCACGTCAATTCGATCCTCGCCGCCGGCCGCGCCGATCTCGTCGCCCTCGCCCGTCCGCATCTGATCGACCCGATGTGGACCCTGCGCGCCGCCGCCCAGCAGGATTATCGCGGCGTGACCGTGCCCAAACCCTATCTGGGTGGAATGGCCCAGCTCGCCCGCAACCTCGCCCGCGAAGCGGAGCTCAAGGCATGAGCCTCGCCGGCCATCACGCAATCGTTACCGGCGGCGGCACCGGAATCGGTGCGGCCATCGCCCGCGCCCTCGCCGCGGAGGGCGTGAAGCTGACCCTGGTCGGGCGCAGACGGGAGAAACTGGAGGAAGTGGCCTCGGGCGATTTCGATGCGCTCGTCGCCCCCGCCGACGTCACTGACCGCGCCCAGGTCGACCGCGCCTTCGCCCTCGCCCGCGAGGCGCAGGGCCCGATCTCGATCCTCGTCGCCAATGCCGGCGCCGCTGCGGGCATGCCCTTCGGCAAGGTCAGCGAGCAGCTCTGGCGCGACATGCTCGCGGTCAATCTCGACGGCATGTTCCATTGCTGCCAGGCCGCGCTCCCGGACCTGCTCGCCGCCGATGCGGGACGGATCGTCACCGTCGCGTCGATGGCCGGGCTCCACGGCTTCGCTTACGCCTCGCCCTATATCGCCGCCAAGCACGGCGCGATCGGCCTCACCCGCGCCCTCGCCGCCGAATATGCCGCGACCAAGCTGCGCGTGAACGCGGTCTGCCCGGGCTTCGTCGACAGCGACATGACGGTCCAGTCCGTGGCCAATATCACGGCCAAGACCGGCCGGAGCGAGGCCGAAGCGCGCGCCGAGCTCGCCCGGCTCAATCCCTCCGGCCGGCTGATCGCGCCGGAGGAGGTCGCCGCCGCGGTGCTTGACCTCGTCCGCTCGGAGAGGAACGGTGAGGCCCTGGAGATCGCATGAACCCCGAGACTTTCACTCCCGACCATTTCCGCTGGGCCTTCGAGGACGGAGTCGCGACCGTCACCCTGAACCGGCCGGAGCGCAAGAATCCCCTCACCTTCGAATCCTATGCTGAGCTCCGCGACACCTTCCGCGCGCTGGTCTACGCCCGCGACGTAAAGGGCGTCGCGATCGCCGGAGCGGGCGGCAATTTCTCGTCCGGCGGCGACGTCCACGAGATCATCGGCCCGCTCACGAAGATGGGCATGCCCGCTTTGCTCGATTTCACCCGGATGACCGGCGATCTGGTCAAGGCTATGCGCGCCTGCCCGCAGCCTATTATCGCCGCGATTGACGGCATCTGCGTCGGCGCCGGCGCGATCGTCGCGATGGCCTCGGACCTCCGCCTCGCCACCCCGGAGGCCAAGACCGCCTTCCTCTTCACCCGCGTCGGCCTCGCCGGCTGCGACATGGGCGCCTGCGCGATCCTCCCCCGCATCATCGGCCAGGGCCGGGCGGCGGAGCTTCTGTTCACCGGCCGGATGATGACCGCGGAGGAAGGCGAAAGCTGGGGCTTCCACAACCGCCTCGTCCCCCGCGACGACCTCCTCGCCGAAGCCCAGGCGCTGGCGCAGAGCCTCGCACAGGGCCCGACCTTTGCCCACGGAATCACCAAGACCCAGCTCAATCAAGAATGGAATGTCAGCCTGGAGACCGCCATCGAGATGGAGGCCCAGGCCCAGGCGATCTGCATGGCCACCAACGACTTCAAACGCGCCTTCGAAGCCTTCGCCGCCGGCAAGAAGGCCCCGGAGTTCAAGGGTGACTGATGGCGGATCGCGCGTTTCTTGAATGGCCGTTTTTCGAGGACCGGCATCGCGCGCTTGCCGATGAGCTCGAACGCTGGTCAGAGCGGGAACTGGCCGACGAGGAGCCGACGAACGTCAATGCGGCCTGCCGCGCCCTCGTCCGCAAGCTCGGCGGCGGCGGCTGGCTGCACCATTGCGTACCGGAGATCGACGTCCGCACCCTCGCCCTGATCCGCGAGACCCTCGCGCGACACAGCGGCCTCGCCGACTTTGCATTTGCGATGCAGGGGCTCGGATCGGGCGCGATCTCGTTGTTCGGGAGCGAGGCGCAGAAGGCGGCCTATCTGCCGGCCGTCGCGCGGGGCGAGAAGATCGCGGCCTTTGCGCTCACCGAGCCGGGTTCGGGCTCCGACGTCGCCTCGATCGAGACGGTCGCCGAGGAGCGTGACGGCGGTTTCGTCATCAACGGGGCCAAGACCTATATTTCCAATGGCGGCATCGCCGATTTCTACGTGCTGTTCGCCCGCACCGGCGAGGGGCCTGGATCGAAGGGCATCTCGGCTTTCATCGTCGACCGCGGCACGCCGGGGCTCGACGACAGCGAGCGGATCGAGGTGATTGCCCCGCACCCGCTGGCGACCCTGCGCTTCACCGACATGCGCCTGCCCGCCGATGCCCTGCTCGGCGAGCGCGGCCGCGGCTTCGCGCAGGCGATGGCGACCCTCGACGTGTTCCGGACCACGGTCGGCGCGGCCGCGCTCGGCTTCGCCCGCCGCGCGCTGGACGAGGCCACGAAGCGCGCGCTGGAGCGCAAGCTCGGCGACGGCACGCTCGCCGACAATGCGATCACCCAGTCCAAGCTCGCAGAGATGGTGCTCGACGTCGATACTTCAGCGCTTCTGATCTACCGCGCCGCCTGGCTCCGCGACGTGAAGGGCCAGCGCAACAGCCGCGAGGCGGCGCTCGCCAAGCTCCACGCCACCGACAGCGCGCAGAGCGTCATCGACAAGGCGGTGCAGCTGTTCGGCGGCCTCGGGGTCACGCGCGGCGTCGCGGTCGAGCGGCTTTACCGCGAGATCCGCGCGCTCAGGATCTATGAGGGAGCGTCCGAAGTGCAGAAGGTCGTCATCGCCCGCCACCATCTCGCGGACTATCGCGGATGAGGGCGCTGCTTCCCCCGGGCTGGCCGCGGCCCAAGGGCTATTCGAACGGGATTTCGACGTCCGGCCGGACCATCCACACCGCCGGCGTGATCGGCTGGGACGCGGAGGAGCGGATCGTCGCGCCCGATCTCGCCGGCCAGCTCCGCCAGGTGCTCGCCAACACGCTCGCCATCCTCGCCGAGGACGGCGCCGGTCCCGAGCATGTCGTGCGGATGACGTGCTATGTTACCGATCTCGACGAATATCGCGCGTCGCTGGCCGAGATCGGCGCGGTCTGGCGTGAGACGATGGGCCGCAATTTCCCAGCCATGGCGGTGGTCGGCGTGACCGGCCTGGTCGAGCCCGACTCCAAGATCGAGATCGAGACGATCGCGATGGTGCCCGAATGACGAGCGCTCATCTCGACGGCTTCGTCCGCGACCGACTGCCGTCGCCCGAGCTTCAGCCCGAATTCCTGTTCGACCTGCCAGAGCTTCAATATCCCGAGCGGCTCAACGCCGCGGTCGAGCTGATCGACAAGGGCGATCCCGATACGCTCGCCGTGATCAACGATCACGGGCGCTGGACCTATGGCGAGATGGCGGACCTCTCCGACAGGATCGCGCGCATCCTCGTCGAGGAGGAAGGCCTCGTCCCAGGCAACCGCGTGTTCCTGCGCGGGCCGAACTCGGCGACCATGTTCGCCGCCTGGCTCGGGATCCTCAAGGCCGGCGGGATCGTCGTCGCGACCATGCCGGTGCTTCGGCCCGGCGAGATCGCGACCATCCTCGAGCGGGCTGAGGTCAGCCACGCCATCGTCGACAGCCGCTTCATCGGCGATTTCCGCCAGGGCGCCGTACAGGCCGGAACGGTCCGCTCGACGCTCACCTATGACGGCGATTACGGCCAGGGCGCGCTCGAGACCCGCGCCCGCGCCGCCGCGCCAGGCTTCGCGGCCGTGGAGACCCACCGCGACGACGTCGCCCTGATCGCCTTCACCTCCGGCACGACCGGCAAGCCCAAGGGCTGCGTCCACTTCCACCGCGACGTGCTCGCCCCGGCCGACAGCTTCGCGCGCCACGTGCTGAAGCCGGAGGCCGGCACGCGCTGGGCCTGCTCGGCGCCAGTGGCCTTCACCTTCGGGCTCGGCATGCTCCTCATCTTCCCCTGGCGCTTCGGCGGTGCCGCGGTGACGATCGAGCAGCCCGGGCCGAAGCCTTTGCTGGAGGCCGTGCAGAAGTTCGGAGTCACCAACCTCGCCACCGCCCCCACCGCCTACAAGGCGATGCTGGGACTGCTCGCCGACCACGACATCTCCACGCTGAAGACTTGCGTCTCGGCCGGCGAGCATCTCCCCGCCCCGACCTGGCACGCCTGGCACGAGGCGACCGGCCTCCGCATCGTCGACGGCATCGGCGCGACCGAGATGATGCACATCTTCATCTCCGCCTCGGGCGAAGACATCCGCCCCGGCGCGACCGGCAAGGCGGTGCCTGGCTATGTTGCGACCGTTCTGGACGATGATGGCCGGCCGATGGAGACCGGGACCGGCCGCCTCGCCGTCAAAGGCCCCACCGGCTGCCGCTATTTCGACGACGAGCGCCAGACCGCCTACGTCCACAACGGCTGGAACGTCACCGGCGACACCTACCGCAAGGACGAAGAGGGCTATTTCTGGTACCTCGCCCGCTCCGACGACATGATCATCTCCGCCGGCTACAATATCGCCGCGCCGGAGGTGGAAAATGCCCTCTACGCCCACCCGGCGGTGCAGGAATGCGCGGTGGTCGGCGCGCCCTGCGAGGAGCGCGGGCAGAGGGTGAAGGCCTTCGTCGTGCTCGCGCCCGGCTACTTCCCCGATGCCGGCGTCGCCGCCGACCTCCAAAGCCATGTGAAGGCGGTGATCGCCCCGTATAAATACCCGCGCGACGTCGAGTTCGTCGAATCGCTACCCAAGACCGCCACCGGCAAGCTACAGCGCTTCGCGCTCAAGCAGGGCACGCCCAGGCAAGGATGAAGTGATGAAGACGAGAGCCGCGATCGCGGTCGGTCCCAACCGGCCGCTGGAGATCCACGAGGTCGATCTGGAGGGCCCGAAGGCCGGCGAGGTTCTGGTCGAGATCATGGCGACGGGCGTCTGCCACACCGACGCCTACACGCTGGAAGGGAAGGATTCGGAGGGTATCTTCCCCTCGATCCTCGGCCATGAGGGCGCCGGGATCGTCCGCGAAATCGGGCCGGGCGTGACCTCGGTGAAGGTCGGCGATCACGTCATTCCGCTCTACACGCCCGAATGCCGCCAGTGTAAGTCCTGCCTCAGCCGCAAGACCAACCTCTGCACCGCGATCCGCGGCACCCAGGGCAAGGGCGTGATGCCGGACGGCACCAGCCGCTTCAAACTCGGCGGCGAGACCATCTATCATTATATGGGCTGCTCGACCTTCTCGAACTTCACGGTGATGCCCGAGATCGCCGTCGCAAAGGTCCGCGAGGACGCGCCGTTCGACAAGATCTGCTACATCGGCTGCGGGGTCACCACCGGCGTCGGCGCGGTGATCTGGACCGCGGGAGTCGAGCCCGGCTCCAACGTCGTCGTCTTCGGCCTCGGCGGGATCGGCCTCAACGTCATCCAGGGCGCCAAGCTGGTCGGCGCCGACAAGATCGTCGGAATCGACATCAATCCCGCCAAGCGCGCCATGGCCGAAGCCTTCGGCATGACCCACTTCCTCAATCCCAACGAGATCGGCCAGGACAAATTGCTCCAGGCGATCCTCGACGTCACCGACGGCGGCGCCGACTACAGCTTCGATTGCACCGGCAACACCGACGTGATGCGCACCGCGCTCGAATGCTGCCACCGCGGCTGGGGAGTCTCGACGATCATCGGAGTCGCCGAGAGCGGCCGCGAGATCGCCACCCGCCCCTTCCAGCTCGTCACCGGCCGGGTCTGGAAGGGCTCGGCCTTCGGCGGCGCCCGCGGCCGCACCGACGTTCCGCGCATCGTCGACTGGTACATGGACGGCAAGATCGAGATCGACCCGCTCATCACGCACGTGATGAAGCTGGACGAGATCAACACAGCCTTCGACCTGATGCACGCGGGGGAAAGCATCCGGAGCGTGGTGGTCTACTGAGGCAAGTGGACATGACCCTCGAAACCATCTCCACCTGGAAGAGCCATGGCGGCGTCCAGGGCGTCTACCGGCACGACAGCCGCGAGACCAAGACGCCGATGACCTTCGCCGTCTATCTCCCGCCCCAGGCCGAGGCGCTGGCGGAGGGCGAGACGCTGCCCGTCGTCTGGTTCCTCTCGGGCCTCACCTGCACCCACGCCAACGTCATGGAGAAAGGCGAATATCGCCGCGCCTGCGCCGAGCTCGGCCTGATCCTGGTCGCGCCAGACACGAGCCCGCGCGGCCTCGGCGTCCCCGACGAAGACAGCTACGATTTCGGTCAGGGCGCCGGCTTCTACCTCGACGCGCTCCAGCCGCCCTTCGACGAAAACTACCGGATGGAGAGCTATGTCGCCGCCGAGCTCCCCGAGCTGGTCGCCGCGCACTTCCCCGCCGACATGGAGAGGCAAGCGATCACCGGCCATTCGATGGGCGGCCACGGCGCCTTCACCCTCGCTCTCCGCCACCCCGGCCGCTACCGCAGCGTCTCCGCCTTCGCGCCGATCGTCGCGCCGAGCCGGGTGCCGTGGGGCGAGAAGGCCTTCTCCCGCTATCTCGGCGACCGCCGCGAGCTGTGGCGCCAGCACGACGCCGTCGCCTTGATCGAGGACGGCGCCCGAATCGACGCCCTGCTCGTCGATCAGGGCGATACCGACAGCTTCCTGGACGAGCAGCTCCGGCCCGAACTCCTCGCCGCCGCCTGCGCCCGCGGCGGGATCGACCTCACCCTGCGGATGCAGCCAGGCTACGACCACAGCTATTATTTCATCTCGACCTTCATGGCGGATCATTTGCGCTGGCACGCGGAGCGCCTGAACGGCTGATAGCCGGTCGCTCAATCAGGCGGCGGCGGCGTTTCCGGCAGCCCCGGCTCGGGCACGTCGCGGTCCGGCCCGTCGGGGACGATCTCGGGCGGCTCGAAGGACGGCGCCTCCGACGGCGCCTCGGGCGGCGGCATCTCGGGCGGCGACTGCGGCTGGTCGGTGTCGGGCGGTGCGATTTCGGGCTGGCTGGCCATCCGAGGACTCCTCTCAGGCCCTCAACCCGCGACCGCGCCGGAATGTCCGCCGGCGCCGCGCGCGCGGCTCAACTCGCTATGAGACAAAGGAAAAATGGTGGGCGTGGCAAGGATTGAACTTGCGACCCCTGCGATGTCAACACAGTGCTCTACCACTGAGCTACACGCCCACACATGCCGCCCGCCCGGGTCCCGGCGGGGGTTGGTGGCGGTTCTCTAGCGAGCGGCCGAGGCCCGCGCAACCCCGCCCGAGCAGGCGACCTAAAGAAGCTGCAGCGACACCTGGACGGCGTCATTCTCCGAGAGATGCTCGGTGCGGGCGATGACCTTCTTGACCGGAAGGAACCAGCCGCCGTCCTTGGGCGGGAAGACCGAGGTGCGCCAGACGCTGCCGCCGATCCGCGCCTCGACCCGGACCGAGCCGAAGCCGCGCCTTTTGCCGAGCTCGAGGCGCCGCATCAGCTCATAGCCGCTGATCGCCTCTCCGGCGGCGCCTGAAATCCGGATGTAGAAGATGTCGCCATAGCCTTCGGTCCGCCAGACGCTGAGCGGGGCGGTGAAGGCGACCGCATCTCCCGCCTGGGGATCGGCGGGATCAGAGGCGCCCGTGCTGGTCCTCGGTCTGGAACATGCGATCGACCTCGGCGACGAGGTCGCGCAGGTGGAAGGGCTTGGAAAGCACCTTGGCGTCCGGCGCCTTGCGGCCGGCCTTGAGCGCCACCGCGGCAAACCCGGTGATGAACATGACCCGCATATCGGGCGCGACCTCGGCCGCCTTCTGGGCGAGCTCGATCCCGTCCATCTCGGGCATGACGATGTCGGTGAGCAGAAGATCGAAGCGCTCGCTCTCGATCAGCGGCACGGCCGCGGTGCCGCGATCGACTGAAGTCACCGCATAGCCGACCCGCTCCAGCGCCCGCGCAAGATAGAGGCGCATCGAATCGTCGTCTTCGGCGAGGAGGATCCTGATCATAAAAGCGTGTCGTCCAGATGCCGCGCCGCTGCGGCCCTTCCCTCCCCTATGCGCGCACCTTTTAACATTTTCCAGCCGCCGGGCCGCTTTTCGCGGTGGTCCGAGCGGGATTGCACCCATTCGGGACGCCGTTAGTTTAGGGCCAGTCACATGGCCGAGCATCTCCAGGACGCCCCCTTCTTCAGGACAGGGCCCGAACAGCCGGCCTCCCCGGTCGTTCTCTCCGTGCCGCATGCCGGCCGCGCCTATAGCGCAAGCCTGCTCAAGGCGGTGCGCCTGCCGAGGAGCCTGCTCGAGGGGCTCGAGGATCGGCTGGTCGATCGCCTGATCTGGCGCGCAGTGCAGGACGGAGCGACGGCAATCGTCGCCCAGGCGCCGCGCGCCGAGATCGACCTCAATCGCGACGAGCGCGAGGTGGATCCGGCGCTGATCGCGCCGCCGCCGGAGGCGCACGAGGTGCTCCAATCGGCGCGGACTCGGGGCGGGCTCGGCCTGATTCCGGCGCGAATCGCCGGAAGCGGCGCGATCTGGCTCCGGCGACTCAGCCGCGAGGAGCTGCGACGGAGGATCGAGACCATCCACCGGCCCTTCCACGCCGCGGTTGCGGAAGCGCTCGATGCGGCGCGCGCGCGGTTCGGCGTCGCCGTCCTCCTCGATTGCCATTCGATGCCCCCGCGCGCGGCGGCCACCGCCGACCGCGCCGGCCCGCCGCCGGCGATCGTCTTCGGCGATCGTCACGGCACCTCGATCGCCCCTGCATTGCTCGATTCCGCAATCGGCGCGGCAGACGCCATGGGTTATAGCTGGGCCTGCAACAGCCCCTATGCCGGCGGTTACGTGGTCGCCCGCCACGGCGCCCCCGCCGAGGGAATCCATGCGCTCCAGATCGAGATCGACCGCTCGGACTATCTCGATATCCGCTTGCGCGAGCCCGGCCGCGGCTTCGACCGCGCCTCGCGGCTGATTGCGGCGGTCGCCGGCGCGCTCGCCGACCGGGCGCTCGGCGACACGCTCGAGGCGATCGCCGCCGAATAGGGCTCAGCCGGTCGCCTTGGTCCAGAGATGGCGGGCGAGGAGCAGAGGCGGCATGCGCAACCAGTGCGAACGGACGTAGAAAGCGAGGCGCAGCGCCTTGCGGGTCGGCTGGCCCCAGCCGTTGCGGGCGAGCAGCCGGCGCTCGAACAGGCGATCTGAGGGGCGCCACGCACCAGCGAGCCCGGGATCGACCGGCGTCCCGTAGAGGCGCCGCGCGAGGCGCAGGGCGCGTGCGACTGCCGGGCCAAGCTGGTGGAGCCTGGCGCGCTCGCCGAGCCGGGCCCAGAAGCGCTCGTCGGCAGCGGCGAACTGGCGGAGCAGCCGATCGATGTCCCAGAGGTTGCGCAGGCCGCCGGCCAGATCGCCGTCGGCGAGCAGATGCGCGGCGGCGTGGACGATCATGTCCTCGTGCGAAAGCGTGTAGAGCCCGTTTTCGAGGGGCATCGCAGCGCCGATCAGCGCATCCGCATTGGGCGTCGGCCGCGCGGTGAGCGGCAGGATCGTGTGATGGACGTCGATCATCCGGTCGCGCGTCTTGTGGATCAGCGGCGGAAGCTCGTGCATCCAGCGCCGATAATAGAGATCGTCGTAATCGCTGTCCTTCACCCACTCCCAGCCGGCCGCGAGAAGCGCCTGCTGGACCTCGTCGAGCCGGTCGTGGGGAACGAGGATGTCGAGATCGCCGATCGACCGCCCCTCGGCGGCTGCGAGGCCGGCGACGGCGAAGGCGGTGCCCTTCAGCAGGATCACGGGCGCGCCGGTCGGCGCCAGCGCGCGCCGCGCCATCTCCGCCTCCCACACCGCCTGGGTTCGCGCCTGCCGGCTGTCGCGCCGCGCCTCGTCCAATATCTGTTCGACCTTGGCCGGCACGGCTTCGCCTTCGAGCCGGCACGCCAGGCTTCCGAGCAGCGATTCCGCGCGCGCCGCGGTGAGCAGTTCAGGCCAATCTGCGACCTCGGCCGCGCGGGCGGGATTTGCGAGGAGGGCGACGAGGTGCCGCGCGGGGCTCATGGCAGCGCCTCCCAAAGCTGGCCGACAAGGTCGATCGCCGTGTCGGTGTCCGGATAGTCGATCGCGACCGCAGGTACGGCCGAGACCAGACCGGACAAAGCCGCGAAGCCGCGGTCGCCAAGCGCGACATAATTGGTCGAGGCCTGGGTCAGGCGCATGAAGCACTCGGCCTGACCGACCGAGCGGAGGGCACGCTCGCTGCCGAAGCGCGGGAACAGGATCAGCGCCGGAGCCGCCGGCTCGCGCATCCGGGCGATCGCGTCAGCGCGGGGCTTCAGATGGCGGATCGTACCTTTAGGCGTGCCCTCCAGCACCGGCCCCATTCGCTCTGCGCCAGCCTCCTTCTCGATCACAGGAATCGCGCCGTTCTTGAGGCTGATCGCGCGCGGGAACGGGTGGAGCGCGCCGCTCTCCAGGTCGACCAGGGCGAATTCGTCGCCCATCAGCCGCCAGCCGCGCTCGCCGAGCAAGGCGGCGAGGGTCGATTTGCCCGCGCCGCTCTCGCCGGTCAGGATCAGCGCCTTGCCGTCCTTCTCGACGCTCGCCGCGTGGAGCAGGAGGAAGCGCTTCTGGCCGAGCGCCATCTGCAGGTTCATGCCCATCTCGGCGGCGAGCAGCCCGTGGGCGAGCGAGAGCGGGGCTGCGTCCGGCAAGGTGTAATCGCCGGAAATAGCGACGGACGGCCGGATCCAGCGCCGCCAGGGCTTCTCCGGCTCCAGCCGCACCGTGAAGTCGCACACTTCGTCGGGCTCGGGATAGCCGGCATAGAGGCCGGCGAGCGCGTCGAGCGGCGCCTTCCAGGCCGACCCGAGCCGGAACGAGACCGGCCCGATCGCCACTGTGAGCGCATTCCTCATTGCCGGTAGACCAGTCCGGCCGCTTCGAGCTCGGCGAGCCGCGCGGCGATCGCGCCGAGATCGCCGTCCCCGATTTCGTAATCGGCGGCGATGCGCTCGAATATCTCTTCGGGAGGCGCAGCGCCGGCCTGGAGCGCGGCGAGGATCTGCGGCGCCGGCGGGGCGAGGATGTGGGTGGTGCCCGACGGCGCGTGAAAGATTGCGACCAGCCCGTCCAGCTCGACGATCCTCAGCGCCTCGGCGGCGTCGGTCGCGTAGAAAGGGCCGGACACGGCCGCGCGCTCAGCGCGGCATCTGCAGCGAGGCGTAGCAGGTGAAGCCGCTCATGCCCGCTTGCAGACGCCGGATGTAATTGGCGTAGGCTTGAGCGGACTGGCTGTCGATCCCGGCCGGCGGCATCCCCCCGCGCAGCAGCAACTTCGCCTCCTCGCCGGTCAGTGGACGGCCCGGCGGCGCGAAGGCACCGGGCGTGCCGGGGGCGACGAGGCTGCCGTCGGCGGCGATGTAGCTGCCTCCCTGGCGCGGCTCGGGGACCGGAATCTGGCAGTTCAGCACCGAGCCCGCAGTCTGGGCGAGCGCGGGCCGAATGGTGATCACGGTCGAGGCCGCGGCAGCGCCCAAAGCGAGCACCGCGCGGCGGCTCGGCTTGGCCGGGCCTCCCGGGTCGCCTTGCTCAGGGATGCTCCTGTCTTCGCTCATCGTCCCGCCGATACACGTTCCGCCTTACATAAGCGTAAAGCCCGGGAGCCGCGAGGCGGGGCGCCGCGCCGTCCCGGGCTGGCACGCTTCGAGGGAGAAAAGTGACGACCCGCGTCGTTTGTTACGCCGATGATCCCAACCATCATGAGGAGATCGGCATGAAAGCCCTTCCGTTCGCCGCTGCAGTCCTGACGCTCGCCGGCACCGCCTACGCCCAGACCAGCACGGTCGCCCCGAGCAACAGCGCGCCCGAGCGCGACGCCCGCGGAATCCCCGTCGTCTCGGCGCCCGCGGTCGCGCCCGCCGGCTGGAACGTCCCCTATGGCAGCGGCGCACCGACTGCCCCGGCAAGCCAGCCTGCCCCCTCGATGGGCAGCGCGACCGACCTTCCGCCCTGCTCGCGCACGGTCACCGACCGCTGCGTCCAGACATACGAGCGCGGCGTCCGGCGCTGACGTTTACAAGCCCGTCCGCCGCTGGCATCCCGCCACAGGAATGCCAGTGAGCGGAGGGGCGTCTTGACCATTGATTTCCAAGGCCGGGTGGCGATCGTCACCGGGGCGGGCGGCGGCCTGGGCCGCGCTTATGCGCTCGAGCTTGCGCGCCGCGGCGCGAAGGTCGTCGTCAACGATCTCGGCGGCGCCCGCGACGGCTCGGGCAGCTCCGATGCCGCCCAGGCGGTGGTCGACGAGATCGAGGCCGCTGGCGGCACTGCGATCGCCGACGGCGCCAGCGTCACCGACGAGGCGGCCGTCCAGGCGATGGTCGGGCGCGCGCTCGACTCCTGGGGCCGGGTCGACATCCTGATCAACAATGCCGGAATCCTGCGCGACAAGACCTTCGCGAAGATGGACATGGCCGATTTCCGCGCCGTCGTGGACGTCCACCTCATCGGCTCTGCCATCTGCACCAAAGCCGTTTGGGAGACGATGCGCGCCCAGAATTACGGCCGCATCCTGATGACCGCCTCCTCGACCGGCCTCTACGGCAATTTCGGCCAATCTAATTACGGCGCGGCCAAGCTCGGCCTGCTCGGCCTCGCCAAGACCCTGAGCCTCGAGGGCGCGAAACATGGCGTCCGCGTCAACACCATCGCCCCGACGGCGGCGACCCGGATGACCGAGGACATCTTCCCGCCCGAGCTGCTCGCCCATTTCAAGCCCGAGACAGTCGCCCCGGCCGCACTCTTCCTGGTCTCCGACGACGCGCCCACCGGCGCGATCGTTGGCGCCGGCGGCGGAGTCTTCCAGGCCGCCTACGTCACCCTCACGCCGGGCGTGGCCCTGACCGGGGATGCGTGCACGCCGGAGAGTGTCGCGGAACAATGGGAGCATATCACAGATCGCACGCTGGAGATCGTCCCCCAATCGGGCGCCGAGCAGGCGATGCAGATCCTCAAGACGCTGCAGGGCGGCTGAGCATCCGCATCACTGTATTGCCACGCTAAAACACCTGTGGTAAACCGCTCCCGCTATTGGGAGGAACCTCATGTACACAGACAGCGATCTGGAGGCTGCGGTTGCCGCGGGGGCGTTGAGCCCCGAGGCGGCGGCGTCGCTTCGCAGCTTCGTCGACGGCAGCCGGGCGACCCCGGCGGTCGACGAGGAGCACTTCCGGCTGCTGACCGGATTCAACGACATCTTCGTCGGCATCGCCGCGGCGATCCTGCTGCTCGCGGTGGGTTGGATCGGCTATTATGTGCCGCCCAACATCGAAGGCGACGGCCCCTCGCCCTTCATGGGCCTGTTCGTCGCCGCGACCGCCTGGGGATTGGCCGAATTCTTTACGCGCAAGCGCCGCATGGCGCTTCCCAGCATCATCCTGCTTCTCGCCTTCGTCGCCGGAGTCGCCGCGACCACCGTGTTCGGAACCGTCGGAATCGTCGGGACTGAGCCGTTCGACGACAATGGCGCCGCCTTCACGAGCCTGCTTTCGGCCGGCGCGGCGATGGGCGCGCTTGCCGCCTGGCTGCACTGGCGGCGGTTCCGCGTGCCGATCACCGTCGCGGCCGGCGCAGCAGCGACGGTCGCCGTGGTCCTCGGCCTGATCGCAGCGAGCCTGATCGGCGACGGGCGCGACATGAGCGAAGCCCAGGCCCAGCAGATCCAGGCGATCCTCGAAGGCTCCGCCCTCGTCCTGGGCATCGGCGTCTTCCTGTTCGCCATGTGGTGGGACTCGTCCGATCCGCGGCGCGAGACTCGGCGCTCGGACGTCGCCTTCTGGCTTCACCTGCTGTCGGCGCCTTTGATCGTCCACCCGGTCTTCTCGCTGCTCGGGCTGACCGAGGGCAGCGCCACGACGCTCGACGGGATCGCGGTGATCCTGCTCTATGTCGGGCTCGGCCTGGTGGCGCTGGCGATCGATCGCCGCGCGATGCTGGTCTCGGCGCTGGCCTACGTCCTCTATGCGCTGAACAGCCTGTTCGAGACCTATGGGGTGGTCGAGCTCAACGTGGCGCTGACTGCGCTCATCATCGGCTCGGCGCTGCTTCTGCTCTCGGCCTTCTGGCACAATGCTCGGCGGGCGGTGGTCCGTCCGCTGCCGCCGGGCCTCCAGGCGAAGCTACCGGTGGTCGATCGCCGGACGGAAGGCGTCGCCCTCCCCGCCTGACCGGTCCAAAGCCGAAACCTGCCCTCCCCGGCCCGCGCCGGGGAGGGCTTTTCTTTTGGTCAGGCCTCGCCGACGATCTTCAGGAGGCGGCGCTCGATCGGGGCGAGCACCGGGCCGAGCTCCTGGCCGCGACGGAGCACCTGGCCGTTCTCGCCGATCAGGGCCCACATGCCCTGGCGATTGCGGAGCGAGGGGCGCTTCTCGATCTTATATTCCGGATTCTCGGCGGTGCGGCGGAAGCACCAGAAAGCGGCGTGGGCCGCGCCGAACTCGATGGCATAATCCTTCCACAGGCCGGCAGCGACCATCCGGCCGTAGAGATCGACGATGCGGTTGAGCTCCAACCGATCGAAACCGACCTGGGCGGCCGGCGATGTCGGTTCCGGAAAAGGGAGGACGATGCCCATCAGGCGCGCCCGCGCTCCTCCGTCTTGGCGGCCTCGGCTACCGCGCTGTCTCGCTCCTCCAGCAATTTGGCCAGCCGCTTCTTCATCTGCTCGAGCTCGCACTGGAGGATCTCGAGCTTCTGGGTCTCGGGGTCGAAGCGCTCGGTGCAGGGCGTCCCATAGGGCATGAAGCCCATCGCATATTGCTCGGCGCCGACCAGCGTCGGCTTGGCGGGGATGCCGGTCATCGTCGCGCCCTCGGGCACGTCCTTGGTCACCACCGCATTGGCGCCGATCCGGGCACGCGGGCCGACCGCGATCGGGCCGAGCACCTGAGCGCCCGATCCGATGATGACGCCGTCCCCGATCGTCGGGTGGCGCTTGCCGGCGAGGCCGTTGGTCGGGTTGGTCCCGCCCAATGTCACCATCTGGTAGATGGTCACATCGTCGCCGATCACCGCGGTCTCGCCGATCACCACGAAGCCGTGATCGATGAAGAAGCGCTCGCCGATCACTGCGCCGGGGTGGATGTCGATTGCCGTGAACAGGCGCGCGATGTGGTTGACCAGCCGCGCGAGGAAATAGAGCTCGCCCTTGAACAGCCAGTGCGCGGCCCGGTGCAGCCCCAGCGCCCACACGCCCGGATAGAGCAAGATCTCCCAGCGGGAGCGCGGGGCGGGATCGCGGGCCTTGATGGAATCGAGGTAGGCGACAAGGCCTGAGAACATGGGATCACTCCGCTCGCTCCCGGAAAATAGGCATTTCCGCGACGATTGCCAGAGAGGCCTTGCGATCCCGTTACGGCGCCGTCAGCGGCGCTCCCCGCCGTGACGGCGGCCGGGTCATGTCGAGCCGGCGGATTTCCTCAATGCGGCCGTTGGCGACCCGGCCCTCGACCAGTTCGGTCCCGGAGAGGGCGAAGACCCTGCCGTCGGTGAAGATCGGGCGCGAATTGCCGTACCAATCGATGCAGGAGACCTCGCAGCGATAATTCGGATCGCGCGCGACATTCTCGCCGCTGAGCTCACCGATCGGGGTCAGGCGACCGCGCACGTCCGCGGAGAAATAGGAGAGATCCGACGCCTCGCTCCGCCAGACCGGCCGGTTGTTGTCGTAATAGACGGTCGGAAGCCCCATGATCCCGCTGCCGTCGCTCTCCATCAGGCTGTTGAAGGCGTGGCTTCGGCCTTCGCTCTCGTAGCGCTTGGGAAGATGCGCGGTCGACGCCACCCTCGGCCGCCGATCGAGATCGACCAGGCTGACCCTGAGGCCGGTGCCGTCGCGATAGCCGGTGAGGACGATGTCGTCGCCCGCACGCTCGGCACGGAGCACGCTGTGGGGCACGTCCACCTGGCGGACCGAGCGCGGGGTGGAGACGGGGACGGCGAATGCCGGTGGCCGCTCGAAGCGCGCATCTTCATCGTAGCGCGGATCCCAGCGGTCGCCGGTGAGGCTGCCATAGACCAGGTGCGTGTCGGTGAAGCGGTTGGCGATCGCCGCGGTGCGGGTTGCAGGCATCTCGACATAGGCATCGTTGGCCAGGTCCCGGACGCGGCTTCCGAACCGGTCGAGCGGCATCGTCATGAAGGCCAGCCGCGGCTCGTCGCTGTCAGATCGACAGCGGACCGGATTGTGGCGGAGCAGGCCGTAGAGGCGGGACTCGTTCGCCTGGAACGAATATTGGTCGATCGGCACCCCCCGGCCGCCGGCCACTTCGAGGCCGCCGTCGGCGATCGCGACGCGGAAGACCGTCGCGGGCGCCGTCGCGGCGATATTGCTCTCCTCGTCGGCGCTGCAGCGCTGCAGGCGGCCACGGATGCGGAGCTCGCTCCACCCCGGCGTCGTCCAGAGATAGGCGTGGTCGTTTGTCACGTAGAGCTGGCCATTCTCCGGCCCGACGAAGGCCGTCGTCCGGCAGGAAAGGTCGCGGCCCGCACCCACCGGGCCGAGCGGGCAGACGGAGATGGTGTGGATCTCCGGATAGAGGGTATCGCGCACCGGTCGATGGACGCGGGGCGCGTCGAACAGCCGCGCGCCCTCCGCCACCGCCTCCCGGCGCTCGCCCTCGGGGAGCCATCGCCGGACCGTCGGCCAGTTGAAGCCCCCGCCGTCGAAGCCGCCATTGGAGTCGATCGCGAAGGGCGTGTAGACGACCAGGCTGTCGCCGACGAGCCGCGTCGCATAATTGGTGGCGCTGTAATAATCGTTCGAGCTGATCAGGAACACGCCTTCCCGGCTCACCCGTCCGCCCTCGCCGAGCCGGAACACCGAAACCTCGGACGCGCCCTCCCGATAGGAATAAGCGGTGACGACGATGCGGTCGCCCTGGACAAGCATCTCGTCATACCAGGCATATTCGCGCGGGCTGCGATAGACGTCGGCGCGGTCGACGAGCGCGAGGCCGGCGCCGTCCGCCGGCCGGGTGTCGATCACGAACAGCCGGCCATCCTGGAGGACGATCAGATACTGGCCGATCTGCTTGACGATGTCGCCTTCGTCGACTCCGAACATCTGATTGTTGGTGATCGCGGGATTGGCCGGATTGGTCGGGGTTGAGATGCGCGAGCCGGTGACCGTGACCATGGCGGAGGCGCTGTCCATTTGGCTCTCGGCCGGGCAGAGCTCGGGATCGGTGCAGACCGGCTCCTCGGGCGTATCGCTCTGCACCTCGGCGGGCGCCTGGGCCTGGGCGAACTGGATGGCGTTCCGACGGCTGCCATAACGATCCTCGCGCCGCTCCTGCGCCGCCATCACCGCCGCGACGTAGGATTGGAACTCGGCCTCGCTCGCGAAGCGCGCCAGCGTTTCGCTCGTGAACCTGCTGATCGGCGGCGGCGCGGGCTCCGACCTCGGCTGGGCCAGGACGGTCCCGGCTGCGGTGGAGAGCAAGGCGGAGGCGAAGAAGCTGCGAAGCAAAGCGCGAGTCGTCGGCATCGGAAGGGCCCTCCTCGCCGGAAGGATATAACAGCGCCTCGCTTTCTCCAAATCCTCAGGCCAGCCGCGGAAGTCCTTGATCGGCGACACCCCAATGCTTGAGCGAGCGCGACTTGCCGCGCCGCAGAAGCTCGCCAAGATCGGCAATCGCAAACTGGGATGCGCGCTCGATCCGCTCCAGCTCGTCCCAGCTGACCGGCGCGGCTACCGGGGCGCCGGCGCGAGCGCGGAGCGACCAGGGAAGGATCGCTGTCGCCGTGCGCTGGTTGCGCAGATAATCAAGGAAGATGCGGCCCTTCCGCTGGGCCTTGGGCAAGGCGATGGTGAATCGCGCGGGATCCGCCTCGGCGAGGGTCGCGCAGATCCGGCGCGCGAAGCCGCGCACCGCCTCCCATTCCGCCTCCGGCCGGAGCGGCACGACGACATGGACGCCCTTGCCGCCGCTGAGCAGTGGAAAGCTTTCGAGGTCGAGCTCGGCGAGGAAGCTGCGCATCAGCAAGGCGGTCTCCCGCACCTCCGCGAAGCCTGTCCCCTCGCCCGGATCGAGATCGAAGGCGATCCGGTCCGGCCGCTCGACATCGTCCGCCAGCGAACCCCAGCCGTGAAACTCGATCCCGTCCGCCTCCGCGCAGGCGACAACGCCGGCCTCGTCGTCCACCCACAGATAATCCTCGGTGCGCCCGTTCTTCTGCGGCACGGCGACGAAGCGGACCGGCGGCCCGAATTCGCCGTGGGTCGCGGGATGGTTGCGGTTGCGCTGGAAGAAGCAATAGCCGGCGGTGCATCGGAACAGGTTGAGCGGCCGGCCGGCCGCGTGCCGGAGCAGCAGCGGCGCGATCGCGGTGTAGTAGAGCAGGATCGCCTCCTTGGGCGGAAGCTTCGGCTTCTTGTAGCTGGGCTCCCCGCCCGGCTTAGCGCTACCCGGGATCGGCTTCGGTGCTGCTGAGGCGGCATCCTCCATGCCGGGCGAACGCCTCAACCCCTCGCGCGCTCCCTTTCCAGCGCCGCCAGCAGGGGCGCGTCGCGATTGTCGGGATCGCGCTGGAAGTGGATCCGGCCGTTGTCCGGCACCGCGGTGAGATAGGTGATGTAGACCGGCACCGGCGCGGGCAGGTCGACGCGCTGCTCGGGGCGCGGGCCATCGGGCTGCGGCGCCGGGCCCCGGAACAGCCAGCGCGCCAGCCGCGGCGCGTCCTCGAGCCTGACGCAGCCCGAGCTGATCCGCCGGTCGGCTAGCGCGAACAGGCTCTTGTCCGGGAAGTCGTGCAGATAGATGTCGAGGCCGTTCGGCATCATGAACTTGACCGCACCCATGACGTTGGCGCCGCCCGGCAATTGCCGCAGCCGAAGCGGCTCGCGCCCAGCCGCCACCGCGCGCCAGTTGACGCTGGCCGGGCTCAGCACCCGGTCCTCGGCGTGGAATTGCGAGAGGATCTGGAGCCGCTCGGCGCGGAGGACGCCGGTGCCGCGCCTCAGAACCGCCCGCGCCCGCTGCCGCGCCAGATCGACGGGCACGTTCCAATAGGGATTGAGCACCGCGTAGCGCAGCCGCGCCGCGAGCATCGGAGTCGACATGCCGGGCTTTCCGACGATCACCCGCATATGGTCGACCGCGCGCGCGCCCTCGAACATCCACAGCCGCGCCGCGGCGGAATCGACCAGGACGAAGCGGCCCTCGATCGCCGGAATCCCCCGCGCGCGCTCCATGTTGAGCCGGATCAGGGCTTCGTAATGCGCCGGCGGGCGGTTCAGCGCGGCGATCGTCGCCGCATCGACCTGCGCGTCGGGGGGAAGCCCGTGCGCCCGCTTGAAGTCGGTGACCGCTGCGGCAAGCGCCGGATCGAAGCCGCCGGTACCCAAGCCGAGTCGCTGCCGAAGCGTCGCAGCGTCGGGCGCCGGGCCGAGCCGCATCTGCGGGAGGGGCGACCAGCGCCGGCGATAGTCTTCGAATCCGTCGCGGAGGCCGTCATAAACGGGATTGACGCTGCGCACGCCCTCGCCCGCGCGCAGCACCTCAGCGGCGGAGAGCGGCTCCGGGGCGAGCCCCTGCTCGGCATAGGTCATCCGAACGGCGGGCGCAGGCGCGCGGAGGTCGCGCGCGTAGGCGACCAAGGCTTCGGAGAGGAGCAGGTCCGCCCGGGCAAGCGCGTCGGGATCGCCCGCGCGGACCGCCGCCGCGATCTCGTCGACGCGGTAGCGCGCCGGATCGAGGCCGTCGCTGGAAGCGCGGCGAAACATTGCCAGCAGCCGTTCGCCGGCAGCGCTTGTAGTCCACAGCGCGCGCTGCCCGCGCTCGGCATAGACTGCGGCGATATCGGAATGCGCGGACGCGGGCACCGCGGCGACGGTGCGCGCCGGCTCGGCCTGCGGGGCCGACACCGGGCGGCCGCAGGAGGCGAGCAGCATCAGGAGCAGGAGGGCGCCGAATTTCCGCATCGCATCCGGCATTTGGCACCGGCGCGGGCGAGTCGGAAGGGCGCGAAACGGGCCGCGCGCGCCCTATCCCTAATCGGGACGGCGCGGGGCGAGAGGTTGCCGGGCGAGGACGAGCCCCGCCCGGCGACCTGATCAGAGCGTCGCGTGGACGGTCGCGACCGCGTTCACCACGGCTGCGATGCGCGCGGCGTGCTGGACGATCTCGCTGTTGACGCCGTGCTGCTGGAGCACGCGCTCGTGGCTGTCGATGCACATGCCGCAGCCGTTGATCGCCGAGACGGCGAGGCTGAACAGCTCGAAATCCGCCTTGTCGATGCCCGGATTGCCGATCACGTTCATCCTGAGCTTCGCCGGCAGCTTGCCATATTCC
Organism: Pseudomonadota bacterium; assembly: GCA_023390415.1. Lineage (GTDB taxonomy): Bacteria > Pseudomonadota > Alphaproteobacteria > Sphingomonadales > Sphingomonadaceae > Allosphingosinicella. The sequence goes on along the minus strand of JAEWCW010000057.1, from coordinate 4,876 downwards.
GGGTTCGAGGCGAGGTGGACGAAGCGGTAATAGACGTTGTTCATCGCCATCACCGCGGCCGCCGCACGCGCCGCATTTGCCGCCTCGGGCGAGAGCTTACCCTCGGCCTCGGCCTCGGTGGCGGCGACGATCGGGCGGTAGCCAGTGCCATGGGCGCAGGCCAGCAGGAGCCCGTATTTGCGCTGGTCGCCGAGAGTCTGGTCGTTCAGCAGGGACGAGATGTTGAGCCTGAGGTCCTTCGCATAATCGGGAAGGGTATCGGCAAATTCCTTGAGGGACATGGGCGGATTCGCTCCTTGAATTTCGGGAAAAAGAAGGGGGCGCGGAGCATATGCTCCGCACCCCCCGGAAGGTCCTGGCCCGGTTCGGGGTCGAGAGGCGACTAGGGGGAGAAGGCCCCTCGGCAGCCGGTTTCAGGACTTCCTAACTGGTCAGGCGGCGGGCTTCAGGACGTCCTGGCCCGGCTCCCAGTTGCACGGGCAGAGCTCGTCGGTCTGGAGCGCGTCGAGCAGGCGCAGGGTCTCCTGCGGGTTGCGGCCGACGTTGAGACCGTTGACGGTCACCTGCTGGATCACGTTGTCCGGATCGACGATGAAGGTGGCGCGGAAGGCGACATGCTCCTGCGGGTCCAGGATTCCGAGCGCCTCGGCCAGCTTCTTGCCGTTGTCGGCGATCCACGGGAAGTCGCAGGCGGCGAGTCGCTCGTCCGACTTGCGCCAGGCGAAGTGGACATGGGCGGTGTCGGTCGAGGCGCCGATCAGGACGGCGTCACGGTCCTCGAAATCCTGCTTCAGCTCGCCATAGCCGACGATCTCGGTCGGGCAGACGAAGGTGAAATCCTTGGGCCAGTAGAACAGGATCTTCCACTTGCCGTTGGTCTCGGCGAGATTGATGGTCTCACCGTTCGGCAGGGCGTCGACGCCCTCCTGGACGGGAAGGGTGAGGCCGGGAAGCTGGTCGCCGACGGTCAGCATGTGAATCTACGCTCCTGTTCGTTTTTTTGGGTGGGAATGCGTTGTGCGGTGCAGCATCTAAGCTGCTGGCTCTGATCGTTCAAGTGATCTATACCGGTCAAACTGATTGGAATTTTCGATCACATGCCCCTGCACCCGCCGACCCTCAGACAGCTGCAATATCTGCTCGCGCTTCGCCAGCACGGCCATTTCGGCCGCGCCGCCGATGCCTGCTTCGTGACCCAATCGACCCTCTCCGCAGGCCTGCGCGAGCTCGAGGCCTTGCTCGGCACTGCCCTGGTCGAACGGACCCGCCGGGTCGTCCGCTTCACCGCGCTGGGCGAGCGGATCGCCGACAAGGCGGTGCGAGTCCTTCGCGAGGCGGAGGAGCTGGTCGAGCTGGCGCGCGCCGAGGGGCAGCCGCTGCACGGCGCGCTCAGGATGGGGGTCATCCCGACCATTGCGCCCTTCCTGCTCCCGGCCATGCTCCCGCACCTTCGCGAGGAGTGGCCCGAGCTCAAGCTCTACCTCCGCGAGGAGACCAGCCATTCGGCCTGCGACGCGCTCCATCGCGGCCAACTCGATTGCGTTCTGCTCGCTCTGCCCTTCGCCTGCGGCGACATCGATTCGGTCCGGCTGGTCGAAGACGCGCTCTATGTCGCCTTCCCTGCCGGCGAGGCGCCCCCGGGCGAGGTCGTGGACGTCGGCGCGATCGACGAGAGCCGGATGCTCCTCCTCGAGGACGGCCATTGCCTCAAGGACCATGCCTTGTCCGCCTGCAACCGGCCCGATCTGCGCGCGCATGCGGAGATGATGGGCACCTCGCTGCACACCCTCGTCCAGATGGTCGACAACGGCCTCGGCCTGACCTTCATCCCGGCAATGGCGATCGAGGCGGGCATATTGGAGGGCACGCGGGTCGAGGCGAAGCCGCTGCGCTCCGATCACGGCTTCCGCCAGATCGCCCTGGTCTGGCGGCGGTCGAGCCCGCGCGAGAGCGAGTTCCAGCTTCTCGGCGCCGCAATCCGGCGAATCATCGGCTCGCTCAGTCCAGGCCGAGCAGCCAGCGGTCAAGCGGCACCGGCCTGACCTTCGCGCCCGCGAGGCTGCGGTTGAGCGCGCTGCGGTTGAGCATGATCCAGCTCAGGCAGGAGAGCTCGCTGTCGAACGTCTCGAACCGGTCGCGGCTCGGGCGGAAGGTCGTTCCGTCGATCAGGAAGCGGGCGCCGCGCCGGCAGCCCGGCGCCCCCGGCCAGTCGCGCGCCGGCGCGACGACGGACGGCACCCAATAGGTGCGGGTGGGATCCAGGGTTTCAACGTCGCCTCGGCGCATCGAACCTCCCGGCGGGAAGGCCGCGGCGCTCGGTGACGCCGCGGCCTTTCCTTCCGATCAGGCCTCAGCCGGCTCGGCGATTCCGATCGGCTCGACGCTGTCCGGGTTCTGCGGCACGTCGAAGCGGTCGGCGTTCATCACCTTGGTCCAGGCCTTGACGAAGTCGCGGACGAACTTCTCCTCGTGGCCCTTCTCGGCATAGACTTCGGCGACCGCGCGAAGCTGGCTGTTGGCGCCGAAGATGAGGTCGGTGCGGGTCGCCCGCCACTTCTCCTGCCGGCCGCCGCGGTCGTAGCCGATGAACTCCTCGTCAGCGCTGTCGTCGACGACCTTCCAGAAGGTGTCGTTGTCGAGCAGGTTGACGAAGAAGTCGTTGGTGAGCTGGCCCTTCCGGTCGGTGAAGACCCCCTCCGGCCTGTTCTTGTAATTGGCGCCGAGCACGCGCAGGCCGCCGAGCAGCACCGTCATCTCCGGAACCGAGAGGCCGAGCAGCGAGGCGCGGTCGAGCAGAAGCTCCTCCGTCTTCACGCTGTGCTTGGTCTTCAGATAGTTGCGGAAGCCGTCGGCGACCGGCTCCATGACCGCGAAGCTGTCGACGTCGGTCCATTCCTCGGTCGCGTCGCCGCGGCCGCCGACGAACGGCACCTCGACGTCGAAGCCGGCATCGCGCGCCGCCTGCTCGACCGCGGCGGTGCCGGCCAGCACGATCGCGTCCGCCATCGAGAGGTTGCCGCGCAGCTCGTCGATCTTGGCGAGGACGCGCCCGAGCTCCTCGGGCTCGTTTGCGGCCCAGCTGCGCTGCGGCTCGAGCCGGATTCGGGCGCCGTTGGCGCCGCCGCGATGGTCGGAGCGGCGATAGGTGGAGGCCGAAGCCCAGGCGGTCTTGACGAGCTGCCCGATGCTGAAGCCGGCGCCGAGGATCTTCTCGCGGAAAGCCGAGACGTCGGAGTCCGAGGGCGTGCGGCCGGCTGGAACCGGGTCCTGCCAGATCAGATCCTCGTCCGGCACTTCCGGCCCGAGATAGCGGACCTTGGGGCCCATGTCGCGGTGGGTGAGCTTGAACCAGGCGCGGGCGAAGGCGTCCTTGAAGGCCTCGTGGTCGTTGCGGAACCGCTCGGAGATGGCGCGGAACTCGGGATCGACCTTCAGCGCCATGTCGGCGGTGGTCATCATCGTCGGCACCTTCTTGCCCGGCACATGGGCGTCCGGCGCCATGTCCTCCTCGCGCTGGTTGATCGGCTGCCACTGCTTGGCACCCGCCGGCGAGCGGACGAGCTCATACTCATAGTCGAGGAGCAGTCGGAAATAATTCTCCGACCATTCGGTGGGCGTGTTGACCCACGCGCCCTCGATTCCGCTGGTGATGGTGTGCTCGCCGAAGCCGCTCTCGTGGGCGCTCGCCCAGCCGAGGCCCTGCAGGGCGATGTCGGCCGCCTCGGGCGCGACGTCGACCAGGCTCGGGTCGCCGGCGCCATGCGCCTTGCCGAAGGTGTGGCCGCCGGCGGTCAGCGCCACCGTCTCCTCGAGATTCATCGCCATCCGCTCGAAGGTGATCTTGATGTCGCGCGCGGACTGGAGCGGATCGGGCACGCCGCCCGGGCCTTCCGGATTGACGTAGATGAGGCCCATCTGGATCGCGGCGAGCGGATGCTCGAGCTCGAGCTCCTCCTCGGGCAGGATCCGGGTCTTGTTGTCCGGATGGCCGACGAACTGCTCCTCCGAGCCCCAGTAGATGTCGCGTTCCGGCTCGAACACGTCGCGGCGGCCGCCGCCGAAGCCGAAGGTCGGCCCGCCCATCGATTCGATCGCGACGTTGCCGGCGAGGATGAAGAGGTCGGCCCAGCTGATCTGGTTGCCGTACTTGCGCTTGATCGGCCAGAGGAGGCGCCGCGCCTTGTCGAGATTGCCATTGTCCGGCCAAGAGTTAAGAGGCGCGAAACGCTGCTGCCCGCTGTTAGCGCCTCCGCGGCCGTCCGCCGTACGGTAGGTGCCGGCGGCGTGCCAGGCCATGCGGATCATCAGCCCGCCATATGTGCCGTAATCCGCCGGCCACCATGGCTGGCTGTCGGTCATCATCGCCCTGAGGTCGTCCTTCAGCGCCTGATAATCGAGCGCTTTGAAAGCGGCGGCGTAATCGAACTCGTCGCCCATCGGGTCAGGCGAAAGTCCGCCCTGGTTGAGGATATCCAGCGGCAGCGATTCAGGCCACCAATCGCGGTTTGTGCGACCAAGCAGCGAGCGAACAGTGGTCGGCTTGGCCGTCGGACAAGCCATCTGTCCTGTCTTCACGTCCATCGCTCGTCCCTCCTATCATAGGACAGACTACGCCTGACGAAGCGCTAGTGTTAATCATTTACCTCGTTAAAGACGTTTGCAAAATCGATCAGCACTCGCCCTTCGGTCATGCTCAGACGGTGAGGCTCGGAGGAGGCAGGTTTTGAAGCTCGCCATGGCGACGTCGTCGTCCTGGTCGGGCCGCTCACCTATTCATTCGTTATCCTCTTCAGCAACGTGGTACGGGATTATGGGTTCGCCACGTTGACGGGGACCGGGCGCGCGGCGCGAACCCGTCAGTCTGGCGGGTCCAGAC
>JAEWCW010000030.1 GCA_023390415.1 Pseudomonadota bacterium | reverse complement strand
GCGCCCAAGGCACCCCCCTGTCGCGTGAGGAGATCGGCCTGGACGCCATGGCCGCGCGCGCGGGCACCGACCTGCAGGCGATGGCCCAGGCCCGCTGGGCCCTGCGGCGGCTGGAAGGACAGTCCGACCCGGCCAGCCTGCGCGACTTCCTGGCGCTGTACCGCAACCCGGACCGGGAAGACGCGCCCTGGTCGGAACGCCCCGTGGGCGCCGCCTTCGACGCGGCGGCGGAGGATTTCCTGACGGCGATGGAAGAACTGGCGGGCCTGCATCCCCTCGCCCGCGCCCCTGCCGCCCGGATGCTGTGGCGGCTGGCGGACCTGTCGCCCGACGGGGCCGCGATCGAGGGCGCGGTTTGGGCCGCCCGCGACATGGCCCGCGCCCTGCCCGGCCTGTCCTTCCTGCCGCTGGGCCGCCATGGCCGGGCGATCTGGGCCGATGGCGGTCCGGCCAGGCAGCGCCTGTCGCGGCACCTGGCCGCCGTGGCGCAGGGCACGGCCGACGCCTGCCGGATGCTGGACCGCATCGCCGCCTGGTCCGAGACCGCGCGAGAGGCCACCGCCACGATCAAGGGCCGCAATCCCGCCCGCGTCATCGAGGCCCTTGCCGCCCACCCCGTCCTTTACACCGCCCAGGTCGAGAACCTGGCCGGCATCAGCCGCGACACCGCCGAACGCCTTCTGTCGCGGATGCAGGCCATGGGCCTGGTGCGCGAGATCACCGGAACCAAGCGGTTCCGGCTGTGGTCGGCGGGGGTGTAGAACTGCTGATACAGTTCACACTTACAGTTATTTACAAGATTAAATTATGGTCCGTGGACATTCATCGTGAGGCGATGATGGTTGCGGCGAGATGCCAATTGGCGGCGTAGCTGCACGCGGTCTTTTCGTAGCGCGTGGCGATGGCGCGGAACTCCTTTATTTTCGCGAAGAAGTATTCGACCAAGTGCCGCCATCTGTAGGCGTGTTTGTCGTAGTCACGCTTGATCTTGCGGTTCGCCTTCGGCGGGATGACTGCACTCGCACCTCGCCCGTCCAGTTTTGCAAGCAGCCCATCGGCATCAAACGCCTTGTCCGCCAGAAGGGCGTCAAAGGCGACGTCCTCGATCAGCGGTGCCACGCCTTTCAGGTCGTGAGCCTGGCCGGGCAGCAGAACAAAGTCGAACAGGTTGCCCAAGGCATCGACCAAGGCCACGATCTTCGTGGTCAGTCCGCCGCGGGAGCGCCCGATGGCCTGAGCCTGAGTCCCCCTTTTGCGCCGCTCGCCTTCTGGTGAGCCTGGACAATGGTGCCGTCAATCAGGGCGTATTCGAAATCGGGCTCGCCGCGGATCTCTTCGAAAAGGCGCTCGAAAACACCACCCTTGGCCCATCTGCGAAAACCGGCGGAACACGCTGTTCCAGTTCCCGAACTCCGATGGCAGATCCCGCCAGGGCAAACCGGTTCGCACCCGCCAGAGAACGGCCTCCAGGAACAGGCGATTGTCCCTGCCCGTCACACCGCTGTCGCTCTCCTTGCCGGGGAGATGAGGTTCAAGACGCGCCCAGATATCATCCGTCACTACAAACCGCTGCTCGTCCATTCAAACCTCCATTTGGGAGGCCTGAATCACAAATCAGATGGTATGTGAACTACGAATGTCTACGGACCTTAGTAAAAGACTTCCTATTTCATGAGAACTTGAATCAAGGCCATAAGATCAAGGAAGGTCAAATTGGGACGGGAAGGTGATGCTTGGGTTTGAGGAATCAATATATCTGGCAGATAAGGATTAGGTCGCCCAAGCCGCGCAAAAAGAGCATCATATTCGTCCTTGAACGTCATCAGGATTTTGGCTCGATGCTCATCAGAAAGAAAAAGATTTGGTGCCTCCTCAAATTGCTTTAAAGCGAGATGATAAAGCTGCTGCTGAAGTGCCGGATCAAATTTACTTGCTTTGGCAAGGCGCATAATTTCTACGACTGGGGCGGAAACGCTACGATTGACCATCGCCTTCTTTTGAGCAGGAGGCTCTATTCCAAGCAGCGCAAAAAAACTGTCGATAGGTTTTTCATCTTCGTAGGTAAAGACCGAAAGTGCCTGCTCGCCAAAGCAGTCCATCCACTTTCCCAGCTGTTCCCCATAAGAAATATCTGGGTCGATAGCTCTTGGCCGCTGCAGAAAATGAAACAGCGGAAGTGAAAAACCGTTATTGGGTGTTTTTGCCTTCTGATTGTAGATCGACAGCAACATTTCGTCCGGCCGACGAACGCAGGCGATTACTCTAATTTTATTTGTTGATAGGTTATCTCGCAAGAATTCTAGAGATTCTGGCTTCAAGGAAAATAGCTCTTCGCTTGACAGCAAAATCCGTTTCCCTGGATTTTCTTTCAGAACTTTATTTATTGCTTCTATTTCCTCAAACATGTCTGGCCGGTCTCCTTGAGCCGGATCCGTCATGTTTTTCAAAGAAAATGCAAGGCGATGCTGCGCAAATTGGAACCATGAGACATGGGGGTAGATGATATTTTCCCTTGCCAGATGGTCCTGAGACTGTGACAGCAACCTCTGCAATGCGGTCGTCGCAGTCTTATGGGCGCCAATATGGAGGATTAATTCTGCCACGGTATTCTCTTTTTTAGTACTACGTTGCGTTTTTCTTGGGAAACTAAATCAGGTTTTTAGATTCTCAAG
>JAEWCW010000029.1 GCA_023390415.1 Pseudomonadota bacterium | reverse complement strand
GTTTGTCCCGGAAGGCGTCATACACGTCATCGTGCACGACGATTCGCTGCACGCCGATGCAGCTTTGTCCGGACTGGTAGAAGGCGCCGAAGACGGTGCGCTCGACCGCGTCGTCGAGATCGGCGTCATGATCGACGATGACGGCGGCGTTGCCGCCGAGCTCCAGAACCACCTTCTTCTTGCCGGCGCGGGCCTTGAGGTCCCAGCCGACGTCGGGCGAGCCGGTGAAGCTGAGCAATTTGAGGCGCTCGTCGGTGGTGAAGAGATCGGCGCCGTCGCGGCTCGCGGGGAGGATCGAGAAGGCGCCCTTCGGCAGGTTCGTCTCGGCGAGGACCTCGCCGATGATGATCGCGCCCAAGGGCGTGCGGCTCGCCGGCTTCATCACGAACGGGCAGCCGACCGCGATCGCCGGCGCGATCTTGTGCGCGGCGAGATTGAGCGGGAAGTTGAACGGCGAGATGAAGCTGCACGGGCCGATCGGGACCCGCTTCCAGATGCCTTGATAGCCCTTGGCGCGGGGCGAGATGTCGAGCGGCTGGACCTCGCCGGTCATGCGCACCGATTCCTCGGCGGCGATCCGGAAGGTGTCGATCAGCCGGCCGACCTCGCCGCGCGAATCCCGGATCGGCTTTCCCGCTTCGACGCAGAGCGCAAAAGCCAGTTCCTCGGCGCGTTCGGTGAAGCGCGCGACGCAATGCTGGAGCACCGCCTGGCGCTCGTAAGCGGGCATCCGCGCCATCTCATGCTGCGCAGCATGGGCCGCAGCAATCGCGGCGTCGATCGTCGCGGCATCCGCCAGCGCGACCCGCGTCGCGGGCTTGCCGCTAAACTTGTCGGTGACGACGAGATCGGCGTTCGGCTGCTTCGCCTCGTTGGCGAGGTAAAGGGGGTAGGTTTCGCGTAGTCCGGTCATCTGGGCTTCCCTTGAGCCCTCCCCCTCGATGGGGGAGGGTTGGGTGGGGGTGGAGTATCCGGAAACACTCCGCAGGTCTCCGAGTCCACCCCACCCCTAGCTCCTCCCCATCAAGGGGAGGGGGATCGTGTCAGAGCTTCGCGCTCAGTTCCTTGATCTCGCGGTTCAATATGCGGTCGTTGTCGGCATAGTCGACCGGGCAATCGATGAGGTGCACGCCGGGCGTGTCGAGGCAGTGGCGGAGCAGGCCGGGGATCGCCTCGGCGCTTTCGACGCGGTGGCCGATCGCGCCGTAGCTTTCGGCATATTTGACGAAATCGGGGTTGCCGTAGGTCAGGCCCCAATCCTGGAAGCCCATGTTCGCCTGCTTCCAACGGATCATGCCGTAGCTGTTGTCGTTGAGGATCAGGATCGTGATGTCGAGCTTCAGGCGGACCGCGGTCTCCATCTCCTGGCTGTTCATCATGAAGCCGCCGTCGCCGCAGATCGCCATCACCTTGCGGTCCGGATGGACCATCTTCGAGGCCATCGCGCTGGGCAGGCCGGCGCCCATCGTCGCGAGCGCATTGTCGAGGAGGACCGTGTTGGGACCCCGCGCGGGATAGTTGCGGGCGAACCAGATCTTATAGACGCCGTTGTCGAGGCAGATGATGCCGTCCGCCGGCATCGCGGCGCGCACCTCGCGGACCAGGCAGGCGGGGAAGATCGGGAAGCGCATGTCGTCGCACATCGAGGCGGTGTGATCGAGCTCCGCCTTGCGCCCGGCGAGCATGAAATCGAAATCCCAGCGCGCCGAGGGGACGATGTCCTCCTTGATCTGCCAGATGGCGTTGGCGATGTCGCCGATCACCTCGATCTGCGGGAAATAGACCGGATCGACGTCCGCGCTTTGCGTGGAGACGTGGATCACCTCGGCGCCGCCGCGGGACATGAAGAATGGCGGCTTCTCGATCACGTCGTGGCCGATATTGACGATCACGTCCGCGGCCTCGATCGCGCGGTGGACGAAATCGCCCGCCGACAGCGCCGCGCAGCCCAGAAAGCGGGGATGCATCTCGTCGATCACGCCCTTGCCGAGCTGGGTGGTGACGAACGGGATGCCGGTCTTCTCCACGAGCTGGAGGAGCATCCGGCTGGTCATCTTGCGGTTGGCGCCGGCGCCGATGACGAGCAGGGGCGACTTCGCGCCTTCGAGCTTCTTCACCGCCGCGCGCACCGCTTTCTCGTCGGCATGGGGCCGGCGCGCGAGGCTGCGCGGGAGCGGCGTCGATTCGGTATGCTCGTCGGCAATGTCCTCGGGCAGCTCGAGATGGGTCGCGCCCGGCTTCTCCTCCTCGGCGAGGCGGAAGGCCTCGCGGATCCGGCTCGGGATATTGTCGGACGAGGCGAGCTGGTGCGTGTATTTGGTGATCGGCCGCATCATGTCGACGACGTCGAGGATCTGGAAGCGGCCCTGCTTCGACTTCTTGATCGGCTTCTGGCCGGTGATCAGCACCATCGGCATCCCGCCGAGCTGGCCGTAGGCGGCGGCGGTCACCAGGTTGGTCGCGCCGGGACCGAGGGTGGCGAGGCAGACTCCGGCCTTGCCGGTGTGGCGGCCGTAGGTCGCGGCCATGAAGCCGGCGCCCTGCTCGTGGCGGGTGAGGATCAGCTCGATCTTGTCCGAGCGCGACAGGCTGTCGAGGAAATCGAGATTCTCCTCGCCGGGAACGCCGAACACATATTCGACGCCTTCCTCCTCGAGGCACTGGATGAACAGGTCCGACGCTTTGGTCATTGGCCGCCCCCCTTGCGATGCGGCGAGGCTAGCGGGCTTTGCAGGCGCTGTCATCGCCGCTTGAACGGCCCATCCACTTCGAACATAGTCGGCGCTATTCCGGGCGAACCGCGCGTGTGAAGGCGGGCGTAAGGGGGATCGCATGGGGGGTAAGCGGGAGATGGCGATCGGCTTGGCGGCCTTCGCCGCCGCGCTCGCCGCCCTGATCGCCTTTCTGTTCGCGCCAGATGCCGGCGCCCAGAACCCCGCCGAGCAGCCCAAGGGCCTCTTCGTCGGAGTCGCGACCTGCGGCGGCACCACCTGCCACGGCCGAAGCGAAGGAAACGGCGCGGTCGTCCGACAGGACGAATTGATGATCTGGCAGGATCCGGCGAGCGCCGCCGGCGCCCACAGCCGCGCCTTTGCCGTCCTCTCCTCGCCGCGATCGCGCGAGATCGCGCGGCGCCTCGGCCTTCCGAACAACGATGCGACCCGGGCGGAAATGTGCCTCGGCTGCCATACGACCGCAGCGCCGGCATCCATGCGGGGCGCCCGCTTCCAGCTTTCCGACGGAGTCGGCTGCGAGAGCTGCCACGGGCCCGCGGGCGGCTGGATCTCCAGCCATTATGCGGTCGGCGGCACCCACGACGCGAACGTCTCGCGCGGTATGACCAGGCTCGACAATGTCCGGGTGCGGGCGGGCGTGTGCCTCGATTGCCATTTCGGAAGCCAGGACCAGGGCCAGTTCGTCAACCACCGGATCATGGCTGCGGGCCACCCGCGCATCGCCTTCGAGCTCGACCTGTTCACGACGCTGCAGGCGCACCACACGGAGGACACCGATTATGCCGCGCGTAAAAGTCGGCCAAACCCCGTGCAGACCTGGGCGGTCGGCCAGGCCATGGCGCTTGAGCGCTCGCTTTCCCTGTTTGCGACGTCGGACCGCGGGACCGAGGGGATCTTTCCCGAATTCTACTTCTTCGACTGCCACTCCTGCCACCGGCGGATCTCGGACGATCCGCGCGCGGAGCTGAGCGTCATTCCCAATCCGGCGCGGCCGATCCCGAACGGCATGCCGCCCTACAATGACGAGAACATGATCATGCTCTCGGCTGCGGCTCGGGTGATCGCGCCGCAGCTCGCCGAGCGGTTCGAGCGCGACAGCCGCGCCTTCCACCGCGCCATCGCATCGGACCGGATCAGCGCCGTGCGGGCCGCAGCGACCTTGCGAGACAGCGCGCGGGCGCTGTCGGCGGCGTTCGGCAGCGCCGAGCTCGGCCGCGCGCAGGTGTTCGCAATCATCGACGCGATCGCCTCTTCGGCGATCTCGGAGCGCTTCACCGATTATGCCGGCAGCGTCCAGGCGGTGATGGCCACCGACACCCTGCTCTCCGCACTCGTCGCCCAGGGGGGAATCGCCGAGGCCCGCGCCAACGCCATACGCGGGGACATCAACCTCGCGTATGCAGCGGTGCGCGACCCCAACAGCTACGAGCCCCGGCAATATCGCGCCGCGCTCGGCAGGGCAGTGGCGGCGATCCGGCGGCTGAGATGAAGCGCGCCGCCTCCGCTCTGGCGATCGCCGCCTTGCTGGCCGCGTCC
>JAEWCW010000176.1 GCA_023390415.1 Pseudomonadota bacterium | reverse complement strand
GACGGCAGCTGGACCTATTTCGGCGCCGACCTCGCCTACCATTTCCAGAAGGCCCAGGAAGCCGACCAGTTGATCGACATCTGGGGCGCCGACCATGCCGGCACGGTCAAGCGCATCAAGGCCGCGGTCGAGGCGCTGACCGAGGGCAAGGTCCCGTTCGACGTCAAGCTCGTCCAGATGGTCCGCCTGCTCCGCGCCGGCGAGCCGGTGAAGATGTCGAAGCGCGCCGGCAATTTCGTGACGCTTGCGGACGTCGTGAACGAGGTCGGCAAGGATGTCGTCCGCTTCACCATGCTGACCCGCAAGGCCGACGCCCAGATGGACTTCGATTTCGCTAAGGTGGTCGAGGCGTCCAAGGACAATCCCGTCTTCTACGTCCAATATGCCCACGCCCGGATCCGCTCGCTCCATCGGCGGGCGAAGGAGGAGGGGATCGACGTTTCCGGCGAGGCGGACCTCAGCCTGCTCGATTCCGACGAGCGCGCGCTGGTGGCGTTCGCGGCGCAGCTTCCGCGGATCGTCGAGGGCGCGGCCCAGGCGCACGAGCCGCATCGCATCGCCTTCTACCTCTACGACCTCGCCGCCGCGTTCCACCAGCTCTGGAACAAGGGTAACGACGACCCGTCGCGGCGTTTCCTCCTGGCACAGAATCCGGAGCTGACCCGCGCGCGTATGGCCTTGGCCGACGCGATCGGGCAGACTGTCCGCAACGGCCTCTCGATCATGGGGGTGGAGCCGGCCGAGGAGATGCTGTGATGACCGATGCGCGGACCGGAGCCGACGATGATCGCCTTCCGTGGCTCGAGGCGGTGGACGAGGAGGAAGCGTCCGACGGTCCGTCTCCGGTCAAGCTGATCGCTGCGGTGGTGATCGGGCTGGTCGCGATCGGCCTGGTCGTCGCCGGCCTGTTCTGGCTCGGCAATCGCGACGGCGCCGACAGCCCGGACGGCGAGCTGATCCGCGCGCCCGAGGGGCCCTACAAGGTCCAGCCGGATCAGCCGGGCGGCATGCAGGTGGAAGGGCAGGGCGGCACCGCCCACGCCGCCAGCGAAGGCGAGCAGCCGCACGGCAATCTCAGCATGAACGTGCCCGAGGCGCCGGTCACCGCAAATCGCGGCCAGCCGGCGCAGCAGGCGCAGTCGCAGCAGCCCCAGTCGGCTCAGCCCGCGCGCCCGCAGGCGCAAGCCCCGGCCCAGCAGCCCGCGCAGCCGCAGCGCCCGCAGGCGCAGGCCCCGGCCGGCCCGAGCGCGACCATCCAGCTGGGCGCCTTCTCCAGCTCGGCGGCGGCGACCAACGCCTGGCGGGCGCTCTCGGGGCGCTTCCGCTATCTTTCGCCGCTCAGCCACAGCGTGCTGCCCGTGCAGAGCGGCGGCCGGACCCTTTATCGCCTGCGCGCGAGCGGCCCCAATGCCGCGGACATCTGCCGCCGGCTCGAGATTGCCGGCGAGAGCTGCACCACGGTTCGGTGACTCGCGCCGCGGCGATCTTCGGAATTTCAGGGCCCGCTCTCACCGCCTACGAGCGGGCCTTTTTCCGTGACGTGGATCCGGCGGGCTACATCCTCTTCGGCCGCAACATCGTCGATCCGGGACAGCTTTCCGCGCTCACCTTTGAGCTGCGCTCCATTGCGGGCCGCGATGGCCTCCCGATCCTGATCGACCAGGAAGGCGGGCGGGTTGCGCGCCTCGGCCCGCCGCACTGGCCGGCCTTTCCGCCCGCCGGCGCCTTCGACCGGCTCTACCGGGTCGCGCCGATGAGTGCGATCGAGGCTGCGCGCGCCGGTGGCGAGGCGATGGCGATCCAGCTCCGCGCGGCCGGGATCAACGTCAATTGCGCGCCGATGCTCGACGTGCGGGATCGAGAGGCCCATGACATCGTCGGCGACCGCGCCTTCGGCGAAGAGCCGATGCAGGTCGCGGCGCTCGGGCGCGCGATGCTGGAGGGGATGAAGGCCGGGGGCGTTGCTGCCGTGGTCAAGCATATGCCAGGCCACGGCCGGGTGCGCGTCGACAGCCACGAGGTGCTGCCCGTGGTCGATGCGTCGCGCGACGAACTGGAGCGGGATTTCGCCCCCTTCCGAGCGCTCCGCGACGCGCCGTTCGGGATGACCGCGCACATCGTCTACACCGCGCTCGACCCCGAGCGGCTGGCGACGCTCTCGCCAACCGTGATCGGTGAAGCGGTCCGCGGCGCGATCGGCTTCGAGGGCCTGCTGCTCTCCGACGATATCTGCATGGGTGCGCTGCAAGGCGGTTTCCGCGAGCGCTCCGCGGGCGCACGCGCAGCCGGCTGCGACATCGTCCTGCATTGTTCGGGAGAGCTCGGCGAGATGCAGGAGGTGGTCGCCGGCGCCGGCACGGTCGATCCCGCGCGCTTGGACCAGGCGATGGCGGAGGTCGCCGGACCGTCGAGCGCGGGCGATTGGGAAAGGCTTGCCGCCAAGCGCGACTCATTGCTCGCTTTCGCCTGACCGCTTAAGCTCCCGCCATGGGGCCGGGCGAATCCTTCGACGACGAATTCGAGGCGCAGCCCGAGGTGCGCGAGGCGGACCGGCTGACTCTCGATCTCGACGGCTGGGAGGGCCCGCTCGATCTTCTGCTGACGCTGGCGCGGACCCAGAAGGTCGATCTCGCCAGGATCTCGATCCTCGAGCTGGTCGAGCAATATCTCGCCTTCATCCGCGACGCGAAGAAGCTGAAGCTGGAGATCGCGGCCGACTATCTCGTGATGGCGGCCTGGCTCGCCTATCTCAAATCCTGCCTGCTCCTGCCCAAGGATCCGGAGGCCGATCCGAGCCCGGAGGAGCTCGCGATGCGGCTCCAGCTCCGGCTCCAGCGCCTCTCCGCGATGCGCGATGCCGGCGCCCGGCTGATGGCGCGCGACCGGATCGGCCGCGACGTCTTCCTGCGCGGCGCGCCCGAAGGGCTGAAGGTGATCCGCAAGGCCGCCTGGCAGGCCGGTCTCTACGAGTTGATCTCCGCCTACGGGATCGTCCGCGCGCGTAGCGAACCCGCCTTCCACGTCGTCTCGCGGCGGCCGGTCATGACCCTCGACGAAGCGCTCCAGCGGGTCGAGAAATTGATCGGCGCGAGCATCGAATGGACCCGGATCGAGGCCTTCCTGCCGACGACCCAGGACCCGGAATATCGCCGCTCGGCGCTCGCCTCGAGCTTCGTTGCAGCGCTCGAGCTCGCCCGGCTCGGAAGAGTCGAGCTCGATCAGCAGGGCGCGTTCGAGCCGCTCTACGTGCGCGCGGCATGACCCGCATCACGGACGACCTCCGCGCCGTCGAGGCGGCCCTGTTCGCGAGCGCCGAGCCGCTGACCGTTGCCGAGCTCGGCCATCATGTCGGTGGGCACGTTGACATCCCTGCGGCGATCGAGGCGCTCAAGGCCCATTATGACGGCCGCGGCATCGAACTGGTCGAGCGCGGCCAGCGCTGGCACTTCCAGACCGCGCCCGATCTCGCCTCGATCCTCCGCCCGGAGCGCGAGGAAAGCCGCAAGCTCAGCCGGGCGGCGATCGAGACGCTTGCGATCATCGCCTATCACGAGCCGGTGACCCGCGCCGAGATCGAGGCGATCAGGGGCGTCCAGATCTCCAAGGGAACGCTCGACGTGCTGATGGAGGCGGGCTGGGTCCGCCCGGCGGGACGGCGCGAGGCGCCCGGGCGGCCGCTGACCTTCGCGACCACCGCCACCTTTCTTCAACATTTTGGGCTAGAGAGCAGGCGGGACCTGCCGGGGATCGACGATCTCAAGGCCGCCGGGCTGCTCGATCCGATCGAGGCTGCGCTCGACCAGCTTGGCAGCGGGCCGGGCGAACTCGAACTGGAAAGTGAAGGCGAGGAGGACTAGGGCCCGTACCCAGCTCCCGCAACGGCCGTGACGGAGCGGATTTTGGGCCGGGGCGAGGAGCGAGGAGAGAGCGATGCTGACGCATCGTGACCGACGAGGGACGCTGCCC
>JAEWCW010000149.1 GCA_023390415.1 Pseudomonadota bacterium | reverse complement strand
AGATCCTCGAGCGGCTTGCCGCCCCAATCGCGGTTGATGGCGTCGGTGAAGGCCTGGCCGTAGCCGGTCGAGCCGTGGAAATCGACCGAGACCGCGGCATAGCCGGGCGCCGAGAACAGCCAGGGATTCCAACGATAGGACCAGCTGTTGCCGAACGATCCCTGCGGCCCGCCATGAATCAGATAGGCGACCGGAAGCCGCCCCGTCGCATTGGCCGGGCGGACGATCTGGCCCCACACCCGGTCGCCGCCGGCGCCGGCGAAAGAGAAGCGCTCGACGCGAATCGGATCGATCCCGGCGAGGCGCGCGGCATTGACCCGCGTGAGCTGCGCCTGGCGACCGCCGGCCGCGGGAAGGCGATAGAGATCGTCCGGCGCCGCCAGCGTGTTGAGCGTGTAGAGGATCCCGCCGCCGCGCAGCGGAAGCACGTTGTTGGCGGTCCCCTCGCCGGTCAGGCGGGTGACCTGTCCGCTCGCGAAATCGACCCGGTAGGCGGGATGATCGAGCACGTCCTGGGCGGTGACGTAGAGGCTGCGCCCGTCCGGCGCCCAGGCGATCGAGCCGACCGATCGGTCCCATTGCTCGGTCAGCGACCGGACCTGGCCGGAGCGGAGGTCGCGGATCTGGAGCACCTGCCTGTCGGCCTCGTAGCCCGGTCGGCGCATCGCGACATAAGCGAGATAGCGCCCGTCGGGCGACACCGCCGGAAGCGTGTCGGTTGCGCGGTTGCCGGCGGTGAGGTTCACCGCAGGGCCGCTGCCGTCGGCGGGGGCTGCGAAGATGTCGAGATTGGTGGAGGTCGGCTCCATGCGCCCCGCCTCGCGCAGCGCGAAGTACAGGGTCCGGCCGTCGGGGGCCCAGGCGATCTCCTCCGCGCCGCCGAACGGCTTCGACGGCGAATCGCCGACGAGGCCGCGGGTGACCGGCACGCCCGCGCCCTGGAGGCGGCCGTTGGCGAGGCCGAAGGTGAAGATCCGGCTGCGCACATTGGGCTCGGTCCAGGCGTCCCAGTGGCGGACGAAGGTCCCGTCATAGACGCGGCCAGAGCCGCGGCCCTGCTCGGCCGCCGGCACGTTGGTGCAGTTGAAGTCGGCGCAGGCGACGTTGCGGTCGGCCCAGACCGCGACGCGATCGCCCGAAGGCGCGATCAGGTAGCCCGAAATATCGGTGCCGAGCTCGCTCACCTGCGCAGCGCGGCCGCCAGCAACCGGCACGCGCCAGAGCTGGTTCGAGCCCGAGGCGTTGCCCAGGAAATAGATGTGGCGCCCGTCCGGGGAAAAACGCGGGTCGCTCTCATTATGCTCAGCGGTCGAGCCGATCTTGACCGGCTGCGCGCCCGGCCGCCTCAGGTCGAGCAGCCAGAGGTCGAGCCGACCGCGATTGGCCGCGATATCGGCCTCGCGCTGCTGGTAGACGACCCAGTTCCCGTCCGGCGAGACCTGGGGCGAGGCGATCCGGCTCAGCGACTGGAGGTCGGTTGCGGTGAAGGGGCGGGCCTGGAGGGCGGCGGGCGCTGCGAGCGAAGTCGCGGCGACGAGGGCAAGAGCGAGCTTCTTCATGGGCAAGGGAGCTAGACCCGGCGCCGCAACGAAGCAAAAGGAAAGTTGAGCGTCAGCCCCTCAGAGGCTGCGGCCGGTGATCCGGCTGATCTCGCGGGTGACCAGCTCCTCGACCAGCTCCGGCAGATGCTGATCCAGCCATTCCTTGAGCATCGGGCGAAGCATGTCGCGGACCACCGCCTCGAGCGCGCCCTCGCCGGCCGCGGTGGCAACAGGCTCGGCGCGATCGCGGAGCGCGGTCAGCGCCGCGAGGCGCTGGCGGCTCGCGGCCGCGGCGTCGGGGGAGAGCAGCCCCTCCCCTTCGGCGACCGGATCCTCGAGCTCGAGCACGTCCTCAGGCTCGGCCTCGGCCGGCTCCGGCGCGTCGAAGCGCGGCGTCCTGCGCGGGGCGCGCGCTGCTGCGGCCCGGCCGTCCTCCGCGATCACGCGTTTGATCGAAGCGAGGATGTCCTCCATCGACGGGTCTTGCTGAATGTCCCCCATGATGAAGGCCTTATCGCTTAAACCCCAGACGCTGTCACTGGGGAGTTTGCGGGTTTTGGCGGCGTTCGTCGACGCCGGTCTCGGCCGCAGGGCCGGTCACCGTGCGGGTCGAGACCGGCCGCGGGGCCTCGTCGTCCGCCCAGTCGGACCAACGCCGGCTCACGCGATTGTAATTGGCGACCGGATCGTAGAGCGCGCCGCCGTCGAGGTTGAGATCCTCGGCCTCGGCGCGGCCCATCGCATTGAGCAAGGCGAAGCCGGCGACATAGGCGTCGCGGCGCGCGGTGATCAAAGCCACCTGGCTGTTGAGCAACTCCTGCTCGGCGTTGAGCACGTCGAGCACGTTGCGGGTGCCGACCGTCTGCTCGGCGCGCGTTCCTTCGAGCGCCAGCGTGTTCGCGGCCACCGCGACCTCGTTCGAGGCGATCGCCTGCTGCGCCGCCTGGTAGGAGGAGAAAGCGGCGCGGGTCTGGGCGACCACGAAGCGCTCGGTCTCGACGCCGCGCTCGAGCAGCAGGCTCTGCTGCGCCTGCGCCTGGCGGACTCGCGCCCCAACGATCCCGCCCTGGTAGATCGGGATCCGCGCCTGGACTCCGATTGCCGAGGTGGTGAGCGAGTTGGCGTTGCCGGTGCCGCCGAACTGGTCGTCGGCGCTGCCGAGATAATTGGTATAGTCGCCCTGCGTCACCGCCGAGACGGTGGGCAGGCGCGCGGCCTCGGCGACCGAGACGTCGCGGCCGGCGGCGCGGATCTGCGCGGCAATCGCGATCAGATCCGGATTGTTGGCAAGCGCGATGTCGACGGCCTCGTCCGGCGTGCGCGGAAGAGTCGGCAACGGCGGAGGCGGCTGTAGGTCGGCCGGAAGCTCGCCGATCACCCGGCGATAGGATTCGTCGCTGGCGCGGAGCCGGCCTTCGGCGGTGGCCAGGCCCGATCGGGCGAGCGCGAGCCGCGCCTCGGACTGGGCGACGTCGGTGCGGGTGAGGTCGCCGACCTCGAACCGGTCGCGGGTCGCCTGGAGATTGGTCTCCAGCACGCGCACCTGGCCCTGGTTGAGATTGACGATCAGGCGATCGCGAATGACGTCCATGTAGACGGTGACCGCCTCGGTGAAGACATCGCCCTCGGTCGCGCGGAGCAGGGCGCGGCCGGCGGAGACGCGTTCGTTCGCGGCGCCGATCGCGTTGCGGGTGCGGCCGCCCTCGAAGATCGGGTAGCTGACGTCGACCCCGGCGTTGAAGTTCCGGCCCGTCCCGAAGCCGGCCCGGCTCGAATAGACGTTCTGGTTGACCCCGGCGACGCCGGAAATCTGCGGCCGGCGGCCGGCGCGCGCGATCGCGACCCCCTCGTCGAGCGAGCGGACCTGGGCGCGCTGGCCCATGATCACCGGGTTGGTCTCATATGTCTTGACGAGCGCCTCGCGCAGGTTCGTCGAACCCGCCTGCCCCGTTTGGGCCGCTGCAGCCGTCGCCAGTGCGGCGAAGGCCACCGCAGCCAAATACCCACCCCTCATCGGGAATTACTCCGCTCTCTCGAAACTGAATGCACGCGGCCTGGCGAACCCCGGAAGGATCGCGGCGGCCGCGTCCGCGAACTGGACGAGCCCGAACGCGCTTCCGGACTTCCGGCCGAAGGCGAGACGGGTCACTCCCCGGTCGACGATCGACGTCGCCAGCCCGCCGCCATCGGCAAGCTGGTCGATCAGCGGCTGCGGAACCTGTTCCACAGCGCCGTCGATCAGGATGAGATCGTAAGGCGCGCCGGCACGATGGCCTTCCGCCAGGGGCGCTTCGACGAGCGTGACCCCGGTGCCGGCCAGCGCCTCGCGCGCCGTCGCGGCAAGCGCCGGATCCTCTTCGACCGCGACCACGGACTCCACCAGCTCGGCGAGCACCGCCGCCGCATAGCCGGTCGCCGCGCCCACCACGAGCGCCCGCTCGCCGCCGCGCGGGCCGGCCTCGCTCAGCAGCCGTGCGGTCGCCATCGGCGGGTTGAGCTCGCGCCCATGGCCGGTCGGAACGGTGACGTCCGCATAAGCGGCCGAGACTCGGTCCGCGGGAACGAAGCGCTCGCGCGCCACCGTACCGACCGCAGCGAGCACGCGGGCGTCGCTGACCCCCGTCGTCCTCAGCTGGTTCGCGACCATCGCGGCGCGCATCTGCTCGAAATCGAATTCGCTCATCGGGACCCTTATCGCACGACTGTCTTAGTACTGCAACACACCATATTGCTCAAGCGGCTTCTACCGGTGCGCCGCTTCAAGGCCAAGCAGATAAGGTCGCCCCGCCCACCGCTTTCAAGAGCAAGGTCCATGCCACAGCCGACCTGAACGGGGTACTCACCCCGAAGTCGTGCCGCTGTCCGGATTCGAACATCGCCGCGTCCGCGAGCGGACACCCTGGCCAATGCATGGGGAAGGCCGCGAGATCAGGTTGACTTATGCCCTCATCGCCCGCAAATCGCGCGGCGGCGGCCCGATGGCGGAGTGGTTACGCAGAGGACTGCAAATCCTTGCACGCCGGTTCGATTCCGGCTCGGGCCTCCACTCCCTTGGTTGAGATCAGCGATTCGAGCCGCTCGCCTGGCGGATGAAGCGGCCCGCCGAGATTCCGCGCAGCAGCGCGAGCCGGTAGCGGCTGACGACCTCGCGCTGGTGCCACGTCCCCTCCTTCGGCCAATCGTCGACCAGCCGCTGGAGGAGCCCTGCATCGATCGCCTCTGTCGCTTCGGCGCAATCGGCGATCGCCTCGACCTCCCCGATCAGCTCGCGCCGCGCCGCGGTCAGGCCTTCATGCCAGTCCGCCGCCTGGAGGCCCTTGCGACGCTCCTCGATCACCGTGCGCGGGAGCCGGTCCGCCATTGCCCGCCGCGCAAGCGAGCGCCGCTCGCCGCCAACGAGATATTGCTCGACCGGCACCGAGAGGCAGAATTCGATCAGCCTGCGATCGGCAGCAGGGTCGCGAAGGTCGACACCCCAGCCGCCGAGCGTGCCCTTGCGGTAGTTTCCGGTATCGACCCGCCGGAGCATCCATAGCCGCGCCTCCACCGGATCCTTGCGCGGCCGGTAGCTGAGGTCGAGGCCGCGCTCGGCTGCGCGTTCATAGACTCCCAGGGCCTCGGCCCGCTCCTCGGAGAGCGAGCTCACCGTGGAGAGCGTGCGGTCGGCGCCGCGCAGCCGCGAAATGCCGTTCCAGACGGGATCGGGGAGCAGCGGGCCGAGCACCTGGGCGGCGATCGTCCCGAGGCGTGTGCCGTTGCGGTAGAGGCGGGCGCTAGTGCCGGCGAGGCGCGCCAGCCGGCCCCGGCATAGCAATTGGTGCAGATAGGCCATGCCGTCATAGGTGAAGGTGGCGTTGCCGAATTGGCCGGTCAGGAAGACCGACAGCCGCCGCGCCTTGGCCTCGTCGAAGCAGGCGTGCATCCAGACGCCGTTGCACAGATTCAGGACCGGCCGCTCGTAGAGATAGAGACAGCGCGAAAGGTCCGCCGTCGGCGACCGGTGCGCCGTAACCAGTTTCACATGTTCGATATTCGGATAGAGCCGCGCAATCTCTTCGGCATGCGGCCCCTCGTCGTAGAAATTGTCGGGGCCGATCGGCATCGTGAAGCCGGGCCTGGGAACGGCGGTCAGGGCGGTCACCCGCCCGCCCGTCTCCGCGAGCTGGCGCGCCGCGGTCGCCGTGACGGCGGTGCTGTCGAGACCGCCGCTGAGGTGCGAGGCGACCCGCCCGTCGGCGCCGCGCAGCCGAACGGCGACGGCGCGGTCCATCTCGGCCCGCATGGCCTCGGCATAATCCTCGTCGCGCGCCAGCCGAAGCGGCTCGGGCTGCGGATCCCACCACCGCCGGGTCCGCAGGCCTCCGGGGGTTGCGACTGCGATCTCCGCGGCGCGCACTTTCTCGATCCCCTCGAAATAGGTCTCGCTTCCGGTCTCGGGGATGAGCGCGAGGAAATCCGCGACCGAACGGGGATCGGGCGCGCGCGGGATCTCCGCGAGCCCGTGCAGCCCCTTGGGCATGGACGCGAAGGCGAGGAAACCGTCGCCGCGATGGATGTGGAGCGGCCGGTTGCCAAGCGGATCGCGCGCGAGGACGAGACACTGCTCGCCAGGCCGCCACCAGGCGAAAGCGAATTCCCCGTACAGGCGTTCGACGGCGGCCTCGCCCCAGCGCTCCAGCGCCTTCATCAGCACCTGCGAGTCGCTGAGGCCGGCCAGGTCGACCGCCCCGATCCCGAGCCCGGCCGCAAGCTCGTCCCGATTGTCGAGCCGGATGTCGGCAACGAGCGACCCCGCAGCCGAGACGATCGGCCCCCGGTCGAACCGGTCTTCGGGGAGCAGCTTCCAGAGCCGGCGCCCCATCGCGAGTGGACCGTCGCACCAGGTTTCCGGCGCATCCGGCGCATAGACCTGCTGGGCTTTGAGGATGCGCGCGACACTCTCAGCGGGATCGAGGGCGCCTCCGAAGCTCCACAGGCCCGCGAGAGCGGTCACTCGGCGAGCGGCTCCATGGCGACGAGGCCGTCACCTTCCAGCTCGGCGAGAACGGCGCGCAGCTCGCGCTCGCACGTCTCCGCATCGACGTCATATTCGGCGAGAAGTGCGTCGCGTATCTCGCTGACCTTCTTCGGTTCTTCGATCAGCTCCCATATCCGCGTGGCGGTTCCGTTGAAACCGTAGCAGACGCCCTGCTCGACCTCGAGGCCAATCAGCTCGCCATCCACTTCGGCTTCGATCAATCCGCCGCGGCGGCGCACCAATGCGTCATTCAATTGCCTGTCCTTCCAAAGAGTAGTCGATCTTCAGACGCTCATATTTCGCCGATTTACCTATAGTTTGACAGACAGAGCGGCAACTGCCTAGGTATCCGTGTTCCATAAGATTGGGGGGTCAGATGGCACAGGCGGAAGAAATTCAGAGCGCGATCGAGACGGCTCGGCGAACTTGGTCGCCGCCGCGGGTCAACCGCATCGAAAGCGGTTCGGCCGAGAATGGCAACAACCCGGATCCGGACGCCACCGTCTTCCCGTCCTGAGGGCGCAGCATCCGCAATCGACCCTTGCAATTGCAAGGCTCAACGGGCTGCCGCTCCAATCAACCGTCAAAAGGATCAGTGAGCATGAGTGAGCACAACCAGGACCAGGCACCGTCGGGCACGCTCCGCAAATGGCACGCGCCGAGCGTACGCCGCCTGGCGGCCGGAAGCGCGGAGAACGGTCCCGCGGGGACATCCGATGGGGCCCTCCCCTCCTGACCGTCATCCGGCGGACGGGCGCGGAACCTCGCACCTGAATGGCGGAGTGGTTACGCAGAGAACTGCAAGTCCTTGTACCCGTTCGCTTTCGTCTCGGACTCCACTCCCTTCCTTGAGAAGGGCGATTTTGAGTAGCTAGCCCTAGCGGACGAGATGCCGGACGCGCCGAAGCGGCCGTGGCGCGCTCTATGTCTGGTGAGGCTGAGACTCAGCTGAAGTCGGGACCGTCGTCGTTCGGTCCAATGGCCAACTCGGCTGAGCCGGCGCTGACGCGGGAAAGGGCGGGCTCAACCCAGGGGGAGCGCTCCTTCTTCGGCTCGGGACCGTCGATTCTTTCCTCTAGCATAGTCGCCTTTCCTGCCATGTGAAACGCGCTACACAACTCTACTACTACATCACTCAGTCGCTTATAGCGAGCCCATCGCGCTCGCTAGAGAATGAAGTCGCCCGCTACGATCGGACTCGCGTCAGTGACGACTACGATCACCTCGAAATCCGAGACGCCGTTGCCGTCGGTGTCGCCCTGGACCAGCCAGATCGGGCCAGCGACGTTCTCGAAGCGAAGTTCTCCGGCCGTGTTGCTGAACGCCGCATTGCCGATGAAGCTGAAGGCCTGATCCCCCGCGACCGTGGTATTCGCGTCGATCCGGGACAGGTCAATGAGGTCCCCCAGGGTGAAGTCCTGGATTCCGTCTCGGCCTGCCGAGTTCGATTCTGAGACCTTGTCGTAACGGAAAACGTCGTTGCCCGCCCCGCCCGTCAGCGTGTCGGCGCTGCCGCCGCCGTAGAGGAGGTCGGCCTGTGCGCCGCCGATCAACACGTCGGACCCGGCGCCGCCGTAGAGGTTCAGTATACCGTTCGTCTCCGCGCTTCCGTCGACGCTGAACGTCTGGCTCGGATTGAGCAGCGAACTCCCGTTGACGATCAGGGTCTGGCCGGCGGCGACGTTGCCGTTGTGGAGAACGAACTCGTAGGACGGCGTCGCGCCCGGAGTGGCCGTGTATTTGTTGCTGACTGACACCGACTCAATGTTGATGAGGCTGGTCGCGCTGAAGGCGATGTGGGTGAGGCCGTTGCCGGCGGTGATCACCACCGCATCCCGCCCGGCGCCGCCGTCCACACTGTCGCTGGCGCCCCAGCGTCCATCGGCGAAAACGAACACGTCGCCGCCGTTGCCGCCCTTAAGCGTATCGACGCCGCGGCCGCCGAAGACGAGATACTTGCCGTCCGTTTCCGCTGAGCCGTCGAACGTGAAGTCCTCTCCGGCGCGGAGCGACTGCGCATTGACGATCAGCTGCTGGCCGGCGATCGCGTTCGCGTCGTTCATCACTATGTTGTAATCGTAGAAATTGTTCGCGGTGTCGCCATATTCGGTGGTCGCGCCGCTCTGCAGCGAGATCGCCTCGATCGATGTCAGATTGTTGGTCAGGGTCGTCGTGTAATTGCCCTGGAGGACGACCGCGTCGGTGCCGCCGCCGCCATCGACCGAGTCGGCGCTGGTAAACGCGCTTCCGAAGTAGATGACGTCGTTGCTGCCGAGGCCGAAGGCGGTGTCTGCCCCGCCCTGCTGGAGCAGGAACAGATCACCGTTCGGCGTACCCGTGATGGTGTTATCGGTGCCGTCGCCCATCAGCCGGTCGCCGGGCCCGGCGACGCCGTTCACGGTGACGGTGACGGTTACGGTGTTTCCGCCGGTCAGCGTGTACTGGAAGGTGTCGCCGACCGTGGACGTGTTGACCGCGCCGGACGTGTTGTCGGTCAGAGAGTTGAACTTGCCGTTGGGGTCGTAGCTGTAGCTGCCGTTGGCCAGCACGGTGAGCTTCGCCCCCGATGCGAGCGTGATCGTCGCCCCGACATTGCCGGTCGAGCCGTTGACGTGGGAGATGGTGAAGCTGTCGCCCTCGACATCGGAGTCGGCGCCGGATCCGTTGTCGGCGAAGAGGCTGCCGGTGCCGACCACGTTCTCCGGGGTGCTGACCGAATCAGGCTGGGCCACCGGCGCATCGTTGACCGGGCTGACCGAGATCGTCCGGGTATCGACGTCCTGCTCGCTCGACCCGTCGCCCGTCAGGCCGGGATCTGAGCCATTATGGCCCTGGTCGTTGGTGCTGACCGTGAGCGTGTCGTCGCCGTTGAAGTTCAGGCTGGGCGAATAAGTGAGCCCGTTGCTCGCCGCCAGCGTCGCGTTGATCTGGTTGAGCGTCGCGGTGACCGTGATCGTGCTGGTATCGTCGCCGACGACGTCCGCGGCCGTGACCCCGCCGGCCACGTCGGTGCGGATGTCGAGCGTGCCGTTCAGCACGTTGAAGGCGACGACGATGTCGTCCGTCGCCGGGTTGGCGTCGGGATCCGAGATCGACATGCCGGAAAGCCAGGCGTCGATCGCATCCTCGCCGGTGCCGATCGTGCCGCCCAGCGAATTGACCGGCGCGTCGTTGACCCCGGCGATGTTGACGGTCACGATCTCGACGTCGACGTTGCTTGCGCCGCTGCCCTGCCCGCCGCCCGGCGACCCGTCGACGAACTGGTAGACGAGCATCACGGAGGATGGCGGCGCATCGCTGATGTTGGTGTAGCGGATCGACTGGATGACCTCGTCCGCCAGAGCGCTCGTCGCCGTGGTTTCCAGGCTGGTGAAGTTGATCGTCAGGGTGCCGTTCGCGTTGCTCGCGATCACCCCGAAAATCTGTCCGCCGGCCTTGAGGTTCGACCCGTCGACCGAGAAGTTCGCGGCGGCGGCGAAGCTGAAGACGTCCTGCGGACTGGTCGGCGGCCCGCGATGGATGATGAACTGCGCACCCGCATAGTCGCCGGCACCGCCGTTGCGCGCGTCGAGATCCACGTCGGAGACGGTGATCCCAGGCAGGATCGCAACCGCGGTCTGCTCGGTGGCTGCGATCGCGTTGGGCGAAGGCGCCAGGACGGGCGAATCATTGACCGCGGTGACGTCGATCGTGACCGTGTTGGTCGCGGCCGCGTCCTCGCCGTCATCGTCGGTGACGAGGACGGTCATCGAGCCCACGCCGGAGCCGTTGAGGTCGGGGTTGGCCTTGAAGCTGACCTTGCCGTCGATGAGGTCCTGCGCCGTATAGGTCTTGGGCAGGGTCTCGAGCACCGGCGTTCCGGCGCCGGCGGTGCCGTCCGAGTCGAAGTAGATCCCGCCGCCGCTGACCGCGCTGATCTCGACGCTGCCGAGCTGGCCATCGTCGGTGAAGCCGAAATCGCCCGTTCCGAGCACCCGGAACGTGTCCTCGGCTGCGGTGATGGTCACGTTCGCGCCGGTCGGCGGATCGTTGTCGTCGGTAACCGTGACGGTCGCGATCGCTGCCGGGCTGTTGGAGTCGCCGTCGTTGACGACGACAGTGATCGAGCGCGAGACGTTGCTGCCGTTCGCGGTCGGGTTGTCGCTGGTGCTGGAGAAGGTGACTGCCTCGATCGCCGCCTCGAAGTCGGCCGCGGATGTGCCCGGCAGGGCGACCAGCTTCACCATCGTATCGGTGCTTGAGCCGTCGACCGACACGCTCAGGGGAAGCGAGCCGACATTGAGCTTGTCGCCGGTCACCGCATTGGTGATCGTGATCGTCGCGCTGACGATGTCGTCGCCCGAATCGGCATCGGTGATCGTCACGTCGGTGTCGGAGATCGGTGCCGCAGCGCCGCCTTCGGTGTAGGCGGAGGCGAAGCCGGTGCCGCTCCCGTCGCCGTCGAGATCGACCGCCGGCGCCGCGTTTTCCGGCGTGTTGGTGATGTTCACCGTGATCGAATCCGCGCCGGTCGCGGAGCCGCCGCCGCCCTGGCCGGCATTGGTCGGCGCGCCGTCGTTCAGCGAATAATCGAGGACGATCGAGGCCGGCGGCGAGTCTCCGGTATAGGTATATTGGAGCGACTGGACGACGGCGTTGGCCCGAGCCTGGGTGGCCGGCGTGCCGCTGCCGGTGAAGGTGATGACGAGGTTGCTGCCGTTGCCGCCGGTGAAGGTGGCGAATATGTCCGAGCCCGCCTTGAGGTTGGAGCCGTCGACGGTGAAGGCCCCGCTCGGCCCGAAAGTGATCAAATCCTCGGGGGCAGCGCCGCCGTTGCGGCCGACCGTGAGGACGGCGCCCGAATAATCGTTGCGGCCGCCGAGCTCGACGTCGAAGACGGTCGCGGTCGCGTCGATCGTCCCGGCGACCTGCTCGGTCGAGCTGACCGCCGACACCAGAGCCACCACCGGCGAGTCGTTCTGCGCCGCGACGTTGATCGAGACGACGTCCTGATCCTGCTCGTCATTCGCCCCGCCGCTGAGTCCCGGATCGCTGCCGGTATTGCCGTTGTCGTTGGTCGTGATGGTGAGCGTATCCGGGCCGTTATAATGCTGGGCCGGCGTGTAGGAGAGGCCGTTGAGCGCATTGTTGATCGCGGCCAGCGCGCCGGAAATGGTGATGCTGCTGGTTCCGTCCCCGGTCTCCCCGGTCAGGCTGGCATTGCCGCCCAGCAATAGCGTGCCGTGAAGCACGGTCAGGGTGACGCTGAGGTCGCCCAATGCCGAGTCGGCGTCCGAGACTGTAATGAGGTTGCCGTTGCCCGAATTGAAGACGAGCGTGTTGTCCTCGTTCACGTTCTGAGCGACCAGCGGCACGCTGTTGACCGGCGCGTCGTTGACGGCGTTGACGGTGACATTGATCACGTCGGTGTCGTTGGTCGCGGCGCCGGTGCCGGTGGCCACGACGGCCCCGAACGTATCGGTGACGAAGAGGGTGATCGTCGCCGCGCCGGCGAAGTTCGGCGTCGGCGTATATTTGGCGGTTGCAAGCGCCGTGTTGATGTCGGCGAGCGTGCCGTGGAAGGTCATCGTCGCGCTGGCGGTGGCGCTGCCGGCGCTGAAGGTGAGGCCGGTGCTCGTCGTCAGGGTCATCGTGCCGTTGGTGGAGGTCAGCGTGACCTCGTAGACCCCGGACGGCGCGAGCGTCGCGTCGATGTCGGCGATCGACATGCCCGTGATCGCGACATTGGTCGAATCCTCGTCGAGCGTCGCGGTCGCCGGCGCCGTCCCGGTCACCGGATCGTTGACCGCGGTGACGGTGATCGTCTTGCTGTCCTGGTCCTGCTCGCTGGTCGCGGTCCCGGTGAGGCCAGGATCCTGGCCGGTGGCGCCGCCGTCGTTGGTGGTGATCTGGACCCGATCGCTACCGTTGTAATTGCCGGTCGGCGTGTAGGTGAGGCCGCCCGCTGCGGCGAGGGTCGTGTTGACCTGGTTGATCGTGCCGGTGAGGACGATCGTCGCTGTGCCGTTTCCGGTGACGTTCCCGGCGGTGACTCCGCTCGGCACGCCCGTGTTGAGGTTCAGCGTGCCGTGGAGCACGTCGAGCGTGACCGTGAAGACGTCGGTCGCCGCATTGGCGTCGACGTCGGAGATCGACATTCCGGTGACGTTGGTCGCGCCGCTGTCCTCGGCCACCGTCAGGTCGCCGCCGACCGTGTTCACCGGCGCGTCGTTGACCGCGGTGATCGCCTGGCTGAGCACGACGGTGTTGGTCGAATAGACGGTGGTCCCGCCGGTCGCCGTGCCGACCGGGTTGAGGTTGACCGTGCCGTTATTGGTGATCGCCGGGCCGCCGGTCTCGATCAGGTGCACGGTGAGCGTCGGCGCCGCGCCGTTATAGTTGAGCGCGGGGTTGAAGCGGATCTGGGTGTTGGCAGCGAAGGTCCGCGCTGCGGATTGCGAGGCCGCGCCGATATCGGCCCAGGCCGCGCCGGTCCAATATTCCCACTGGCCCGTCGCCGGTGCCGATCCGTCCGCGACGATGGCGATGCCGGCGAACGTGTCGCCGGTCGATCCGGTCGGGTTGCCGCCCGAGACCTGAACGTCGATCGCGTCTGAGAACTGGCCGCCGAACAAGGCAGCCACGGTCGGCGCCGTGGCGTTGGTGAAGGGCGTGTCCTCGAGGATGGTCGGCGAATCCTCGGTGCCGTCGCCGCCCACGGTCGGCGCATCGTTGACGTCGGCGATGTTGATCGCCTTGACGTCCTGGTCCTGCTCGCTCGTGCCGGTTCCGGTCAGGCCCGGATCGTTGCCGTTGAAGCCGGCGTCGTTGGTCGTGAGGGTCAGCGTCGCGGCGCCGTTGTAATTTGCCGGCGGCGTATAGAGGAGGCCGTTCGCCTGGCTCGACGCGTTGGTCGCGGCCAGCGTCGCGTTCATCTCGTTCTGCGTGGTGAGGAGGGTGAAGGTCGCGCTTCCGTTCGCGCCGCCGACGATGTCGGCCGCGGCGATCCCGCCGGCCACGTCGGTGCGGATGGTGATGGTTCCGACACTGACCGTGAAGGTGAAGGTCATGAGCTGGTTGGCCGGATCGGCGTCGACGTCGAAGACCGAGATTCCGGTGATCGCGTTGACCGCGGGCGGCCCGGCGGCGCCGGTCGTGTCCTCGGTGAAGTTCATCGCCGCGCCCATCGTGTTGACGGGGGCGTCGTTGATCCCGGTGACGCTGACGGTGGTCGAGACCGGATCGCTGTGGTTGAGGCCGTCCGAGACCGCCCAGCTGATCGTGCGGTTGGTCGCCTGGCCGTAGGCGGTGGGATCGTCGCCGCTCGTGTTGAACCGCACCAGTGCGATCGCCGCCTCGTAATCGTTGAACGTGTCGGTGCCGGTGAGCAGCATCGCGCCGGTCGCGGCATTGTAGGAGTAAGCGATGCCGCCCGCCGTGGTGCCGCTCTGGGTGCCGTTGATCGTCAGCGTGTCCTGGTGGGTCGCGCCGGACTGGAAGTTGTTCGAGATCCAGACGGTCGCGCCGTTGAGCTGCTGGGTCGGGTTGGACGCAGTCTCGACGTCGGTGACGTCGAGGGTGAGGAACGGCTGGACCAAAGCGGTGGCGCCGGAGGCGGGCGCGTTCGACGCCTCCGTCACTCCCGGCGTCGCCTGGGTTGAGGCGGTCACGGTCGGCGCGCGGTTCAGGAAGATGCTGCCGGCGCCGAGGGCGTCATTGTTGAAGATGCCCTGGATGAACTCGCGCCCGGTGCCGTTGGCGTTGATCCGCCAGATGCCCTCGTCGCCGGGCGGGTTGGTGATCCCGAGCTGGTCGCCGGTGAGGTCGAGGAAATAGAGCTGTCCGGTGATCGGATCGACCTCGATATCGTCGAGCAGGCCCTGCGGCCCGTTGGTCTCGTTGATCGCCTGCGAACCGTCATTGCCGTCGTCGGTCGGCACCCACAGGGCGGTGAAGGTGCCGGTCGGGTTGCCGACCAGCGCATAGGAGAAGACGCCGCCCAGGGTCAGTATCGGATCGGTCGTCGCCGCATTACCGTCGCCGACGAAGCCGCCGTCCCCGTCATGGTCGTAAAGCGTCCGCGCAGCGGTGAAATAGAGCGTGTTGCCGTCCGGCGAGAGGGCGATGCCCTCCAGCGTGCCCTGCTCCTGCGGAAAGCCCTCGCCGGCCGCGAAGTTGATCCCGTTATTGGAATCGTCGTCGTCCGGGCTGAACGGCAGTACGCTGATCTGGCCGTTGGCGAAGGTCGCGGTGCCGGTGAGGTTGGTGACCTTGTAGATATAGTTGCGGGTGACGGAATCGCCGTCCTGCGCCGCGACGATCCGGTGACTCGTCAGATAGGCGGTGCCGGTGGCGAAGTTGATGACGAAATCGTCGATGAAATTGTTCGTTGTGCCGTTCGGATTGCCGCTGCCGGTGCCGAAATTGGCGAGCACGGTCGAGACCTGGTTCGCGTTGTTGTAGACGATCCTCTCCAGGCGCTGGCCGTGGGTGAAGTAGATGATGTTGTTGACGGTATCGATCTGAAGGTCGCGGATTTGCGATTCGGTGCTGCCGAGCGGCTGGTTGCTCGAATAGAGCAGGGTCGTGGTCACCGCCGTGGCGTTCGGGTTGCCGATCAGGTCGGAGATGTTGCCCTGCAGGATCCGGCCGTCTTCGCCCGCGGTCGAATCGATGATGAAGAACTTGCCCTCGGCGGTGTCGAAGGCGATGTCGAGCGGGTTGGCGAACACCTGGACAGGGTCGCCGGCGTCATTCGTGTAGCGGATGACGAGGTTGTAGCCCTGCGTGCCGCTGCTCACCGTCGAATCGATGTTGGTGCTGACGATTCCGCCGCCGCCGCCGCCGGCGGCCGACCAGAGCTGGACGTCGGACGCGACGTTGAACACATTCTGCTCGACGAGGTCGTGGGCGACCTGGCCGCCATGATTGTCGCCGGTCCAGTTGCTGCTGTCGTTGATGTTCGCGAACAAATTGCCGTTATTGTAGAAGTGCGCGAACGCGTCCGTTGACGGTCCGCTATAGGCGGCGCTGTCATAGTTGACGTTGACGGCGCTGGCGCCCGCCACGAGCCCGGTATTGACGAGGCTTGCGCTGAAGGCGGGGTTGCCGTCTGCGATCTCGATCGCGTGGAGGAAGGTGCTCGGCGAATCCGCGCCCGTCCCCTGATAGACGTAGATCGCGTCGCCGGCCTGCTCCGGATCGAAGCCGCCGGCCGAGACGCTTCCCGCAGCGACCCCGTTGATGAAGAAATTCGCGTTTCCGCCACTGAAGGTGACGCTGATCACCGTTCCGGCCGCCAGATCGCTCGCCGCGGTGAAGGCGAACGAGCCGTCTCCGGCCGCGTTGGCAAAGCTCGTGCCGTTCCAGCTTCGGTCGGTGAAGCGAATGACGGTGCTGGAGCCGATCGGAGCCAGGATGACGAACTGGAGACTGTCTGTCGTCGTTCCGTTCGGATCGCCGCCTGTGGCGAAGCCGGTATTATATCCGATGATGGCGACCTCGCCCTTGCGCAGGGTGGTAGCAACCATTTCACTTCCCCCAAAATACCTGGATGATGGGGACCCGGCGCAAACGGCGCGGACTCGGTCTTCCGGCTGGAGTCATCGCACAGACTCAAGCCCGCCGCTAGTAGGCTCCGCCAAGTGATTTAGGTTGTTTTTCCAAGACGTCGTCGCGAAGAAACAACCATTTCCAGCGCGGCGGTCGACTGCCTTGTCTGACTAAAGACTAAATGTTGCGCGAATGCGATTTGAGCGTTTGACAACCCCGGCCGCTTGGGATCACATGGACCTGCTCTGGGGGAGCCGCCATCACGGAGCGAGTCGTGTGGCGGCCATGTCTCTCGTATGCGTCCGTACCGCCCCCTCCGCTGCCACTCGGGAGATCCAGGGAGTAGGTCGATGGGACAGCCTTATATCGGTGAGATCCGGATGTTCGCCGGCAATTTCGCTCCTGTCGGATGGTCGTTCTGCAACGGTCAGCTGATCCCGATCTCCGAAAACAACGCGCTCTTCACCTTGATCGGCACCACTTATGGCGGCGACGGCCAGAGCACGTTCGCCCTGCCTAACCTGCAATCGCGCATACCCCTGCACATGGGAACGGGCCCGCACGGGACCACCTACACGATCGGCCAGAGCGCGGGCACCGAGCAGGAGACTCTGACCGTCCAGCAGATCCCGAACCATACCCACCCGGCGCTCGGCAGCCAGGACACCGGCAACAGCAACCTGCCGACCGACCGCGTCTTCGCGGTTCCGGGCGTGACCCCGCCCGTTGCGAGCCCGGCCCCCTACGGCTCAGACCTGCCGCTGTCACCGCTCGCGCCGGCAAGCGTCGGCCCCACCGGCGGCAGTCAGCCGCACACCAACATGCAGCCCTATCTGGTGATCAGCTTCATCATCTCGATGTTCGGAGTGTTCCCAACCCAGACTTGAGGATCGTCGCCGCCGCTTCGCCACGCACACGCTCTTCGGAGGCCGCAATGTCCGACCAATTCGTCGCCGAGATCCGCATCTTCCCGTTCAATTTCCCGCCCACGGGCTGGGCCTTCTGCAACGGGCAATTGCTGCCGATCTCGCAGAACACGGCCTTGTTCTCACTGCTCGGCACCACTTATGGCGGCAACGGCCAGTCGACCTTCGGCCTTCCCGACATGCTCGACAACGCGCCGATGCATGCCGGCCAGGGCCAGGGCCTGAGCCAGCGCGTCCTGGGCGAGTCGTCGGGCGTCGAGAGCGTCACCCTTCTCCAGTCGGAGATCCCGGTCCACACCCACACGTTCAACGCCAGCAACAACGATTCCAATCCCGACGACGCCAGCCCGGTCGGGCAGCTTCCGGCCAAGGCGATCTGGGACACGGGCTCAGAGGCCGGCGTGATCGCGATGTACACGCCCAATTCGCCCACGCCCCCGCTGGCGAACATGGCGTTCCAGTCGCTCTCCCCTGCTGGAGGCGGCCTGCCGCACAACAATATGCAGCCCTATCTCACGCTCAATTTCTGC
This sequence comes from Pseudomonadota bacterium, assembly GCA_023390415.1. Taxonomy (GTDB): domain Bacteria; phylum Pseudomonadota; class Alphaproteobacteria; order Sphingomonadales; family Sphingomonadaceae; genus Allosphingosinicella. The sequence goes on along the minus strand of JAEWCW010000149.1, from coordinate 4,749 downwards.
ATCGCTCTGCAGGGCATCTTCCCGCCGCGCGCGTAAGCCCGAAAACGGCCCGCAGCCGATTGATTGAAGGAACCGAACGATGTCCGAGCCCTTCCTCTCCGAGATCAAGATCGTCTCGTTCAACTTCCCGCCGAAGGGCTGGGCCCTGTGCAACGGCCAGCTTCTCCCCATCAACCAGAATCAGGCCCTGTTCTCGCTTCTCGGCACGACCTATGGCGGCGACGGGCAGGTCAACTTCGCCCTTCCCAATCTGCGCGGCCGGATCCCGATCCATTTCGGCTCGGCCCACGATCTCGGCGAGGCCGCGGGGCAGACCGCGGTCACCATCAACCAGCAGTCGATGCCGACTCACATCCACACGCTGATGGCGAGCACGACGCCTGTCGCGGCCACGACCGCCAATTCCGTCCCCGGCGCCGCCGGCACGAACAAGTTCCTGGCGCCCAGCATCGCCTCGCTCCAGGGCGGCCAGACCTCGGCGCTCAACCTCTACGGGAACCCGACCAATCTCGGGGCGATGGCGCCGAACGCGGTGTCGAGCGTCGGCGGCAGCCAGCCGCACAACAACATGATGCCCTATCTGACGCTCAACTACATCATCGCGCTTCAGGGCATCTTCCCGAGCCGCAACTAGCCGTTCACGACCTCGCCGGCATGGTCGGCGAGGCGCTTCGCCTCTTCGTCGAAGCTTTCCGCCCCCCAGCGCCTGCGCGCGCGGTGGACCGGCACCTTGGCGGCGATCTTCAGGCAGGCGCGCATGTGGCGCTCGGTCGCGCCGATCAGCTGGACGAAGCGGCCGCGATAGGTGTTGGCGATCAGCGCCTCCGCCGCCGCCACACCGGTCAGCCGCTCGATCCCGGGCGCCTCCCCTTCCCCCGCCTCGGCGAGCATGTAGCAGGGGCCGAGCGGCAGCGGCTCGGCAGCCGGCGCGACTCCGGTCGGAACGTCATATTTGTTGTCGTCGTCGAACGACCGCTCGAAGCTCGCGGCGCTCCGCCCCGACCGCTCGATCGCGTCCTGCCAGAGCCTGAGACGCGGTACCCCCGGCCAGGCGATCGGCACGCCCGCTTCGTCGAAGCCGATCGCGCAGACGTCGTCGCAGAGGACTCGGTGTCCGCGGTCCGCGCACCAGGCCGCCAGGGTCGATTTGCCCGCGCCCGAGCGGCCGGAAAAGGCGACCGCCTTGCCGCCGATCTCGATTGCGTTGGCGTGGAGCGGCACCAGCCCGCGCTGGTGGAGAAGCGCCCCGAAGGCTGAGCCGAGCAGATAGACCCGAAGGTTGCGCTCGCTGACTCCGGGCTTGGGGTCGATCACGATCTCGCGCCCGCCGCTGACCCGGAACCGGCCGGCCGCCTCGATATCGAGCAGGAAGTCGTCGCCGCGCGCCTCGGCCCAGCCTTCGTTGGGAGCGTCCACGCTGCCGAAGCGGACCTCGACCGCGCCGTTCGCCTCGCCGTCCGCCGCGGCAAAGCCGGGCAGCGGCAGCTCCGAATGGACGGAGAGGCCGAACAGGGTGCAGTGGTTCACTGGTCGGTCGCGGCCGGCGGGAAGGTTGCGACGCAGGCGAAGCGCGGGGCCTGTTCGACGCCGATCACGGTCGCGCCGTCGACGCTCAGCCAGACATGGGCCTTGAGCTCCTCCTCGCTGTGCCGCGCGATTCCGTAATGCATGACCGAGGGGATTCCGCGGCGGCGGAGCATCGCCTGGAGCGCAAGCGCCCGCTGGAAGCAGACCGCCTTCCACGGCACCCGCCGGCCCCAGGCGTCGACCGCCCAGCGCAGCCTCCTGAGGTCCGCCGCCCGGCGCGCCCGGCGCGGCGGCCGACTGACCCGCTCGGTCAGGGTCTTGAACGGCACCAGCTTGATCGCCGCCGAGGCGAGCGCAAGCGTCACGAGCGTCTCGGCCAACAAGACATGCTCGGCCAGGCTGAGCCGCCGGCGCTTGCGCGCGATCGTGGAGCGTTGCGATGTCACTGCGCCGAGTCTAGCGGATGCGCGCGCAAAGCGGCAATGTCCTACAGCGCAACATGGGGGAAAAGGTGGCGTTTCCACCGGAATTCGATCTTCTCGTCGCCTGCTGCCGGCGTCCGGTCACGGCCGAGGGCGACGCCGAGCTGCGCCGCCGCGCCGAGGGGATCGACTGGGACCGGTTCCTGCGGATCGCCGAGCGCCAGCGCGTCGACGGCATCGCCTATGATTCGCTTCGACGCGCGTCCGTCCCGATTCCGCCTCAGGCTTCAGAGGCGCTTGCCAGCGCCGCCGGCCGGATCGCGCGCTCGAACCTGTTCCAGGCCGCGGAGGCCCTGCGCCTCCACCAGCGCCTGACCGCCGCCGGAGTCGACCATCTCTTCGTCAAGGGCCTCACGCTCAACGCCCTCGCCTGGGGCTCGCTCGCCCTCAAGCGCGCGATCGACATCGACATCCTCGTCGATCCCGAAACCTATGAGGTCGCGATCGGCGTGATGGCGGACGCCGGCTATCGCTGCGTCTACCCAGAGAGCGAGGACCGTGCCGAGATCCTGCGCTACTCGCTCGCGGTGAAGGACAGCGGCTGGCGCGGGCCGGGCGGCGTGGCGGTCGAGCTTCACCGTCGCCTCACGCCCAATCCGGTGCTGCTGCCGACGCTGGGCGTGAAGTCCCCGCGCCAGGACGTCCAGATCGCGCCGGGAATCGCGCTCCCCACCTTCGCCCATGACGAGCTCGTCGCCTATCTGATGGTCCATGGCGGTCTCACCGCCTGGTCCCGCCTGAAATGGGTCGCGGACCTCGCAGCTCTCCTCGCACGCGCCGACGCTGCCGAGATCGACCGCCTCCACGCCCGCACAGCCGAGCTCGCGCCCGGCCGGAGCGCCGCACAGGCCCTGCTCGTCTGCAACCGCCTGTTCGGCACGCCCCTCTCCCCTGCGCTCGCGGCAACCCTGCGCGGCGACCGCATCGCCCGCTATCTGGAAAAGGCTGCGCTCAAGACGATGGGCCAGGGCGGCGCCGCGACCGAGCTTCACGAGCAAAGGCTCGGCACAGCGCGGCTCAATCTCTCGATCCTGTTCCTCCACCGCGGCCTCCGCTTCAAGGCCACCGAGGTCCGCCGCAAGCTCGCCGCCTTGCGCCGGGCCGCCGGAGCGCGGATGTGAGCGACATGGAAAGAGCGAAACAGAATCTCGGCACCGGCGCGGTCCGCGAAGGCCATGGCTTCGACGTCGCGGCGCTTGAGGCATGGATGGCGCGCGAGGTCGAGGGCTTCGAGGGCCCGCTCGAGGTCGCGCAGTTCAAGGGCGGCCAGTCCAACCCGACTTACAAGCTCGCCACGCCTGGCCGCGCCTACGTCCTCCGCCGCAAGCCGCCGGGCAAGCTGCTCCCGGGCGCCCATGCCGTCGATCGCGAATATCGGGTGATCAGCGCTCTCCACGGCCGGGGCTTCCCGGTCCCCCGCGCCTTCGCCCTCTGCCTCGACGAGAGCGTGATCGGCACGCCCTTCTACGTCATGGAGATGATCGAAGGGCGGATCTTCTGGGACGCCGCCTTCACCGACGTGCCGCGCGAGGACCGATCGGCCTATTTCGACGCGATGAATGCCACCATCGCCCAGCTCCACCAGGTCGATCCGGAAGCCGCCGGCCTCGGCGACTATGGCAAGCCGGGCAATTATTTCGAGCGCCAGATCGCGCGCTGGTCGAAGCAATATCTCGCCGACGAGGCGGCCGGCCGGGTCCCGGCAATGGATCGCCTCGTCGAATGGCTTCCCGCCAACGTGCCGCCGGACGAGCCGCGCCCACGCGTCATCCACGGCGATTTCCGCTGCGACAACATGATCTTCCACCCCAGCGAGCCGCGCGTGCTCGCGGTCCTGGACTGGGAGCTCTCGACCCTCGGCCACCCGCTTGCCGACTTCTCCTATCATCTGATGATGTACCGGATGCCCGACGCCCTCGGCGGCGCCGATCTCTCAGCGCTGAACATCCCGTCGGAGGCGGACTATGTCGCGTCTTATTGCCGCCGCACCGGCCGCGACGGCATCCCGGACCTCGATTTCTACATGGCGTTCAACCTGTTCCGGCTCGCCGGCATCGTCCACGGGATCAAGGGCCGCGTCATCCGCGGCACCGCCGCGTCCGCCCACGCCGCCGAAATGGCCCAGCGCCTCGAACCCCTCGCCGACCTCGCCTGGGCCCAGGCGCAGAAGGCGGGCGCGCGCTAACTCCCTCTCCCCTCCGGGGAGAGGGCCGGGGAGAGGGGGACTCCGTCGAAAGATACAGCCTCAAAAATCCCGCCCCAGCGCCAGCAATATCGCCCGCGCCACACCCTCTGGGTTTACCGCCAGCTCCCCATTCGTGAACCTAATCACCCGCCACCCGCGGCTCTCCAGAAACCTGGTCCGCCCCTCGTCCTCCGCCTCCCGCCCGGCATGGCTCTCCCCGTCCAGCTCGATCGCGAGCCGGGCGCTCCGCGCCGCGAAATCGAGGTAATAAGGCCCGCACTCGACCTGCCGGCTGAACTTGATGCCCTCCAGCCGATGCGCGCGGAGAATCTGCCACAGCCCGCGCTCTGGCGGCGACATCTCCGCCCGGAGCTGGCGGGCCTTAGCGAGCTTTTTCGGATCTCGGCGCGGCATCGGAGTCCCCCTCTCCCTGGCCCTCTCCCCAGAGGGGAGAGGGAAGATATCCCGCCGCCCCTGTCGGTGCCAGGGCTGTTCACCTCTCCCCTTTGCGCATAGGCTCGGTCACGATTGTCTGGGGGGACGATGGCGGACGAG
>JAEWCW010000064.1 GCA_023390415.1 Pseudomonadota bacterium | reverse complement strand
GTCGAGGAAAGCGGCAACCGCACCCGCCAGATCGAGGCCGCGCTCACTGCGCTGCGCGAGGAGAATGCCGCGCGCCTGACGCGGCTCGAAGCCGCCGGCCAGCCCGCGCCGGCGACCGTGCAGGCCGCGACCCCGGCGCCGGTCGAGAACCGCCCGGCACCGGCTCCCGCGCAGACCGCCTCGGCCGAGCCTGCGGCGCCCCAGCCGGCCGCGGCCGGCGCTCCCGCAGAAGCCGCCTATAACGCCGGCTTCCGCCTGTGGGAGGCGCGCCGATTCGAGGAAGCGCAGACCGCGCTCCAGCAGGTCGCGGAGCGCTATCCGCGCAGCCGCTGGGCGAGCTGGGCGTCGAACCTCGCCGGCCGCGCCTTCCTGGACGACAACAAGCCGGCGACCGCCGCGCGCATCTTCCTCGCCAATTACCAGGGCAATCCGCAGGGCGAACGCGCCGCCGACAGCCTCTATTTCCTCGGCCAGTCGCTGGTCGCCCTGAACCGCCGCCCCGAGGCGTGTCGGGTCTATGACGAGCTGGCGCAGGTCTATCCGAACATGCGCGACTGGATTCGCACCCGCCTGCCGGAGGCAAGGCGCACGGCGCGCTGCACGGGATAAGAGCCGGCGCTGCTTAGCGCCGGGCGCCCATCCTTCTGCCCGTCGACTTCTGCTTTCCGAAGCGCGTCTTGCGCGTCCCCGGCTTGCCCTCGGTCGAATTGCCGAGGATTGGGGCCCGGCGTTCGGAGTCCGGGAGGCCGAGCTCGTCGGCTTCGAGGCGACGGATCTCGTCGCGGAGGCGGCCGGCTTCCTCGAATTCGAGGTCGGCCGCGGCCTTGCGCATGCGCTGCTCGAGGTCGGCAATATAGGCCTTCAGATTGTGGCCGACGAGGTGCGGGCGGTCGTCGTCACCCGTGTCGACCAACACGCCGTCGCGCTGCGAGACGTCCGACAGGATGTCGGCGATGTTGCGCTTGATCGTGGTCGGCGTGATGCCGTGGGCCTCGTTATAGGCGACCTGTTTCTCGCGCCGCCGGTTGGTCTCGTTGAGCGCCCGCTCCATCGATCCCGTGATCCGATCGGCATAGAGGATGACCCGGCCCTCGACGTTGCGGGCTGCGCGGCCGATCGTCTGGATCAGCGAGGTCTCGGAGCGCAGGAAGCCCTCCTTGTCCGCGTCGAGGATCGCGACCAGGCCGCATTCCGGGATGTCGAGCCCCTCGCGCAGAAGGTTGATCCCGACCAGCACGTCGTAGACTCCAAGCCTCAGGTCCCGGATCAGCTCGATCCGCTCCAGGGTCTCGACGTCTGAGTGCATGTAGCGGACGCGCAGCCCCGCCTCGTGCATGAACTCGGTCAAATCCTCGGCCATGCGCTTGGTGAGCGTGGTGACGAGGGTGCGATAGCCCTTCTTGGCGGTGATCCGCGCCTCGTTGATGAGGTCGTCGACCTGGTCCTCGACCGGCTTGATCTCGACCGGAGGGTCGATCAGCCCGGTTGGGCGGATGACCTGTTCGGCGAACACGCCGCCGGTCTGCTCCATCTCCCAGCCGCCCGGAGTCGCCGAGACCGCGAAGGTCTGCGGGCGCATCGCGTCCCATTCGTTGAAGCGCAAAGGCCTGTTGTCGATGCACGAGGGCAGCCGGAAGCCATATTCCGCGAGCGTGATCTTCCGCCGGTGGTCGCCGCGCGCCATCGCGCCGATCTGCGGCACCGTCTGGTGGCTCTCGTCGACGAACAGAAGCGCGTTCTCGGGGAGATATTCGAACAAAGTCGGCGGCGGCTCGCCGGGCAGGCGGCCGGTGAGGAAGCGGCTGTAATTCTCGATTCCCGCGCAGGAGCCGGTCGCCGCGATCATCTCGAGATCGAAATTGGTGCGCTGCTCGAGCCTTTGCGCCTCGAGCAGCTTGCCCTCGGCCTGCAGCTCCTTCAGCCGCTCGTCGAGCTCGTGTTTGATCGCGCCCATCGCCTGCTTGAGCGTCGGGCCCGGCGTCACATAGTGGCTGTTCGCGTAGACCTTCACGTAATCGAGCGAGGCGATCTTCTTGCCCGTCAGGGGATCGAACTCGACGATCTCCTCGATCTCGTCGCCGAAGAAGGCGATCCGCCAGGCCATGTCCTCATAGTGGCTCGGAAAGATCTCCAGATTGTCGCCGCGGACCCGGAAATTGCCGCGCGCGAAGGCCTGGTCGTTGCGCTTGTACTGGAGCGCGACGAGCTTCCGCACCACCTCGCGCTGGTCGACGCTCTCGCCCTTCTTCAGGCTAAAGGTCATCGCCGAATAGGTCTCGACCGAGCCGATTCCGTAGAGGCAGGAGACCGAGGCGACGATGATGACGTCGTCGCGCTCGAGCAGCGACCGGGTCGCCGAGTGGCGCATCCGGTCGATCGCCTCGTTCACGCTCGACTCCTTCTCGATATAGGTGTCGGAGCGCGGGACGTAGGCCTCGGGCTGGTAATAATCGTAGTAGCTGACGAAATATTCGACCGCGTTGTCGGGGAAGAAGCTCTTGAACTCCCCGTAGAGCTGGGCAGCGAGGATCTTGTTGGGCGCGAGCACCAGCGCCGGACGCTGAAGCTCCTCGATCACCTTCGCCATGGTGAAGGTCTTGCCCGATCCGGTGACGCCCAAGAGCACCTGGGTTTGCTCGCCCGCCAGCGCCTGGCCGACAAGCTCCTGGATCGCCGCCGGCTGGTCGCCGGCGGGCGCATAGTCCGAGACCAATTTGAACGTCTTGCCGCCTTCCGCCTTTTCGGGCCGCTGCGGCCTGTGCGGAACAAAATCCTGCCCCGTCTCCGGCTCGTCGAGGCCGGTCCTGATCGCGATCGCCATGGCCCACATATGGTCATTCCAAAGGCGCTTCGCTACCATCCCCGAAACGTAAGGGGAGGGGCGTATGAAGAGACTGTTGATGACCATTCCGCTCGCGGCGCTGGCCGCGTCCTGCGGCGGCGACGAGCCCAAGGCGGCGGCGAAGGCCGAGCGGCCGGCGGTGATGCCGGCGGGGCAATGGAATGCGACGATGCGGGTGACCAGCTCGCGGACGCTCGAGGCCGGCGAGCCGCGGATCACCATGGCGAATGGCACCGAGGTGCGCGGCGAGGGCTGCGTCGCCGGCGGCGACCAGCGCCCCCCCGCCGAATTGTTCGGCGGCGACACCGTCTCCAACTGCCGCTGGTGGGACAATACCTATATGATGCGCAACGGCCGGCTCATGGCCAATGCGACCTGCCAGCGCGAGGGGATCGGCAATGTCGAGCTCGGCGTGAACGTCACCTTCACCGACACCGAGTTCCAGGGCACGGTCGAATATTCGACCCGCTCGGGCGAGATGGGCGATGTTCTGATCGTGATGGATGCCCGCGGCCAGCACGGCGGCGCCTGCGCTCCAGCCGGCACGGGCGGAAACCAAAGCAACGCAAGCTGAGGCGCGACAAATGATCGGCTACGTCACTTTAGGCACCGACAATCTCGAGCGGGCGCAGGCTTATTACGATGCCCTACTCGCCGAGATCGGCGCGCGGCGTCTGCTGACCATGGACCACGGCTTCACCATGTGGGGCACCGACTGGGGCCGCCCGGCCCTGGTCGTCACGCCGCCCTATGACGGCAGGGCCGCGGTTGCCGGAAACGGCAACATGGCTGCGTTGGTCGTCGAGTCCCGGGACAAGGTGGACAGCTTCCATGCCCGCGCGCTGGAGCTGGGCGGGACCGACGAGGGCGCACCGGGGCTGCGGGGACCGGAAGGGCCGCGCGCTTTCTATGGCGCCTATTTCCGCGATCCGGACGGCAACAAGCTCTGCGTCTTCCGGATGGGCGGCCCGGCCTGATCGGCGGGCGGTGCGTGTCCGCGCGATCCTCAACCGCAAGGGCGGCACCGCCGCGCTGAAGAGCAACGAGGCGCTTGCGGAGGAGGTCGCGGCGGCTTTCGCCGCCCATGACGTCGAGGCCGATATCCGGCTCGTCGGCGCGGACGAGGTGTTCGAGAGCTTCCAGGAAGCCGCCTCTGCCGAAGGACTGGACGCGGTCGTCGCCGGCGGCGGCGACGGAACGCTGAGCTGCGCCGCCGGCCATCTCGCCGGAACCGGAAGGCCGCTCGGCGTCATCCCGCTCGGGACGCTCAACCACTTTGCCCGCGACGCGGGGATCCCCGCTGCGATCGAGGAAGCGGTGGCCGTGATTGCCGGGCGCTACGTCCGAGCGGTGGACGTCGCCGAGGTCAATGGCCGAGTCTTCATCAACAACAGCGCGATCGGCCTCTATCCGCACATGGTCCGCGCCCGCGAGGCACAGCGCCAGCGGATCGGCCGGTCGAAGCGCCTCGCTATGCTCAATGCAAGCCTGCGCGCGCTGCGCCATTTCAAGCGCCACCGCCTGACCATCGATCTCGGCGGGCTGCGCGCGCCCTTGCTCACGCCGCTCCTGTTCGTCGGCAACAATGTCTACGAGACCAGCCTGCTATCGCTCGGCAAGAGGGCGCGGCTCGACGGCGGCGAGCTCTGCATCTACGCGCCGGAGGTGCGCGGGCGCGCCCATTTCCTCGGCCTCGGCCTGCGCAGCCTGGTGGGCCTCGCCAAGCAGAAGGATTTCGTCAGCCTGGTCGGCGTGGAGGAGGCCGAAGTACGCTCGCTTCGCCCCGCGCTCAACGTCTCGATGGACGGCGAGACGGTCGTTCTCGAGACTCCGCTCCGCTATCGAATCAGACCCGGCGCGCTCCGGCTGCTCACTCCGCCAGACTCGGCACCCTGAACGTTCGCCCGGCTTCGGTGGCGAGGAACCGATCGTCCGGGATCCCGCGGGCGCGGCGAAGATCGGCGAGGCGGCGTGGCGGATCGCCGATCGGCTCGAACGTGAGCTGGACCGTGCCCCAATGCATGCCGAGCGCGAGGGCCGGGTTCAGCATCTCGAAGATTCGGACCGCCTCCTCCGGATTGACGTGGTTGTTCTTCATCACGTCGCGCGGCTCGTAGGCGCCTATCGGGATGATCGCGAAGCGGACCCGGCCCTGCGCCGCCGCCTCGCGCACCCAGGAGCCATCGCCCCAGCCGGTGTCGCCGGCGAAGAAGATGTTGCCGCCCGGAAGGCGGATGGTGAATCCGGACCAGAGCGCCCGGTTGCGGTCGGTCCCCCAGCGCGACGACCAATGGTGGACCCGGTCCACCACCACCTCGGCGGGGCCGACGCGAACGCTCTGGCGCCAGTCGCGGGCGATGGCCGGGATGCCGGCATTGCGCAGGATCGTATCGTTGCCGAGGCTGACGACGATCGTCGGCCGGTCGCGCTCCCAGAGCCGGCGCAAGGTCTCCAGATCCATATGGTCGTAATGATTGTGGCTGATCACCACGAGGTCGATCTTCGGCAGGTCCTCGAAGCGGACGCCCGGCGCGCGTACCCGTTTCGGGCCGGCGAAGGAGAAAGGCGAGGTCCGCTCCGACCAGACCGGATCGGTGAGGATGTTCATCCCCTGGGTCTGGATCAGGACGGTGGCGTGGCCGATCCAGGTCGCGCGCATCTCGTCCCCCTCGATGCGGCGCGGCGGCACGGTGGGCGAGACCGGCACCTGCTCCGGCCATTCGGCGCGGCCGGCGCCGGTGAGGAAGCGGCCGAAGGCCCTGCCCGTGCGCCTGGCTTCGGGCGGCGGCGCGCCCGGATTGAAGAAGCGCTCGCCATCGAAATGGTCGCTCGGCGGCCCCTCGTAATAGACACGGTCGAGGAACGGCATGACCAGCGACGGGGCCAGGCAGAAGGCGATCGCCAAGAACAGGACCGCCGTGCCGATCCACCGGAGAAGCTTGCGCATCGCGGCGCTCTTACCGGCGGCGGATCGGGTTGGGAACCGGGGGACTAGGGGAGGATTGCGAAGCCCGCGGGGGCGCGGTCCTCGCGATGCTCCTCATGATACATGTCCATGACGAGGTCGAAGCGCGTCGTGCCGCAATCGAGCGCATAGGCCGCGACCACGGTGCCGAAGCCGCCGACCCCGGCTTCGCGGCGCGGTCCGACGGCGGGCTCGGCGCCGCCGGCGCAGCGCAGCCGCGCGATATAGGCGCGCTCGCCCTCCGGTCCGCCGACCCGGACGGGATTCTCGCGGGTGCCGAGCGGGTGGGCGGCCGCGGCGGCGAGGGCCTCGGCGAGATCGTCCTGCTCGATCTGGCTCAGCATCTCGGCCGGGCTGGTCGTGCGCGCGCCGAGCTGGCCCTGGGGCGGCGTCTGGGCGGCGGCCGAGGCGGCGATGAGGAGGGCGGCGGCGGTGACGGCGATACGCATGGATGCTCCCGGGATTTCCTCGTCCGTGTAGGGGCTTGGACCGATCAATGGAAGTCGCGGCTCTTGACCTGGATGACCGGGTCGCGCGGCCCCGATCGACTTGGGCGTGTGCGCGGATCGGGGCCGCCGAAATTGGCGCCGTCGCCGGGCATCGGCCTGTGCGGGAACTGGCGGGCGGCGACCGAGTGAAGCAATGGCGTCATGTCTTCGAGCGTGTCGGCGATGACGTGGATGACCTCGCCCTCGCGCTGGAGCCGGCCCTTCACGCCGATCATCGCCGCGCCCATCACGATCCGCCGGTGGGCGTCGAAGATGCGCTGCCAGACGATGATGTTGGCGACCCCGCTCTCGTCCTCGATGGTGATGAAGGTGACGTTTCCCGCGCCGGGCCGCTGGCGGACGAGGACGATCCCCGCCACCTCGACCTTGCGGCCGTCCCTGATCCCGGCGAGGCCGGCGGCGGAGACGATCCGCCGCGCCTCGAGCTGCGGCCTCACGAAAGCGAGCGGATGGGCGCGGAGCGAGAGCTGAAGCGCGCGATAATCTTCCACGACCTCGCGCCCAGCGGTCATCCGATTGAGCCGCACCGCCGGCTCCGCTTCGCGCGCATCGGCGGCGGCGAACAAGGGCAAAGGCGCATCGCCGAGGCCGCGGACCCGCCACAAGGCCTGGCGCCGGTCGAGGCCGAACGACGCGAAGGCATCGGCATCGGCGAGCTTCTCCAGCGCCGCCACCGGCACGCCGGAGCGCCGCCAGACGTCCTCGACCCCCTCGAACGCCCGCTCCTCCCGCGCCGCGAGGATCTGCGCCGCATGGACGTTCGAAAGCCCTTTCACCATCCGAAGGCCGAGACGGAGGGGCAGCAAATCCTCCCCATACTCCAACGTGCAATCCCACCGGCTGGCGTTCACGCAGACCGGCCGGACCTCCACCCCATGGTCGCGCGCGTCACGCACGATCTGGGCCGGCGCGTAGAAGCCCATCGGCTGGGCGTTGAGCAGGGCCGCGCAGAAGACGTCCGGGTGGTGGCACTTCACCCAGCAGGAGGCGTAGGCGATCTTGGCGAAGCTCGCCGCGTGGCTCTCCGGGAAGCCGTAGCTTCCGAAGCCCTCGATCTGCTTGAACGTGCGCTCGGCGAAATCCTGCGAATAGCCGTTGGCGAGCATCCCCTGGATCATCTTGTCGCGGAAGGCGCCGACCCCGCCGGTGAACTTGAAGGTCGCCATCGATCGCCGCAGCCGGTCCGCCTCCTCGGGCGTGAAGCCGGCGCCGACGATCGCCACCTTCATCGCCTGCTCCTGGAAGAGCGGCACGCCCAATGTCTTGCCGAGCACCTCGCGCAGCGCCTCGGAGGGATATTCGACCTTCTCCTTGCCCTCGCGGCGGCGGAGATAGGGATGGACCATGTCGCCCTGGATCGGCCCGGGGCGGACGATCGCGACCTCGATGACGAGATCGTAAAATTCCTTCGGCTTCATCCGCGGCAGCATCGACATCTGCGCCCGGCTCTCGATCTGGAAGGTGCCGATCGTGTCGGCCTTCTGGATCATCCGATACGTGGCGGGATCGTCCTTCTGAAGCTCGGGAGAGGCCATCTCCATGGCGAGGCCCTTGTGCGCCTCGAGCAGGCCGAAGGCGCGGCGCAGGCAGCCGAGCATGCCGAGCCCGAGCACGTCGACCTTCATGAAGCGGAGGGCGGCGATGTCGTCCTTCTCCCATTCGATGACCCGCCGGTCCGCCATCGTCGCCCGCGCGATCGGCACGAGATCGTCCAGCCGGTCCTCGGTGAGGACGAAGCCGCCGGGATGCTGGGAGAGGTGCCTCGGGGTGCCGATCAGCTGGCGCGACAGCTCCAGGGTCAGCGCAAGCCGCGGCTCGGAGAGATCGAGGCCGATCTCTTCGACATGGCGGTCGGCAACGCCCTCCTCCGACCAACCCCAGACCTGGCCGGAGAGCATCGCGGTGACGTCCTCGGGGAGGCCCAGCGCCTTGCCGACGTCGCGCACCGCGCCGCGGGTCCGGTAGCGGGTGACCACCGCGGTGAGGGCGGCCCGCTTCGTCCCGTAATGGCGGTAGATCCACTGGATCACCTCCTCGCGCCGCTCATGCTCGAAATCGACGTCGATGTCGGGCGGCTCGTCCCGCTCCTCTGAGACGAAGCGCTCGAACAGCAATTTGTGCTGGATGGGGTCGATCGAGGTGATGTCGAGCAGGAAGCAGACCACCGAATTGGCCGCGCTGCCGCGCCCCTGGCAGAGGATGTCCTGGCTCCGGGCAAAGCCGACGATCGAGTGGACGGTGAGGAAATAGGGCGCATAGCCCATCCGCCCAATCAGCCCGAGCTCGTGGGCGAGCTGCTTCTCATAAGGTTCGGGAAGGCCCTCCGGAAAGCGCGTCGCCGCCGCCTGGCGCACCCGCGTCTCAAGCGCCTGCTGCGGGCTCATCCCCGGCGGCACCTCGCTCGGATATTGGTAGGCGAGCTGGCCGAGATCGAAGGCGCAACGCGCGGCGAGTTCCGCGCTCGCCTCGACCATGTGCGGCCAGCGCGCGAACAGTCGCGCCATCTCCTCGGCGCTCTTCAGATGCCGGTCGGCATAGCGCTCGCGCCGGAAGCCCAGTTCGTCGATCGTGCATTTCTCGCGGATCGCGGTGACCACGTCCTGGAGCATGCGCCGGTCGGGCGAATGATAGAGGACGTCACCGGTCGCCAGCGGGGTGACCCCGGCCGCGCGCGCCATCCGGTCGAGCCGGTCGATCCGCGCCGCGTCGCCGGGCCGGCGGCGGTAGGAGACGGCGCAATAGGCGCGGTCGCCGAACAGATCGGCGAGGCGCGCCAACGCCGCGGCATCCGTGTCGTCCCCCTCCCCCGCGACCAAGGCCGCGATCATGCCCTCCGAGTGGACCTCAATTTCCTCCCAGCCGAGCCTGCACTCGCTCTTGCCCGGCCAGCGGCCGGCTTCATCGCGCCCCTGCGGCCGCCCGGCGGTGAGCAAGCGGGTCAGGCGCGACCAGGGCGGCCGGTCGGTGGGGTAGAGGAGCAGGCTCTCGCCCGAGACGAGGTCGACCCGGCACCCCGGCACCAGCCTGACCCCGGTCGTCTTCGACGCCTCCCATGCCCGAACCATCCCGGCCACGCTGTTGCGGTCGACCACCCCCAGCGCCGTTATGCCGAGCAGAGCCGCCGCCGAGAACAATTCCTCCGCGCTCGACGCCCCCCGCAAAAAGCTGAAATGCGTCGTCGCCTGAAGCTCGACATAGGTCATCCGAACAGGCCGTGGAGGTACCAGCTGAGGTCGCCGGTACGGGGATCCTCGCCGTTGCCGCGGCGGAAGAGCCAGAAGCGGGCGCCCTCCTCGTCCTCCACCTGGAAATAGTCGCGCACCGCATCGGCCTCGGACCGGGCACGCCACCATTCGCCGTGGATGCGCTCGGGCCCGTCGGCGGCGCGCACGCGATAGGCACGGCCGCGCCAGGTGAAGCGCCGCGGCGGCTGGTCGGGCAGCAAGGCAACGACATTCTCGACCCGCTCGGGCGGGACCAGCAGGCGCGCGGGCCGCGGCCATTTCGGCCAGCCGGCCGGGTCCGCGAACGGATGGACGCGGCGGACGCTGCGCTCGGGCACGTCGCTCTCGACCGCGCCCACGCGGAACAGGCGACGGGCGCCGAGCCGCGCTGCAAGCCGGTCGACCAGGAAGGAAAGATCCGGCGCCTCCCGCTCTCCGGCGAGCGCGCCTTCGATCATTTCCGGCGCCAGCGGCTCGACCCGCGCCGCGACGAGGCGCATCGCCTCGATTCCGAAGCCTGGCTCGATCTCCTCGATCTTCGGCAGGAGCAGCCGGAGTAGATGCTGCGGATCGCGGGTCGCGCGCGACGTGCCGATCGCCACACGCTGCTCGGCACCGTCGATCCGGGCGCAGGCGAGCAAGAGGCGGCGGCTGCCGAGCCCCTTCTCCGCCAGGGTCCCGACCAGCCGCGCCATCAGCTCGCCCAGAGCGGCGGCGAGCGCCTCCGGGCTCGCGATCGGCTCGGCGAAGCGAAGATCGGCGGCCGGTGCCTCCACCGGCACGATCGGCTCGACCGCTTCCGAGGCGCGGCCGAGCGCCTGGTCGAGGCGGGTCAGCAGGGTCGCGCCGAAGCGGCGCTGGAGCGGCGCGCGCGGCATCGCGAGCAGCTCGCCGACCATCTCGATTCCGAGCCGCCGGCCGGCGCTCAGCACCTCATCGCCGACTCGAAGCGCGGCAAGCGGCAGCGGCGCAAGCGCCTCGGGCTCGCCGTGGAGCGGGCAGAGGGTCACCGCCTCGCCGGAGAAGCGGGCGAGCGCGTGGGCCGCACCCCAGGTCCCGGCGACCGCGATCCGCGCGGTGAAGCCAAGACGGGCGAGGAAGCGGACGATCCGGGCGCACATCGCCACCTCGCCGCCGAACAGATGGGCGACTCCGCTGAGGTCCAGGAACAGGCCGTCCGGCGCCGAGATTGCCGCGCTCGGGGTCCAGCGTCGCGCGGCGAAGAGAGCGAGGCGCTCGAGCAGGGCCGAATCGCCCTCGAGGTCGGCCTCGGCGACCTCGAGCCCCGGCACCAGCGCCCGCGCTTGGCTGAGCGCCATGCCCGGCGCCAGTCCGAGCCCCCGCGCCTCCGCCGACGCCGCCGCGACGACCTGCCGATTGCCGGTGCGAAGCGCGGTGACGAGCGCTCCCTCTCCCACTCGCGGGAGAGGGCCGGGGGGAGGGCCTGTTTCCGCCCGCGCCCAGCGCGCGCCGGGGCGCCAGCCGGGGGTGTTGGGGCAGGAGCAGGCCGGCCCCTTGTCTTCGGGGAAAGGGGCTTGGACCGGGGCCGGGAGGGCGTGCCGCTCAGGCCGCGCGGCTGGCCGGGAGCGGCGCAATCGCTCGATCGCCAGCTCGGGCAGGTAGAGCGAGGCGAGCCTCTTCATCGGGGACCTCCAGGAGAAGTTCGAACGGTTCGCCGCCGCGCTGACGGACGAGTGAGACGGTCCAGCGC
>JAEWCW010000196.1 GCA_023390415.1 Pseudomonadota bacterium | reverse complement strand
TGACGATCGACCCCGGCCGAGCCGCTGTCTTCCCGGGCTGAAGCAGGGCGCAGGCCGGGCGTATCGCCGCCCTAACGCGGGTCCGTCGCTTCGCGCGCATTTCGAAGGGTGGTGGCGGAGCGGGAGGGATTCGAACCCTCGATACGGTTTTGCCGTATACTCACTTTCCAGGCGAGCGCCTTCGACCACTCGGCCACCGCTCCGCATGCACTGGAAGTGAGGGCATCTAGTGAAGCCCGCGCCGGAGGGCAAGCGAGACGCTAGCGCGTCGCCGCCTTCTCGATCGTCTCGGCGAGCGCGAGATCGCGCTCAGTGACCCCGCCGCTGTCGTGGGTCGAGAGCGCGATCTCAACCCGGTTCCAGCTGTTCGACCAATCGGGATGATGGTCCGCCTTCTCGGCGGCGAGCGCCACCCGGGTCATGAAGGCAAAAGCCTCGCCAAAATCGGCGAAGCGGAAGCCTTTGCGGATGCAGCGCGCGTCCGCGTCGTAGCGCCAGCCGGAAAGCGCCCCGAGACGCTCGCCGATCGCATGCTCGTCCAGCAAATCCGCCATCCTCTTCCTCCCTGCGCGCATCGCCTCTATGCCCCTTCCCGTGGCGGACAAGCAAACCTTCGCGCCCGACGCGGCCGAGATCGAGCGGCTCGCGGATGCGGCGATCGCGCGGATGCCGGAGCATTTCCGGCGCCTGCTCGAGGGCGTCGTCCTCCGCGTCGACGAGTTTGCCGAGCAGGAGGTTCTGGACGAGCTCGGGATCGAGGATCCGTTCGACCTGTCCGGCCTCTATACGGGCCGTCCGATCGGGGAGCGCTCGTCCTTCCATTCGGGCGATCTGCCCGCGATGATCCACCTCTACCGCCGCCCATTGCTCGACGAATGGGCCGAGACCGGGGTGAGCCTGGAAGAGCTCGTCACCCATGTCATCGTCCACGAGGCCGGGCACCATTTCGGCTTCTCCGACGCGGACATGCACCGGATCGAGGCGGAGGCGCAGTGAGCGCGGCCCTGCTCGCGCTTCGCGACGTCTCGCTGGCGCGCGGCGGGCGGCTGCTGTTCGAGCGGCTGAGCCTGACGCTCGGTGCGGGCGAGGCGGCCCTGGTCACCGGCCCGAACGGCGCCGGGAAGTCGAGCCTGCTGCGCCTCGCTGCGGGGCTTCTCGGCGCGTCGGCGGGGACGGTCGAACGGGCCGAGGCAGCCTTCGCCGACGAGGGGCTCGCGCTCGACCTCCGCCAGCCGCTCGGCCGCGCGCTCGCTTTCTGGGACGCGGAGGGCGGAATGGCGGCGATGGGGCTGGAGCGGATCGCCGACGTTCCGGTCCGGATGCTCTCGACCGGGCAGCGCAAACGCGCGGTGCTTGCGCGGGTGGTGGCGAGCGGGGCGCCGCTGTGGCTGCTCGACGAGCCCGCCAACGGCCTCGATAACGAGGGGCTGGAGCGGCTCGCGGCGGCGATGGCTACGCACCGCGCCGGGGGCGGTGCGATCCTCGCTGCCTCGCACCAGCCGCTTGGCCTCGCCGACGCCAAGGCGGTGACTCTGTGATCGGCCGGCTGATCCTCCGCGAGCTCCGCCTCGCCGCCGGCGCCGGCGCGCTCTTCCTGCCGCTCATCTTCTTCCTGCTCGTCGCCACCCTGTTCCCGTTCGCGGTCGGGCCGGACGGACCCTTGCTGGCGCGGACCGGCGGCGGCGCCTTGTGGATGGCGGCTTTGCTCGCGGCGCTGCTTCCGGTCGACCGGCTGATCGAGCCGGACCGGCAATCCGGCGTGCTCGATCAATTGAAGCTGCGCGGCACGAGCGAGGAGGAGGTGGCTGCGGCCAAGCTCGCCGGCCATTGGCTCGGCTTCGGTCCGCCTCTGATGGTCGCCGCGATCCCGGCCGCTGCGCTGATGAAGCTGCCGCAGGACGTGCTCGTCCGGCTCGAGCTCGGCCTGCTCGCCGGAACGCCGGGGCTCGCCGCGCTCTCGCTGATCGTCGCAGCGCTCACCGCAGGGCTCAGGAGCGGCGGCGCGGTCGCCGGGCTGCTGCTGCTTCCGGTCGCGGTGCCGATCCTGATCTTCGGCGCGGGCCTAGTCTCGCGCGGCGAGGATACGGGCGCGCTCAAGCTGCTCGCCGCAGTCTCGCTCCTGCTCGTGGCCATCGCCCCCTTCGCCGCCGGCGCCGCGATCCGGGCTGCGCGCGACTAGCGCGACCAGCGGGCGAAGATGGCGGTGGGGAGGAGCAGGCCCCTCGCCTCTTCGCGGACGGCCATGTCGCCCATTTCGATCCGGCCGCCGAGGTCCGCCATGGCCTGGCCGAGCAGCTCGCCGATCGCGAGCGCGGACATGCGCACCGCATAGACGGTGAGGACAAGGAAGCGACTGTCCTCGTCCAGCAGCTTCCGGCAGTCCGCGATGAGGCCCGGAAGGCCCTCCTCCAGCCGCCAGATCTCGCCGGCGGGTCCGCGGCCGAACTTGGGCGGATCGAGGATGATGCCGTCGTAGCGGCGCCCCCGCCGGACCTCGCGCGCTGCGAACTTGGTCGCGTCGTCGACGATCCAGCGGATGGGCTTGTCGGCCATTCCGGAGAGCGCGGCATTGGCCTTGCCGGCCTCGACCGACTTCTTGGAGGCATCGACATGGGTGACCCGGGCGCCGCGCGCCGCCATCGCAAGCGAACCGACCCCGGTATAGCCGAACAGGTTGAGCGCTTCCGTCCCCTCGCCGAGCCGGTCCCGCATCCACGCCCATTGCGGCGCCATGTCCGGAAAGAAAGCGAGGTGGCGGAACGGCGTCGCCTGGGCGCGGAATCGAACCTCCTCCCAGGCGAGATCCCAGCCCTCCTTGGGTACGGGCCGATCGAAGCGCCAGCGCCCGCCGCCTTCCTCGTCCGATCCGGGCACGAACTCGCCGTCCGCGTCCCACGCGTCGGAAGCGGGCGCCCACATCGCCTGCGGCTCGGGGCGGACGAAACGGTAGCGCCCGTAGCGCTCGAGCTTTCGACCGTGGCCGGAATCAACCAGCCCGTAATCGGCCCACGGCTCGGCGATCAGGGTGGAAAGGCTCATGCGGCGCGGGCTGCAGGTACGCCGATCGATGCGCGCGCGGGTGGCCCAGCGAGCATTTTCGCGCCGGCGGCGCGGACCTGATCCAGAGTGACCGCCTCGATCCAGGAGATGACTTCGGCGGGCTCGACGAGCCGGCCGTGCACGGCGAGCTGGCGGGCGACATAATGGGCCTGCCCCCAGGTCGTCTCCAGGGACATGAGCAGCGACGCCTTGGCCTGGGTGCGGGCGCGATCCAGTTCGCGCTGGCTCGCATCCTTGGCGGCAGCCGCGACCGCTTCCTCGATCAAGGCGGCTGCGGCCGCGGCCTCTCGACGGGCGGTGGCGGCATAGACGTAGAACAGGCCGGCGTCAGAGACCGCGTGGAGCGAGGAATAGATGGAATAAGCAAGGCCGCGCTCTTCGCGCACCTGCTGGAACAGGCGTGAGGAGGCGCCGCCGCCGACAATGTCCGAGAAGAGCCGCGCGGCAAGATAGTCGTCCGAAAGGCGCGGCGGCGCCGGAAAGCCGAAGGTGAGATGCGCCTGCTCGCTCGGCATCCGAACGAGGCGCGCGCCGCCCGTATAACAGGCCCTCGGCGCGGCCGGCGCGGAGCCCGTCGGCAGGTCCGCGAAATGGCGTTCGGCCAGCGCCACGAGCGCGTCGTGATCGACCTTGCCGGCGCCAACCAGGGTCAGGCTTCCGGCGCGGTAGCGCGTCGTGCGCCAGTCGTGGAGATCCGCGCCCGTGACCGACCCGACCGATGTCTCGTCGCCGAGGATCGATCGGCCGAGCGGCTGGCCTTCAAAGGCGGCGGTCCAGAGCTCGTCGAAGATGATGTCGTTGGGCGTGTCGCGCGCCTCGCCCAGTTCCTGGAGCACCACGTCCTTCTCGCGAGCAAGCTCGGCCTCGGCGAAATGGGGGCGGAGGATCATGTCCGCGATCAGCTCGACGCCCAGCGGGACATGCTCGGCCATCACCGTTGCGCTGAAGCTGGTGCCGTCGCGGTCGGTGGATGCGTTGAGGTCGCCGCCGACATCCTCGATCGCCTCGCTGATCTCGCGCGCGGTGCGGGCGCCCGCGCCCTTGAACACCATATGCTCATAGAGATGGGCGATTCCGTTCAGCGCCGCCGGTTCGTCGCGCGATCCCGCGTCCGCATAGAGGCCGACCGCCGCCGTCTCCAGGCCGGGCATCGAGCGGGTTGCGACCCGGAGGCCGTTGGGAAGGGTCGTCAGACGCATCATCGCCTGGGCCTAGGCCTTGTCGGCGGGCGCGGCAACGCGGCGGCGGAGCGCGACCAGGTAGATGATGCCGGCGACGAGGGCGAAGAAGAACCACTGGCCGGCATACATCAGATGGTTGTTGGGGATGTCGGTCGGCGTCGGCGCGGCGCTCGGCTCGAGGCCCGGCGCGGCGCCGTCCGACACGAGGCGGATGCCATGCTCGCGATCCGGCCCGATCACGCCGGAGACCTCGCCGCCGGTCCAGCCCTGCGGCTGGTGATGGTCGCGCGACCAGCCCATGTCGACCTGCATTCCCGGCCCTTCGAGCCCGCCGGTCCGGCAGCCCGCGACATGGCTCCAGCCGCTCTGCCCGCTGCGGCTTCGGCCGGCGACGGCGCGCCAGCCGACCACCTCGGTGCAGAAGCCGCTGGCGCGGCGATAGAGCAAGGCCTCGCGATCCCCCGGCGCGCTCGGCCAGGCCACCGGCGGCTGGTCCGTGGCGGCCTCGTAGCGGGCGAGCAGCTCGGCCTTCTCGTCGGCGCGGCCGAGCTGCCAGATGCCGAGGCCGATCATCACCGCGATCGCTGCAGCGACGACGATGGTGGGGATGAGCGGGAGCTTCCTCACGGCTCGTCCGAAATCCGCCCTTCGCGGGCGCGGTGCTTATATTCGAGCGCGAACAGCAGCGCCTTGGAATAGCGCAACGAGGCGAGCACGGCGGCGAGGGTGAGCGGCGGCCAGATCAGCACATGGACCCACCAGGGCGGGGCGACGGCGAGCTCCAGCCAGATTGCGAGGCCGGTGATCAGTCCGCCGATGACCAGGGTGAGGAAGGCCGCCGGCCCGTCGCCGACGTTGAAGGCATCGAAATCGAGCCCGCAGGCCCGGCATTTCGGGGCGAAGCCGATCAAGCTCCGAAACAGGGTCGGTTGGCCGCAATTCGGGCAGAGGCCGTGGAGCGCGACGTCAGTGGCGGTCGGCGGAGGGGTGGCGGTCGGCGGGGTCACGATTCCGCAAATAGGGATCGCGACCCCGGCCCGCCAGTCGCCGGTCAGTGGACCTCGGCGCCCCAGCCGCCCCAGACGTAGATCGAGACGAACAGGAACAGCCAGACCACGTCGACGAAGTGCCAGTACCAGGCCGCAGCCTCGAACCCGAAATGCTGCTTCGGCGTGAAATGGCCCTTATAGGCGCGCGCGAGGCAGACCATCAGGAAGATCGTGCCGACGAGCACGTGGAAGCCGTGGAAGCCGGTCGCCATGAAGAAGACCGACGAATAGATGTTCTGGGTGAACTCGAACGGCGCGACCGAATATTCATAGGCCTGCACGCTGGTGAACAGCACGCCGAGCAGGATGGTCGCCCAGAGGCCCCGGATGAGGCCCTTGCGGTCGCCGTGGATCAGCGAATGGTGCGCCCAGGTCACGGTCGTTCCCGAGCAGAGCAGAACGAGGGTGTTGAACAGCGGCCAGCCGAACGGATCGAGCACCTGCATGCCGTGCGGCGGCCAGGTGCCGCCGACCGCGTCCACCTCCGACGGGAACAGGGCGGCGTTGAAATAAGCCCAGAACCAGGCGAGGAAGAACATCACCTCGGAGGCGATGAACAGGATCATGCCGTAGCGCAGGTGGAGCTGGACGATCGGGGTGTGATCGCCGGCCTGAGCCTCGGCGACGACGTCCGCCCACCAGCTGTACATGGTGATCAGCACGCCGAGCGCGCCGAACAGGGTGACATAGGGGCCGGCCGCGTGATCGTGCAACCACATCACGCCGCCGCCGGTCAGGGCAAGGGCCGAGAAGGAGCCAACGAGCGGCCAAACGCTCGGCGGCAGGATGTGATAGGGATGGTTCTTCGCTCCGGCCATCGTCGGTCCTGTCCTTGCAAACTCTGCGCGTCAAAAAGCCGGGCCCGACCATAGCCGGGACCGACGTCGATCGACCCTCTAGCTGCCCTCTCGCGGCGAATCCACAGGGTAAAAGGTATAGGAGAGGGTGATCTCGCTGATCTCGCGCGCATCGGCATCGTCGAGAATGCGGGGATCGACGTAGAAGACCACCGGCATGCGCATTTCCTCGCCCGGCTGGAGCGTCTGCTCGGTGAAGCAGAAGCACTGGATCTTGGTGAAATACTGGCCGGCCTGGACCGGTGTAACGTTGAACGTCGCGGTGCCCGTCACCGGGCGGTCCGAGAGGTTCCGCGCCGTGTAGAAGGCAATGTTGCGCTCGCCGATCGCGACATTGTGGGTCGGCTGCTCGGGCCTGAAGCTCCAGGGCAGCGCATGGCTGACGGTGGCGTCGAAGCGGACCGAGACGCGCTGCCCGGCGACTGCGCCCGGCGCCTCGCTGCCGATCGCCATCTGGGTGGTCCCGCCGAAGCCGGTCACCTGGCAGAACAGCCGGTAGAGCGGCACGCTGGCGAAGGCGAGGCCCGCCATGCCGAGCGCGACCAAGGCCATGATGAGGCCCGTGCGTCCATTCCGCCGTGCCTGGGCGACAGCCATCAGCCTGACATCCTCGCAATCGTGATCAGATACATCAGCACGACGAAGGCGACGAGCGCGACGGCCATCACCACGGCGCGGCTCTTCTGGCGCGCGCGAACCTGGTCGTCGTGGTTCTTGAGGTCGGTCATAGGGTCACCCAGCGGTCGGCGACGAGCGCGCCGAAGACCGCGAAAAGATAGAGAACTGAGAAGCCGAACAGGCTCTTCTCGGGGGCCATGCCGGCAGGTTCGGTCGCCTTGTTGGCGAGCACCCGCCCTGCCATCAGCACGAAGACCGCGCTCAGCGCAGCGGCAGCGATGCCATAGATCGGCCCGGCGAGGCCCAGCGGCCAGGGCGCGACTGCGACCGCGGCCATCGGCAGCGAATAGAGGAGGATCTGGCGCCGAGTGGCCTGTGCGCCCGCGACCACCGGCAGCATCGGCACGCCGGCCGCCGCATAATCGGAGCGGACGAACAGCGAGAGCGCCCAGAAATGGGGCGGCGTCCACAGGAAGATGAGGAGGAAGAGGAGGATCGGAAGCGCGCTTGCATCGCCGGTCGCCGCCGCCCAGCCGATCAGCGGCGGAAAGGCGCCGGCTGCGCCGCCGATGACGATGTTCTGCGGCGTGCGCCGCTTCAGCCACACCGTGTAGACGAGCACGTAGAACAGGATCGAGGCGGCGAGCACGCCGGCGGCGAACCAGTTGGTCGCCACGCCCATCAGCAGCACGGAGAAGAAGGAGAGGCCGACTCCGAAATGGAGTGCGGATTGCGGATCCATCCGGCCGGCCGGAAGCGGCCGCTTGGCGGTGCGCTTCATCTTGGCGTCGAGATCGGCCTCGTACCACATGTTGAGCGCGGCCGCGGCGCCGGCGCCGAGCGCGATGCAGAGGATCGCGGTGAAGCCGAGCACGGGGTGGATCTGGACCGGCGCCACCAGCAGGCCGCACAGGCCCGTGAAGACGACGAGGCTCATCACCCGCGGCTTGGTCAGCGCGACGAAATCGCGCCAGTCGGCAGGAAGCGAAAGATCGGAGGCGGGGGCGGTCACCGCGTTCATATAATATGTGCCGCCGCCCCGGCGAAGGGCCGGGGCGGCGGGTGTCCTTTCGTCAGTCGATCTTCGGAAGAGTCTCGAACTGGTGGTAGGGCGGCGGGCTGGACAGGGTCCATTCGAGGGTCGTCGCGCCCTCGCCCCACGGATTGTCCGGCGCCTTGCGGCCGGCGAACAGCGACCAGATGACGTTCACGAAGAAGAAGATCATCCCGACGCCCATGATCGCGTAGCCGAGGCTCGCCACCCAGTTCCAGTCCGCGAACGCGTCCTGATAGTCCGCATAGCGCCGCGGCATGCCGTCCAGCCCCAGGAAGTGCATCGGGAAGAACAGAATGTTCACGCCGATGAAGAAGATCCAGAAGTGGAGCTTGCCGAGCAGCTCGTTGTACATCCGGCCCGACATCTTGGCGAACCAGTAGTAGAAGGCCGCGAAGAGCGAGAAGACCGCACCCAGCGACAGCACGTAGTGGAAGTGGGCGACCACATAGTAGGTGTCGTGGAAATAGGTGTCGACGCCGCCATTGGCGAGCACGACGCCGGTCACGCCGCCGACCGTGAACATGAAGATGAAGCCCAGCGCCCAGAGCATCGGCGTCGGGAAGGTCAGCGACCCGCCCCACATCGTCGCGATCCAGGAGAAGATCTTGATGCCGGTCGGGACCGCGATCACCATCGTCGCGGCGGTGAAGTACATCTTCGTGTTCACGTCGAGGCCGACCGCGAACATATGGTGCGCCCAGACGATGAAGCCGATCACGCCGATCGCGACCATCGCATAAGCCATGCCGAGATAGCCGAAGACCGGCTTACGGCTGAAGGTGGCGACGATGTGGCTGATCATGCCGAAGCCCGGCAGGATCATGATGTACACTTCGGGGTGGCCGAAGAACCAGAAGAGGTGCTGGTAGAGGATCGGATCGCCGCCGCCGGCCGGATCGAAGAAGTGCGTCCCGAAATTGCGGTCGGTGAGCAGCATCGTGATCGCGCCGGCGAGCACCGGAAGCGCGAGCAGCAGGAGGAAGGCGGTGACCAGCACCGACCATGCGAACAGCGGCATCTTGTGCAGGGTCATGCCCGGCGCGCGCATGTTGAAGATGGTGGTGATGAAGTTAATCGCGCCGAGGATCGACGATGCGCCCGCAAGGTGGAGCGAGAAGATCGCCATGTCGACTGCGGGCCCGGTCGAGCCGGTGGTCGAGAGGGTGGGATAGACCGTCCAGCCCACGCCCGCGCCGTTGCCGACTCCGCCCGAGACGAAGCCCGATCCGAGCAGCAGGATGAAGGCCGGCGGAAGCAGCCAGAAGCTGATGTTGTTCATGCGCGGGAACGCCATGTCCGGCGCACCGATCATGATCGGGACGAACCAGTTGCCGAAGCCGCCGATCATCGCCGGCATGACCATGAAGAAGACCATGATCAGGCCGTGCGCGGAGATCAGCACGTTCCAGAAATGCAGGCCCTCGTCGAAGGAGGGCGTGCCGCCGTGGAGCCAGCCCGCCCAGGTCTGCAGATACTGGACGCCCGGCTCGGCCAGCTCGAGCCGCATCAGGCCCGAAATGCCGCCGCCGATGATCCCCGCGATGATCGCAAAGATCAAATAGAGCGTGCCGATATCCTTGTGGTTGGTGGACATGAACCAGCGCGCGAAGAAGCCCGGCTTGTGGTCCGCGTCATGATGGGCGTCATGCCCGTGAGCCGCCTCGAAGTGGCTCGGATTGGCGGTGGTGTCGGTCATGGTCTCAGTGTCTTCCGGAGGTGTTGGGCGCGGCCTGGTTGGTCGTCGGCGCGGCCTCGGTCGCATTGACGACGGCGGTCGGCGCGGGCGTCGCGGCCGTGGCCTCGCCGGCGGTCACGCC